>JAFASQ010000214.1 GCA_019244395.1 Solirubrobacterales bacterium | reverse complement strand
GCCGTACGCCCCTCTCGCTGTTCCCGCGGGTCACGCTCGAGTCGGTTGGCGGCGAACAGGTGTTGCTGTGCCGGGTTCGCTACGAGCCCGGGGCCGAAGTGCCGCGCCACTCGCACGAACACACCGAGCAGCTCATGTACATCCTCGAGGGCGAACTCGAGATGACGATTGGCGCCCAGACGCGCACGCTCCGCCAGGGCGACGTCGTTGTCGTGAACCGAGGCGTGGATCACTCCCTGCGGTCGGTGGGGGGCTGCGCGTTCTTCGAGGCGCTGGCCCCCGTGCCGCTCGACCACGTGGCCGACCGCGCGCGAGACCTGGTCCTCGGCCCCGACGGCGGACGGCTGCACGTCGAGCACTGAATCCACCCGTGACACCGAAGGAGCGTCAATGCCATTCATCGAGGTCAAGGTCTACGACACGCGGATCAACGAGGAGACCGTCCCGAAGCTGATCGAAAAGCTGACCGATGCGATGGTCGAGTGCACCAGCGAGGAGATCCGCCCGCTGACGCACGTCATCGTCGAGGGGGTGCCGGCCAAGCAGTGGGGCACCGGCGGCAAGCCGCACGCCTGAGCTCAATCGTGGGTCATCTCACGCGGCTGCGGGGCGCCGCTCGCGTCGCGCTCGAGGCAGGCCTCGGGCCATCGAGCGAGCGGGCGTCCAGGGTCTAACAGGAGCGCCTTGGTCGCGGCGAACGATTGCGCTCGGCGGTCGTGACGCTGGCCCGTCGCTACGGACTCCCGCAAAGGCGGCTCGGCACACGCCGCGGTCGAGCGACGGCGACGGCCACCTCCTCGACCCGACCAAGACCTACTGGCGCAACCAAAACCGGAGAGCCCGGCCGCTGGCCGAGCTCCCAAAAGTGAGACCTTTGTCGCGACTCAGGTGTGACCTCTGTCCCGACTCATCACACTAACGGAGAGGGAGGGATTCGAACCCTCGTCGGACCAAATGACCCGAACCGGTTTTCGAGACCGGCGCATTCAACCGCTCTGCCACCTCTCCGGTGGGGCAGGCCTAAAGGTAGTAGAAGGCGCCGAGCGAGGGGCTTGGCCCCGCCTATGTGGATAGCGCGCCAATCGGCACCCGCGGCGACGGACAGTGGCGCGTCAGGCCCCTCCTGGTGTGCACGACACGCCACTCTTGGCCCTCGTGCCGACAAGTGGCGCGTCATGCACACGGACCTGTGGCCGCGACCCGATGCGTGACCTACGGCCGGCGCGGCGCGAAGAAGGACCGCAGCAGCTCAGCGCACTCCTCGGCCAGGAGCCCGCGCTCGACCTGCGGACGGTGGTTCAGCCGCGGTTCGTCAAGGACGTCGAGCACGCTGCCGGCGGCGCCGGCCTTGGGGTCGGTGGCGCCGAAGACCAGGCGGGGCAGACGCGCGAGCACGATAGCGCCGGCGCACATCGCGCACGGCTCGAGCGTGACGTACATGACGGAGTCGAGCACCCGCCAGCTACCGAGTGTCCGCGCCGCCTCGCGCAGGGCGATCATCTCGGCGTGGGCGGTTGGGTCGGCGCGCATCTCTCGCTCGTTGTGGCCCGAGCCGATCACCTCGCCACCGTGCACGATCACCGCGCCGATCGGCACGTCGTCGTGCTCGAGCGCGCGACTCGCCTCGCGCAGGGCCAGGCGCATGAAGTACTCCTCGCGGGGGAAGAAGTGCGTGCTCATCTCAGAGCTCCACGCTACCGTTGAGAAGGGCAACTTTGGGCCTTCGGCAGGTGTCTTAGCGCCTGGGCCGATTTCGTCCAGCTTCTTTGTCCGCGGTAATCCTCACCCGCCGTATCGCCTTCGCTCTGCCTGCGCTCGCCGGCCTGCTGTGTGCTGGGGCGGGGGGTGGAGCGGCGCCCGCGCGAGCCGTGCCGGCGCACACGACCACGATGCCGGCCCGGGCGCAGGGGGCGGCAGCCGTGCCGGCGCACACGACCGCGCCTCAGGCGGGGCAAACGAACCCCGCTCCCCCCGCCTACGTACCGGGCCGCGTGCTGGTTGGCTACGCCTCCACCCCTGCGCCGGCGCATGGCGCGCGGATGATCGGCATCCGGTCGGCCGCCGGCGCCGAGGACCCGGCAAGTCGCATCGTCCGGGTCCCGCGCGGACAGACGCTGTGGGACACGATCGCGGAGCTTCGCCGACAACCCGGCGTCGCGTACGCAGTGCCCGACTACATCGCCCACCAGGCCGGCGGCTGGATCCCGAACGATCGCGGCAACACCCACCACCCGCAGGGCTGGGAGCAACTCCAGTGGAACTTCCTGCCCGGGGTGGGCGTCAATGCTCCCGACGCTTGGGCGCACATGTTCGGCGTGCGCCGTCCGGGCGGCCGCGGCGTGACCATCGCCATCCTCGATACCGGGGTCGCCTATCGCACCTGGGGCCGGTTTCGAAAATCCCCCGACTTCGCCGGCACGAAGTTCGTTGCCCCCTACGACTTCATCGCCAACGATCCCTACTCGCTCGACCGCGAGGGCCACGGCACCTTTGTGGCCGGGATGATCGCCGAGGCGACCAACAACGGCCTCGGGCTGACCGGCCTGGCCTACGGCGCGAGGATCATGCCGGTCCGGGTGCTCGACGCCAATGGCAACGGCGACTCGGCCACCATCGCCAAGGGGATCCACTACGCCGTCACGCACGGCGCCCAGGTGATCAACCTCAGCCTCGAGTTCGACATCAACGTGAATGCCTCGGAGATCCCGGACATCATCAGGGCGATCGGTTTTGCCCACCGGCACGGCGTCGTCGTGGTCGGCGCCTCGGGCAACGACAGCTCCCGGCAACTGGCCTACCCTGCGGCCGCGCCGGCGGTGATTTCGGTCGGGGCGACCACGCGGGACCGATGCCTGGCCAGCTACTCCAACGGCGGGGCCAAGCTCGACCTGGTGGCGCCGGGTGGGGGCGACGATGCCAACCTGCCGGCGGACCCGGACTGCCATCCATTGCGCAACCTGCCGGCCGTCCACCAGATGACCTTCAGCGACTTTGACTCGATCAGCCCCGGCTCGAACACAACCCGGTTCAGCCTGCCGAGCAGCTACGGCACCTCGATGGCGGCGCCGGCCGTGGCCGCCACCGCGGCGCTGGTCATCGCCAGTGGGGTTCTCGGACCCCACCCGTCACCGGACCGGATCCTCGTGCGGCTTGAGCAGACGGCCACGCCGTTGGGCGGTGCCCAGCCCAACCCGGACTACGGCTACGGGCTGCTCAACGCCGGCGCGGCCACGGCCAGCCTGCCGGTTACCGCGCCTGCGCAGCCGCAGTAGCACGCTCTCTGCAGGTGTCGACGGAGCCGGCGGACGCCGCCCGGGTCTCAGGTAGTCCGCACGATCAGCTCTCAGGCCGTCCGCACGATCAGCTCTCAGGTCGTCCGCACGATCAGCACGGAACACGGGGCATGGTGGGAGACCTTGTTGGGCACTGACCCGAGCAGGAAACGCTTGGCGCCGGTCATCCCTTTGTTGCCGACCACGATCAGGTCGCAGCGCTGCTCCTCGGCCACGTCGAGGATCGCGTCGGCGGCATCACCTTGGCGCGCGAACGTCTCGACCGAGGCCACGCCGGCGCCAGTCGCTTCGGCCCGCGCACGTTCGAGCAGGGTGAGCACGTCGTCGTGCGGGTTGATTGCCCACTGGGCATCCCCGGGCGCGATCGCCCGCTCCCCGCGCAGCCGCGGATCGGACACTGGTTCGTAGGCGCTAACGATGGCCAGGCGAGCGCCCAGCCCTGCGGCGAGGTCGACCGCGCGCAGGAGCGCGCTGTGCGCGGTGTCCGAGCCGTCGGTCCCAACGAGAATCGACCGGAACACTCGTCAGGCCAGCTTCGTGATCGCGATCACGATTCCGGCCAGCACGAAGACCACGATCGCGACCTGCATCCAGAACCAGTGGCGTGGCACAGCCAGGAAACTATCGTGAGCAGCGATGGCACAGCGACTCAACCCAGCCTTGAAGGCGGTCAGCGACGCGGTCCTCGCCGTGGCCGCGAACTTGTCCGTGGACGAGGTGCTGCAGAAGCTGGTGGACGCCGCCCGCGAGCTCGCCGGCGCTCGCTATGCCGCGCTCGGGATCCCCGACGGCACCGGTGGGTTTCGGCGCTTCCTGGTCGCGGGGATGAGCGATGAACTGATCGCGTCGATGGGGCCGCTGCCGCGCACCCACGGAATGCTCGCGGCCATGCTCCACCAGGCCGAGCCGTACCGGACCGACGACATTCACGACGATCTGCGCTTCCGTGGCTGGTGGCCCTGCCAGCACCCCGACATGCGCTCGTTCCTTGGCGTTCCGATCACTGCGCCCGACGGAAGCATCATCGGCGCCTTCTACCTGACCGAGAAAAACGGTGCAGACGCGTTCGACGCCGAAGACCAGGAACTGATCGAACTGCTCGCCGCCCATGCCTCGATCGCTATCACCAACGCCCGCCTGTACGAGCAGAGCCGCGAGCTCTCGATCCTGTCCGAGCGAAACCGCCTCGCCCTCGAGTTGCACGACGTGGTCAGCCAGAAGCTGTTCAGTGTGATGCTGACGGCAGAGGCCGCCACCGGCCAGATCGATAGCGATCCGAACACCGCCCGCGTCCAGCTACGCCGCCTGCGTGACCTCGCCGGCGAAGCGCTCGAGGAGCTGCGCGCGCTGATCCTCGGCCTGCGCCCTCCCGACCTCGAGCGCGACGGACTCGAGGACACCCTGCGCAAGGAGGTCGAGATGGTGGCACGGACCCATGGCACCGACATCCAGCTCGAGGTCGAGCCCGCGTTCGGCCGAGGCGGCCCCGGCGGCGAGCACGAGCTGGCGCTCCTGCGGATCGCCCACGAGGCACTGCACAACGCCGTCCGGCACGCCCACGCCGAACACGTCGTCGTCCGGCTCGCCGGCAACGAGCGCGCGCGACTCATCGAGGTGACCGACGACGGCATCGGGTTCGATCCGGACGCGGCCGAGGTCCGTTCTCGCCACCTCGGCCTGACCTCGATGGAGGAGCGCGCCCGCGAACTCCATGGCCGGCTCAAGATCCGGTCAAGCCCCGGGCAGGGAACAACCGTGCGGATAGAGCTCACGAACCATGACTGACCCGATCACGATCCTGATCGTCGACGACCACGCCGTCGTCCGCGAGGGCTTGCGCGCCTTCCTCGGGCTCCAGGCGGGCTTCGAGATCGTGGGCGAGGCGGCGGACGGCGATGAGGCGCTCGAGCGGGCGGCCGAGCTCGAACCCGACGTCATCCTGATGGATTTGGTCATGCCCAGGCTCGACGGCGTGAGCGCCATGCGCGAGCTCCGCCACCGTTGTCCGCGCTCCCGCGTGATCGTGCTGACCAGCTTCCTCGAGGACGATCGGCTGCTCCCCGCGCTCGAGGCGGGCGCGGCGGGCTACCTGCTCAAGAACTCGCAGCCCGCGGAGCTCGCCCGCGCGGTGCGTGCCGCGCACGACGGCGAGGCGGTAATCGATCCGACGGTGGCGGCGCGGCTCGTGCGCGCGTTGTCGGACCGTCCGCACGGCACCGCACTCGACCAGCTGACCGGCCGCGAGCGCGACGTCCTGACCCTGATCGCCACCGGCCGCTCGAACAAGCGGATCGCGCTCGAGCTGGGGATCTCGGAGAAGACGGTCAAGACCCACGTGGGCCACGTCCTGGCCAAGCTCGGTGTTAGCGACCGTACCCAGGCCGCGGTGCTGGCTGTGCAACAGGGCCTCGTCACCAGGTCCTAGGACCAATTACGCGTGGAAACCAAGACCGGCCGGGTCCTACCGTGGCGCCTATGCCACTAGCCATCATCACCGGATCCTCGCGAGGCCTCGGCCTCGCGCTTGCTCGCGCGCTGGCCGAGCGCAGCTGGGCGCTCGTCATCGACGCGCGCGGTGCGCACGAACTCGAGCGCGCCGCCCGAGAACTTGGCGCGATCACCGAAGTCACAGCCCTCCCCGGCGACGTCGCCGACGACTGGCACCGTGGGGCGCTGTTGGACGCGGCCGGGGACCACGTCGACCTGCTGGTCAACAACGCGAGCCTGCTCGGCCCCAGCCCGCAGCCCGCGCTCGGGCGCTACCCGCTCGACGTCCTCCAACGCGTCTACCAGGTCAACGTGGTGGCCCCACTCGCGCTGACCCAGCTGGCCCTGCCGCGCCTCCCCGACGGCGGCGTGATCGTCAACGTGACCTCCGACGCCGCAATCGAGCCATACGCGGGATGGGGCGGATACGGATCGTCCAAGGCTGCCCTTGACCAGCTGAGCGCGGTCCTCGCCGCCGAGCATCCGACGCTGCGCATCTACGCCGTAGATCCCGGCGACATGCGAACCCAGATGCACCAGGAGGCATTCCCCGGCGAGGACATCTCCGATCTGCCCCTGCCCGAGGACAGCGTGCCGGGAATCCTCCGGCTGGTCGAGGGCGATCTGCCCAGCGGCCGCTACGAGGCGCGCGCGCTCGCGGCCGCCGCGATCCCGGCGGGATGAGCGCGCTCGCCTTCGAGCTCCAGCCCGCTCTCGAGGCCCACGAGCCGCCCGAGGCTCGCGGGATCCCGCGCGACGGCGTGCGGCTGCTGGTCGCGCAGCGCCACGACGGATCGATCGAGCATGGCACGTTTCGCGACCTCCCCGAGCTGCTCGAGCCCGGCGATGTGATCGTGGTCAATGTCTCGGCCACGATCCCAGCCGCAGTGCCGGCACGACGGCCGAATGAGTCCCTCGTCAGGGTTCACTTTGCCACCCGCGCGCCGCATTTGGAGGACGACTGGAGGGTGGTCGAGATGCGCAGCGCCGACGGCGCCCGGCCGGCGCGCCTACCCGCGGGGGAGCGGCTCGAGCTGCGCGGCGGCGCCGCGCTCGAGCTGGTCGCGCCGTACGCGTCCGGGCAGCGGCTGATGCTGGCGCGCTTCTGTTGTGCACTGCTGGTCGACGAGTACCTGGAGGACCACGGGGAGCCGATCCGCTACGCCCACGTCCCCAGGGAATGGCCCCTCGATGCCTACCAGAACGTCTACGCGATCAGTCCCGGAAGCGCCGAGATGCCCAGCGCCGGGCGCCCGTTCACCCGTGAGCTGATCTCGCGCCTCATCGCACGCGACATCACGGTAGCGCCGATCACGCTGCACACCGGCGTCTCCTCCCCCGAGAGCCACGAGCCGCCGTTCCCCGAATGGTTCGAGGTACCCGAACGCACCGCGGAGACGATCTCCGCGGCACGCGAGCGCGGCGGCCGTGTGATCGCCGTGGGGACCACCGTGGTGCGCGCGCTCGAATCCGCCGCCGCTGGCCGGGGCTGCACCTGCGCGCGCTCGGGCTGGACGAGCCATGTCATCACCCCCGAGTGCGGCGTTCGCACGATCGACGGCCTCATCACCGGCTGGCACGATCCCGACGCCTCGCACCTGCTGATGCTCGAGGCCGTGGCAGGGGCGGAGCTACTGCAGGTCTCCTACGCGGCCGCGCTCGACTCCGGCTATCTCTGGCACGAGTTCGGCGACAGCCACCTGATCCTGCCCTGAGACGCCCGCTCAGTGGAGCGCCTCGGCCCCGAGGTCGTCGAGGAGGCCTCGGGCCATCGGCGACCGACCGGACTCGAGGAGCACTGAGCCGCCGGGCCAGTACGGGTGCGGGGGGGTGGCATGATGTACGAGTAGCGGCTCGTACACCCAGGAGCCGGTGTTTACGATGCGTGGACCTCCGCCCGGTCCCTGCCAGTCGAGCGGGCGGTCGCCGGTCAGAGGACCAAGCCGGTGCACGTGGCCGAACAGGATCCAGTCGGCGTCGACGCCCAGGCGCGCGGCCAGCACGGCCAGTGTCGGGATGCTGGCGCGGCGCACCTGCACCGCGAGCAGCGCCGAGGTGATCGGGGACATCCGTCGGTGCAGCAGACGACGTGGAAGCGGCATGGTCAACGCCCGAGCCAGCTCGGCCAGGTCCTCCGTCAGGGTGGCCGCCGGGCCGGGGAGCTTCCGCATGACCCCCGCCTCAATCCGGGGCAACGTCCAACCTGCGCTCGCCCGCTCGTAATCGGCGGGCGTCAGGCGGGAAGCTTCGGCCCGCACCCTTCGGCCGATGTAATGCCCGTGGGTCGCCCACACCCGCTCGGATAGCCACGCTCCCGGATAGTGAACACGCACCCGGGCCGGCGCGAGCCATCCCGCCACGGCGGCCAGCGCCGGCGTGGCGTCGACCGGCACCGGTGTGTCGACATCCAGCGCGGCCCCTCGTGCCCGGACCCAAGCCGCAACCAGGGCCACATCGTGGTTACCCGGGACGAGCACAACCTCGCGCTCGGGACCGAGCCGATCGCCAAGCGCACGCAGGGTGGTCGAGGCGGCCTCCATCGACCGTTCTGGCCGGCGCTCCAACAACTCGACGACGTCCCCCAGCAGCACCAGACGGTCCACCTCCCCAACCGCGGTGAGCAGCCGCTCGAGCGCCTCGGGTCGCGGCAGCACTGGGTGCTGCACGCCAGCGCCGAGGTGCAAGTCGGAGATGACGAGGGTCCGCACGCCGACGACGATAGGCGCGCGCGTTAAGCGCTGCGTTTAGATTTACGCCGCGTGCGCCAGCACGGCCGGGAAGTCGATCCTGACGCCGCGCGGCACGATCAGCACCGGGCAGGTGGCGTTCTCGATCTCGTTCTCGGCGCGGGCGCTCAGCAGCACGTGACCGTGCGGTGCCTCCAGACGCGAACCCACGACCAGCAGGTCGACCTGGCGCTCGTCGCGCGTCAGGGTGGCGCCGAAGCTGTCGGCCAGCGCACGCGCGGTGTCGAGCGTCGAGTCGTCGCCGGCGATGGCCAGCACGCCGATCCGGTGGATCCGCGGCGCCCGGTCGGAGCGGTAGTCGGCCGGTGCGATCGCCACCGCGGTCGGGCCGCACTCGAGCAGGCTCTGCGCGGAGTGCTGCGGCGCGACATGTCCGGACGCGGTCCGGTAGTCGGAGCCGAACACGATGATGTTCGCCTCCTCCTGCTCGGCCAGCCGGCGCAGGCCTTGCGGCGTCGACGGGCTGACCACGACCCGCTTGTCCACATCCAGCCCGGCGAGCCAGCGGGCGCCGCGGCTGAGCAGCGTCTCGGCCTCGTGCTCCTCGCGCAGCTCCTGGGAGCGCTCGGTCTGCGTCGTGTGGCGGACGTACGCCAGGGTGAGCGAAGCGCCGGCGTCGGCAAGGATGCGTCCGAGCATCAGCGCGTCGTGGTCGCCAGGTGTGTCGTCGTAGGAGATGATCGCCCTGGGTGCCATGGTCCCTCCGTTGCTCAGGGGTTTGGGGGTTGAACGTCCTGTTTCGCCGCGAGGATGGCATTTGCCTACTATCAGCGCTAATGAAGTTGGTCATGTCATTGATAAGCTACGCTAATGCTGCACGTCGGCCGGCTCAAGGTCCTCACTGAAGTCGTGCGCCGCGGGTCGTTTTCGGCCGCTGCCGAGGCGCTCTCCTACACCCAGTCGGCGATCTCGCAGGCGGTCGCGCGCCTTGAAGCGGAGACCGGCGCCACCCTTATCGTGCGCGATCGAAACGGTGTTCGGCCGACCGCGGCCGGGGCCAGTCTGATCGAGCACGCGGAGGGGATCCTCGGGCGAATCGAGGCCGCCGAGACCGAGCTCGCCGCGGTGCTGGGGATCCGGTCGGGACGGCTGCGCATGGCCTCCTTTCCCTCCGCCGGCGCCACGCTGATGCCGCTGGCCATTGCGCGGTTTCGCGAGCGCCATCCCGACGTGTCGTTGACGCTGGCCGAGGGCGAGCCCGAGGAGATCGCGCCGCGGCTGCGCGCCGGCGAGTTCGACCTGGCGCTGCTGTTCGAGTTTCCCGGCGAGCGGGAGCGTCATGGAGCGCGCCTGCGCACCAAGCCCTTGCTCGAGGACCCGATGCTGGTCGCGCTCCCCGCCGAGCACGCGCTGGCCGACAAGCCGGCGCTGTCGCTCCCCGACCTGCGCGATGAGGATTGGGTGCAGACCTCCGCCAGCAGCCCGTGCGCGCGCCATGTCGTCCGCTCGTGCCTGGGCGCCGGGTTCGAGCCCAAGGTGACGTTCGAGAGCGACGACTACGAGACCGTGCAGGGTCTGGTTGCGGCCGGCGTCGGCGTGGCGCTGATCCCGCAGCTGGCGCTCACCCACGTCCATCCCGGAATCGTCGTCCGTGCGCTGGCGCCCCGAAGCCCGGACCGCCGGGTCGTGGCGGCGACCCTCGCCGGGGCTGGTGTCGCGCCCGCCGCCGGCACCATGATCGAGATCCTGGCCGACGTGGCCAAGCGCTACACCATGCCCGCCCGGACGGCCGCGTAGGGGCGCGGATCAGCTCGGGTTCAGTCGCGCGGTGAGCCGCGTGGTGCGCTTGAGCCCGTCCGTCGGCTCAACCGTCAGCGTGATCCGCGAAGCGCGCTGGCCTGCCACCTGTGCGGTCAAGCTGCTGCTGGCCTGGATCCGCGGATAGGCGATCGTCACCCGCACCTGGGACGCGGCGCTATGCAGCGTGAGCACGAGAGTCCCATGCTCCAGGCCCGCGCTGAAGGCGAGGTGCCGGCCGCCACGGCCGGTGACGGTGATCCTCGCGCTCGATCTAGAGAAGCTAAGGCCCTGCGGGAGCGCCACTCCCACCGTCTTGAGGGGCGGCGCCCCGCGCCCGGCAGCGAGCGCGAACGACAGCCGCGGGCGCGCAACGCCGACGCCCGTCAGCGACACGTTCGACAGCGTCGGCTTGCTCTGGATCGTCCACGCGAATGAAGCTTGTGATCGCGTGCCGGCGCCGTCGCTGACGGTCACCGTCACCGTGGAGGTTCCGAGGTCGCGCGGGCGGCCGGTGATCCTGCCGCTCGAAGCATTGATCGAGAGGCCACGCGGGAGCCCGGACGCGATGAACTGCACGGGAGCGCCACGCGTGTCGGCCGCCTTGATCTGCAGCCTCACGGAGGAGCCAACGATCGAGCGCTGCGGGCCTGGGTTGCTCAGCGCGATGGCGTCCGTGCACAGCGTGCCGGCGAGCACCGTGCCCTTCGGGGATCCTAGGCCGCTGGCCATGTCGTAACGCGGCCCGGCGGCAAACTGGCCACCGTTGACGCCGGTCATGTCGTTGTTCCCCGAGCTGATGTCGTTGAAGTTGCTGGCGTAGGCGGTCGCGGCCGCGTTGTAGAGCGCGGGGTTGGCGAAGCCGATCGGGGTGCCCTTGCAGGCGGGCGACGCGTTGGCCAGCGCGATCAACGCCGCCCACGCTGGCGCCGCCCCGCTCGTGCCGCCGACTACCTGCCAGCCCTTGGGCTGCGTCGCCCCGGCCGCGCCGCTGCCGTTCCAATAGATCAGGTAGCCGCTGGCGGGATCGGCGTCGGCTGATACATCGGGCACCTCGCGGCAGTAGCCCGAGGACGCCCCGCACCTCGACCCCAAGGAGTTCGGGCCGATCACGTGCAGCGATCGCGGGGTGTTCGCCTGGTAGGCCGGCATCTTCCAGACGCTCGAGATGCCGCCACCCCCCGCGCCGGTCGTCGGCCCGTCGTTCCACACGCTCTCCGATGGTGGCGGACCGACCGCGGTGATGCGCGTACCGCCGACCCCGGTGACGTAGGGCTGGCTGGCGGGATCGTCTACCTCTGCCGCAGGCCGGGTGGGGAAGCAGTCCTCGGCCCCATCGTCGCCCGCTGCCGAGACGATTGACTGCCCCTGCGCGGCCGCTTCCTGAAACAGCGTGTTCTCGGCCGAGGCGGTGCCCGGCCCATTCATCGGCTCGCACTGCCCCCACGACGCGGTGATGACCCGCGCCGCGCGCTGGGTGACCATCGCGCTGAACGTGTCATATGGACCCGCGCCGGAATTCGGGCCTTCATAGACGGCGATGTTCGCCTGCGGCGCGAGGCCGATCGTATTCTCGATGTCGAGCGCCGCCTCGCCCGCGCCCGACCCGCCGCCCGCGCCTCCGTCCACCGCGACCTTCGCGACCGGCGCGCTGGCGCCGTAGCACTGCTCATAAGCCGCGATGTCATTCGGATCGTAGGGCTCGAGCTCAAGCACGGCAATGGTCTGGCCGGCGGCTAGGTTTCCGGCCTGATAAAGACCGGATAGTCCATAGGCCGAGGCGATCTGATCAGCGGTCAGCCCGCCCTGGCTCGCGGCCGCCGTCGCGGCCGCCGCGCACGGCTGCGGTCCGCCGGTCACCACGTGCGGTCGCGCGGCGCCGGCGGTGTGCGCCCGTAGGAGCAGCGG
>JAFASQ010000003.1 GCA_019244395.1 Solirubrobacterales bacterium | reverse complement strand
CCGTTCCTGGCCGCTCAGCATGCGGCGGAGTACAACGGCGCGCTTGGTTCGAATCCGTTCCTCACCGTGCTCGGCCGGGGCCTGGATGTGCAGACCATCCCGCTGCTCGTGTTCGGAGCGGTGGCGGTGGCGCTGGCATGGTTCCGCCAGCCCCGCGACCGTCTTGTTCTGGCGCTGGGGGCCGGCGTGGTCGTGTGGTGGGTGGTGGTGGTCGGGATGACCCTCGACGGCTATCCGGGGCTGGAGCGGTTCTATCTGCCGGCCGCCGGAGTGACCTGCGTGCTGGCCGGCGTAGGGATCGTTCGGCTGGCCGAGCTGGCCTCGGCGGCGGTGGCCGATCGCTCCGGCGCCGGCGGGGTGCGGGTCGGGGTCTGGGTTGCCGTCGTCGTCGCGCTGCTGGCGCTGACGATCCCGTTCACGGCCGGACGCGTGAAAGAGGCCCGCCGGCAGAACTCGGTCGCGTCGGCCGCCGTGACCCGACTTGACCAGCTTTCGGCCGCCGTCGCCGCGGTCGGCGGCCATCGCCGCGTGTTCCCGTGCAAGTCGAGCTTCGCCGCCGTGAACCACGGCGTTCAGACCGCGCTGGCCTGGAAGCTTCACGTGACCCTGGGCCGGGTGGGGACTTCGATGCGCCACCAGGGCGTCATGTTCGTCGGGCCGCACGACACGATCGACGGCATCGCGGCTCCGGTCTCGCCGCGGCTCACGCAGTCGCAGCTGATCGCGCAGGTGGGCGTGTGGAAGGTCTACCGCGTGACCGCCCCGGGCGCAGATCAGCGCTGCGTGGGCACTTAAGGGCCTCGCTTCGCTCGGCGTCCGTGGGGCCAGGTAGGCCCGTCCGGTCAGGGGACGCGGGCCGGTTCCCCGTAGCCCGCGGGGGCGGCGGCGCCACCGCGATCCAGCCTAGCCGCAGCGGATGGCTCGCCAAGGGCCGGTCAGCGCGCGGCAATCAGCCTCATCGTCGAGCCCCGGGGCCGCCCGGTCTCGCCAGCGGACGTCGGCCTAAGTGCACTCTCGACACTGCGTCCCGGCCGAGTGTGAGGATCGCGACCCTATGACGTACCTAACCGCACGCTGGGCGTGCGGGCGGTGCCGAATGTGCGGTTGGGCCGACTTGGGTCCATCGGCGCGACTCCGGGTGCCGGTCGTGCCGTCGGCCGGCGCACGGGCAGGCGTCCGGGCGGCCGCGCAGAATGGTGATCCCATGATCGTTCTGGGCATCGACCCCGGCACTGCGAGCACCGGCTTCGGCGTGATCGAAAGCGCCGGCTCGTGCCTACGTGCCCACACCGCCGGCGTGATCGAGACGCGCGCCGGGGTTGCCCTCGAGCGCCGGCTGGCCGAGATCCACGCCCGCGTGGGGGATCTGCTCGAGGAGTACCGGCCGGCCGCGGTGGCGATCGAGGAGCTGTATTTCGGAGCCAACGCGCGGACGGCGTTCGCGGTCGGCCAGGCTAGGGGTGTGGTGCTGCTGGCCGCCGGCCAGCGCGGCGTGCCGTCCCGCTCCTACACGCCGCAGCAGGTCAAGGACGCCGTATGCGGCCACGGCCGCGCCGGCAAGGAGCAGGTCGGCCGGATGGTGGCGCGACTACTCGGCCTGCCCGGGCCGCCGGCGCCCGACCACGCCGCGGACGCGCTCGCGGTGGCGATCTGCGATCTGAATCGGGCCCCGCTCGCGCGGGCCGTGGCTGGGGCGGGAGGGACGCGCACGGAGGCCGTAACGGGGGCGCGCGCGTGATTGCCCTGGTTTCCGGCGCTGTGGCCGTTCGGCGCGGCGACCACGTCGTGGTCGACTGCTGCGGCGTCGGCTACCGGCTGGCCGTGTCGGCCGAGACGCTCCGGCACGTCCCGAGGGTCGGCAAGGAGGTGCTCCTGCACGCCCATCTCGTGGTGCGCGATGACGCGCTCCAGCTCTACGGGTTCGCCACCGAAGAGGAGCGCGAGCTGTTCTTGATGCTGATCTCGGTTCAGTCGGTAGGGCCGAAGGTGGCGCTGGCGGTTCTCTCGGGTGGCCCCCCCCGAGAGCTGCTGGGGGCGGTCGCGGCAGGTGACACGGGGCGTCTGCAGGCAGCGCCTGGAGTCGGCAAACGGACTGCGGAGCGGATCATCGTCGAGCTGCGAGAGAAGGTCGGCGCCACGGTGCCGGCCCCGCGAACGGTGAACGGCGCCGCCGGCGACGATCCGCGTGCGCTGGCCCGCGACGGGCTCCTCGGCCTCGGCTATAGCCCGGTCGAGGTCGACGAGCTGCTCGACGGGGCCGAGGGTGAGCGACCCGAGGATCTGATCGCGTACGCGCTCAGGACCGCCCGCCGATGAGCCCGGTACGGGAGATCAGCGACGACCGCCCGCGGCGGATCCAGGATCCCGAGGTGCTGCCGGACGAGGATCTCGATCGCTCGCTGCGCCCCCGTCGGCTCGAGGACTTCGTGGGGCAAGAGGCGATCAAAGACCAGCTGGCGGTGTCGATCGCGGCGGCGGCCAGCCGGGGCGAGGCGCTCGACCACGTTCTGCTGGCCGGCCCGCCCGGCCTGGGCAAGACCTCGCTGGCCCAGATCGTTGCCGCCGAGCTCGACGTGCCGTTCGTGCAGACCGCCGGGCCCGCGCTCGAGCGCAAAGGCGACGTGGCCGCGTTCCTCACCGCGCTCGAGCCACGGGCGGTGTTCTTCGTGGACGAGATCCACCGTCTGCCGCGGGCACTCGAGGAGACGTTCTATCCGGCCATGGAGGACGCCATCCTGCCGATCACGGTCGGCCAGGGCGCAGGCGCGCGCGTGATGACGATTCCGCTGCCGCCGTTCACGCTGATCGGCGCCACGACTCGCGCCGGTTTGATCACGACGCCGCTGCGGGACCGTTTCGGGATCCAGCATCGCCTCGAGCACTACGGCTGCGAGGACCTGGCCACGATCGTGCGCCGCTCCGCTCGGCTGCTCGACGTGGCCATCGAGGAGGCCGGCGCTCTGGCCATCGCCGAGCGCAGCCGCGGCACACCGCGCGTGGCCAACCGTTTGCTCAAGCGGGTCCGGGACTACGCTGAGGTGCGCGGGACGGGCGTGGTGACGGGCGCGGTGGCGATCCAGGCGCTCGACCTGCTCCAAGTCGACCACGCGGGGCTCGACCGGCTCGACCGCGAGATCCTGCGGGCGATCTGCGAGAAGTTCGGCGGCGGTCCGGTGGGACTCTCCACGCTTGCCGTTTCCGTGGGCGAGGAGCAGGACACGATCGAGGACGTATACGAGCCCTATCTGCTGCAGCGGGGCCTGATCGAGCGCACGCCGCGGGGACGGGCGGCCACGCGGCACGCTTTCGCCCATCTCGGGCTGGAGCCTCCGGGCCCGCTGTCCCTCCTTTAGGAGCCTGCCTCAAACCGCGTCGTACACGTCTGGCGGCGGCGGATCTGCGCGGATGCTGCGTCCTCGGAGTCTCGTGTAGCGCTGCTACGCGTCGACTCCTGCGTCCTTGCCCCGCTTGATCCGGCGCTCGCCAGCCGCGCACGCCGCGCCATTGAGACAGACTCTTAAGTGTTCATGAAGACCGCGGAGTTAGCGGCGCCGGCGGCGGCTATCCTCAGGGCGCCGACCCGAGTATGGAGGCTCGCGTCGTGAATCGCCTCTCGACGGCCAGGATCTTTCCGAATCGCGCATGAGTCACGAGCACTACTTCATCTGCCCCCACTGCGGCAACCGCTCGATGGGTATCGACCGGAACTCCGGCTTCCGGCGCGAGGCGCGGGGGTGCGAAAAGTGTGGCTTCGCCTACCTGTTCGAGCTCCTGGACGACTACTACCCGGCTCCCAATGCGGCCTTCTTCGCCTGCGACGCGGACGGGCGTATCATCGACTGTGGTAGGGGCTCTTTTGAGCTGACCGGGTTGAAGACCGAGCAGGTGATCGGTCGCCCTGTCAACGAGGTCTTGGGGTTGCGCTTCGAAGATGGAACCGATCACGTGAGCACCGCGCTTGAGTGGGAGGTTCGCGTCAAGGCCAAGCCGGTCGAGGTCAACGCCGAGCGCGACCTGCCCGCCCGCGCCGTGGCCGACATCTTTCCCGCCTACGACGACGAGGATGGCGGTGTTCTGGTCGTGCTCACGCCCACGAACCACCGGTGAGAGCCGTTCCAACCAGCGCCACACCCCATTGCCATACCTCTAGCATCCAGCAGGACCGATGACTGATCGCCAGCGCAATGGCTTCATCCTGCTCCTCGTCGTGGGGCTGGTCGTCGCGTCACTGATCGTGATCATCGGCATCCCCGGCGCGACCAAGCCCAAGAAGACCGTCCTCGGCCTCGACCTCAAGGGCGGCGTCCAGCTCGTCTACCAGGGCCAGCCGAGCCCCCAGACGCCCGTGGTCACCTCGGCGGCGCTCCAGCGCGCGGTCGACATCATGCGCAGCCGGGTCGACCAACTGGGCGTCGCCGAGCCCCAGATCCAGACTACGGGCGGAAATCAGATCACGGTCGGTCTGCCCAACGTGACCGATACCGCCCGGGCCGAGCGGCAGGTCGGGACGACGGCGCAGCTCGCCTTCTACGACTGGGAGGCCAACGCGCTGACCCCCAACGGCAAGATCGTCGCGGACCAGCTCCAGGCCCAGGATCCGAACGCGGTGACGATCAGCCAGGGGGCTACCCAGACCAACGCGCCGGGGCAGCCCGGCTCGGGGAGCATGGGCCTCTACCAGGCCGTGCAGCTCGCCTCCAAGCAGCAGCCCTGGTCGAGCCCGGCGAACTCGCGCACCGGGCCCGAGTACTGGATGTTCGGCGCGCCGGGGAGCGCGGCGTGCGCGGCCGCGGCCCGTGCGCAAGGCACCACGCCCGTCGCCGGCCAGCGCTGCTGGCTCTCGGGCCCGGACGACAACCTGACCGATCTGCGCTCGGGCCTGCCGGCCGGCGTCAGCCCGTCCGAGGGGCAGATCCTCGCGGTGCCGCGTGGCTGGGTCGTGCTCCAGGCGATCCCGGCGAACTTCTCGCATTCGGTCCCGGTCGGCTCTCCAAATGCGCAGTTCTTCGTGCTCAAGGACAACATCGCCCTACGGGGCAACGACGTCACCAACCCGCAGCAGAGCACGGACTCGAACAGCGGCGCGCCTAACGTGGCGTTCGGGTTCAGCTCCAAGGGCAAGAGCGCGTTCCAGAACGTCACCGCACAGATCGCCAGGCGCGGAAGCTTGGTCAGTGGCCTCGGGCAGTCGTATAACCAGCACTTCGCGGTGGCGCTGGACAACCTGCTGATCACCGTCCCGTACATCGACTACAAGCAGTATCCGGACGGGATCAACGGCGACAACGGCGCCGAGATCAGCGGCAACTTCTCGATCAGCTCCGCGCAGGACCTGGCCAACGAGCTGCGGCTGGGCGCGTTGCCGATCAAGCTCAAGCTGATCTCCGAGTCGCAGGTCTCGGCCACCCTCGGCAAACAGGCGCTGCACTCCGGTCTGATCGCGGGCCTCGTCGGACTGCTCGTCGTGGCGCTGTTCCTGGTCACTTACTACCGGGTGCTCGGGCTCATCGCGGTCGCCGGGCTGGCGGTGTACGGCCTCTACTTCTACGCGCTGATCAAGCTGATCCCAATCACGCTGACGCTGCCGGGGATAGCGGGCCTGATCCTCACCATCGGGGTTGCCGCCGACGCCAACGTGGTGATCTTCGAGCGGGTCAAGGAGGAGATCCGCAGCGGGCGCTCCATCCGCCAGGGGATCGCCACCGGCTACAAGAAGGGCCTGACCGCGATCATCGACGCAAACGTTGTCACGATCATGACCGCGTTCATCCTGTTCGTGCTGGCCACCTCCGACGTCCAGGGCTTCGCCTTCACGCTCGGGATCGGCACCTTCGTGTCGCTGTTCACGGCGGTCATGGCCACCCAGGCGATCCTGACCACGATGGGCAATTCGCGCGCGATCCACTCGCCGTCGGCGCTCGGGGCGGGGGGGAAGAAACGCGTCTGGCGCTTTGACTTCATGGGCGCCTCGAAGTGGTTCTTCTCGATGTCGGGCGTCATCCTGCTGATCGGCGCGTTGGCCATCGGCGGCAAGGGCCTGAACCTCGGGATCGACTTCACCTCGGGGTCGCGGATCACCACCAGCCTCGAGCGGCCCGCCACCGAGGCCCAGGTGAGCTCGCTGGTCGCCTCCTCGGGCGCGGTCAATCCGCAGGTGCAGAAGGTGTCCAACCGCTCTCTCGGCAACTACGTGTTCCAGATCTCCTCCAAGCAGCTTCAGCCGGACCAGATCCAGACGGTCAAGCGCAACCTCCAAGACCACTTCGGCCTCCACAACGGGACGTTCCAGTCGACCTCGGTCGGCCCGACGTTCGGCAAGACCGTGGCCAACAGCGCGGTGATCGCGATCATCGCGTCGCTGCTGGTGATCTCCGCCTACGTCGCCCTGCGATTCGAATGGAAGTTCGCCATCCCGGTGCTGATCGCGCTCGCGCACGACCTCCTGATCACGAGCGGCGTCTACGCGCTGACCGGTCGCGAGGTGACCACGGCGACGGTTGCCGCGCTGCTGACGATTCTCGGCTACTCGATGTACGACACGATCATCGTGTTCGACCGGGTGCGAGAAAACATTCCGCGCATGCCGCGCGCGGCGTTCTCGCAGATCGTCAACCGTTCCATGTCCGAGGTGCTCACGCGGTCGATCGCCACGACGGCGTGCACGCTGATGCCGATCGTCGCGCTGCTCCTGTTCGGTGGCGTGCCCGGCTCGAGCGAGCTGAGCGACTTCGCCTTCGCGCTGCTCATCGGCGTGGCCTCGGGTGCGTACTCCTCGATCTTCATCGCATCGCCGGTGCTCACGCACTGGAAGGAGCGCGAGCCTCAGTACCGCCATCGCCGCGAGCGGATCGAGGCCGAGTTCGGATACGTGCCGGCCTACGCGGCGACCGGCGCCGACGTCGAGCCGGCTGCGAAGCGCCGTAACCGGGTCGGCCGCCTGACCACACCGGAGCCGGACACTGTCTCGGCGGCCGAGTTCGAGCAGATGAAGCGAGACCTCGAGATCGAGGAGGAGCAGCCGGCGCGTCGCACCTCGACGCTGACCAAGCGCCTCGCCCACTCCGAGTCGGCGGAGACTCCCGCCCCGGCCCCGGCCCCGCGCGCGCGGCAGTCGCGGACCAAGCCTTCCTCGTCGCCTCGCCCGGCCTCCCCGGGAGCCCGGCCGGCTCCGCAGCCGCGCGACGGGAGTGATGGCGCCGGCAACGGCGCGCCTCGGTCCGATCCCGCCACATCGCGCGCGGATGAGGTCACGCCGGCGCCCGACATCGCCGAGAACGAAGGCGTGGCGCCGGCGCCCGCACAGAAGCGGCCGGCCAAGACGAGGTCACGCAACCGCCGGCACGGGAGGCGCCGCTAACACCATGGGAATGCTCGCCTGGGCGATGATGGGGCTCGCCATCTGGCACTTCACGATCTGGCTGCCCGATCGGTTCTGGGGCGGTATCGTCGGCGCGCTGATCGGGGCGCTGATCGGATCCGTCGTGTTCGCCTGGATCATCAACGGCTTCTCGGTCCCGGGGCGCCACGACACCCACCTCCTCACCGCGCTCGACGCGATCCCGGGGGCGCTGATCGGCCTGGCCATCGTCTGGTTCGCGGGCGTCCGGAACGAGCGGGCAGCCGGACACGGCGAACCCGGCCTAGCCTGAGTTCTTCTCACCTTCGTAACGCCTCGTTACATGTCTGCTCCTTTTCGGGGCCGGGGCGGCCTGCCGGCGCTGCGAACGGCCGTTTCCGTCAGGAGCGCCACATACGCTGCCCGCCATGCCCGAGGCAGCCCTTCTGCGCACCGACCCGGAGGACCTCCCGGGCTCGGGTAACCGGCTCCATGCGGTTCCCGTGCTACCGGCCGCCGCGCCCCGGCTCGAGGTCCCGTGCTACGACCTGGCCGCCGCGGTCAAGCTCGAGCGCGAGCTCGGCGTCAGCCACGTACTGGCCCAGGTCCTGGTGCGGCGGGGGATTCGCGACGCCGCCGCCGCCCGGACGTTCCTCGATCCCCAGGAGGCGCACGACCCGAGCGCGTTCTCGGGCATCGACCGTGCCCTCGCGCTGATCGAGGCGCATATCGAGCGCGGCAGCCGCATCGTGGTGCACGGGGACTACGACGTGGACGGGGTCTGCGCCACCGCGATCCTGGTGCGTGCCCTGCGGGCGCGTGGCGGCGATATCGGCTGGTACCTTCCGGACCGCCTGGCCGACGGATACGGCCTGTCGCCCGAGACGGTCCGCCGGCTGGCCGGCACCGGCGCCGGCCTGCTGGTCACGGTCGACTGCGCGATCACCGCGGTGGATGAGGTCGCGGCGGCACGCGAGGCCGGCCTCGACGTCATCGTCTCCGACCACCACGCTCCTCGGGCCGACGGCCGCCTGCCCGAGTGCGAGGTCGTCCACCCCGGAGTGTGCGGGTACCCATGCCCGGACCTCTGCGGAACCGGGGTCGCCTACAAGCTCGCCGAGGCGCTTGGAGCATCGACCGCCGAGCAGGACCTCGAGCTGGTGGCGCTGGCTACGGTGGCCGACCTGATGCCGCTCGTCGGGGAGAACCGCAGGCTGGTCCGCGCAGGGGTGCTCGCGCTGTCTCGCACGGCCAGGCCGGGTCTGCGCGCGCTGATGAGGGCGGCGAACGTCGACCCGAGCGCGCTGGACACCGGCGTCCTCGCCTTCCGCCTCGCGCCGCGAATCAACGCCTGCGGGAGATTGCGCCGGGCGGATGCCGGGCTCGAGCTGCTCCTCACCGAGGACGACCGCCGCGCCGCGCAGATCGCCGCTGAGCTCGAACGAGTCAACGCAGAGCGGCGCGCGGTCGAGCAGCGGATCGTCTGGGAGGCCGAAGCTCAGGTGGCGGAGCAGGGACAGCGCCGCACCTACGTCCTGGCCGGCGAGGGCTGGCATCCCGGCGTGGTGGGAATCGTCGCCTCGCGGGTGGTCGAGCGCCACCACCGCCCGACGGTCGTGGTCGGGCTCGCCGGAAACGTCGGGTCGGGCTCGGCCCGGAGCATCCCGGGCTTCGACCTGCTGGGCGCGCTCCATGCCGGCGCCGAGCACCTCGAGCGCTACGGTGGCCACCGGGCGGCCGCCGGGATGACGATCCGGCGCGAGCGACTGGAGGCGTTTCGGGAAGCGCTGGAGGCCCATGCCGAGGCGGTACTCGGCGTCGAGCTGCTGGTGGCGCGCGAGCGCGTCGACGCAGTCGCCTCAGGATGCGAGCTCGGCCTTGCCTTGGCGGAGGAGCTCGAACGGCTCGAACCGTGCGGGATTGGCAATCCGCGGGCCCGGCTGCTGGTGCCGGGCGCCCGGCTGCGCGATCTGCGCCCGATGGGGGAGGGACGTCATCTGCGCTTCTCGGTTGGCTCGGCCGGGATCAGCGCGCGGGGGGTGGCGTTCGGCTGCGACGGGCAACTGGGGGTGGAGGCCGACGAGCCGGTCGATGCCACCTTCCGCCTGGAGCGCAACTTCTGGAAGGGCGCGGTCGAGCCACGCCTGGTCCTCGGGCACGCGCGGCCGTGCGCCCCGCCGGAGATCGAGGTCCTGGGGGAGGCGGGCGACTATCTCGCCGCGGTGCTCCGCGAGCTCGAGCGCGAGGCGTTCCCGGACTCGCTGGTCGTGCCGAAGACGCGTGCGGTGCTCGACCGCCGCGGCCACAGCCCGTTGGCCGTGCTCGCCGACGCGCTGTCGGCCGGCGGCCCGGTACTCGCCGTGTGCGCTGACACGGCGCGCCGACGGGCGGGGCTCGAGGCCAGGACGGGCGGGTTCGGGCTGATCTCCTACCACGCGCTCGGGTGCGAACCGGCGCTCGCGGAACCATTCGGGCATTTGGTCGCGCTCGACCCGCCGTTCTGTCCGGCGGCCGGCGCCGCCCTGGACGCCGGCCGCGGCTATACCCATTTGGCCTGGGGCGAGCCTGAGCTACGCTTTGCGCAGCAGATGCATGAGTTGGAGTACGGTCTTCGTGCTTCGCTCGCCGCCTTTTACCGCAGCCTCAAGGTGCGGGGGAGGGTGACCGGCGAGGAGCTCGAGCACCTGCTCCGCGGGGACGGTCCGCACGGTCGCCCGGCACGCCTGGCGGCGCGGCTGATCAAGGTCCTCGGGGAGCTCGAGCTCGTCAGCCTCGACCGGGATCTGCCGGCCCTGGCGATCGCGGGCGCCCAGCCGACGGCACTCGAGCGCTCCGCGGCGTACCGGGTCTACGCACAGCGGTACGAGGACGGAAAAAGATTTCTGAGCAGCGCAAATCATCTTCCATGAGGCTGACCCGGGGCCGGCCGAAGGACGGACCCGGCTTCCAGGCACAAGACGGAGCGCCGGGCTCGGCGCTGTTCGCCTCGCGGCCGCCGGTGGACCGGGTGGAGCATCCCGAGGCCCACGGCCAGGTGGAGCACTCGGAGCTGACCGCGGCTGAGCGGCGGCTGCTCTCAGATCTCTTCGCGATCGTCGAAGAGCACGCGCACGAGTCCGCCTCGCCGATCGATCGCGGACGAGTCGAAGAAGCGTTCGTCTACGCCTGCGTGCATCACGCCGACCAGCGCCGGCGCTCGGGCGAGTACTTCATCGTGCATCCGGTCGGGGTGGCCAAGATCTGCGCCGCGATGCGGCTCGACACCGAGACCCTGTGCGCCGCGCTGCTGCACGACACCGTCGAGGACACCTCGGTGTCGCTCGAGGAGGTGCGTGAGGCCTTTGGCGACGAGATCGCCGGTCTGGTTGACGGCGTGACCAAGCTCACCGGTCTGACCTTCCAGTCGCGCGATGAGGCGCAGGCCGAGAACTACCGGAAGATGATCGTGGCGATGGCCACGGACATCCGGGTCATCCTGATCAAGCTGGCCGATCGGCTGCACAACATGCGCACGATCTCGGCCCTGCCCAAGCAGAAGCAAATCGAGAAAGCGCGCGAGACGCTCGACATCTACGCGCCGATCGCTCACCGCCTCGGTATCCACGCGATCAAATGGGAGCTCGAGGATCTGGCCTTCCAGACGCTGCACCCGCGCAAGTACAACGAGATCAAGGGCCTGGTGGCCCAGCAGCGCGCCGAGCGGGAGCGCTATGTCAACCAGGCCGCCGTGTATCTGGGCAAGGAGCTCGAGGAGATCGGCGTCCAGGCGGAGATCTCGGGCCGCGCCAAGCACTTCTACTCGATCTACGCCAAGATGACCAAGAAGGGGCGCGAGTTCAACGAGATCTACGACCTGACCGCGATGCGGGTGATCGTCGGCTCGGTCAAGGACTGCTACGGCGCCGTGGGCGTGATCCACTCGCTGTGGAAGCCCCTGCCCGGACGCTTCAAGGATTTCGTGGCCATGCCCAAGTTCAACATGTACCAGTCACTGCACACGACGGTCATCGGCCCCGAGGGCAGGCCGCTCGAGATCCAGATTCGCACGCGCGAGATGCACGATCTGGCCGAGTACGGGATCGCCGCGCACTGGATGTACAAGGAGACCGGACCGCGCGACGGCGGCGGACCGCAGGGATCCGACGGGAAGCTCAAGTGGCTGCGGTCGTTGCTGGACTGGCAGCAGGAGGAGGCCGATCCTCGCGAGTTCATGGAGACCCTCAAGGTCGACCTGTTCGAGGATGAGGTGTTCGTGTTCACCCCCAAGGGCGAGGTGAAATCGCTCGCCGCGGGCGCCACGCCGCTCGACTTCGCCTACGAGATCCACACCGATGTGGGTCACCGCTGCGTGGGGGCCAAGGTCAACGGCAAGATCGTCCCGCTCTCCTACCAGTTGCGCTCCGGCGACATCGTCGAGGTGCTCACCTCCAAGCGCGAGCGTGGGCCGTCGCGGGACTGGCTGGCGCTGGTGAAGACGACACGGGCGCGCAACAAGATCAAGGCGTGGTTCAAGGCCGAGTCGCGCAAGGACTCAGAGCACGCCGGTCGCGAGCTGCTGCAGGACCACTTGAGGAAGCAGGGACTGCCGGCACAGAAGATCGTCGGCTCCTCGCTGCTGGCCGACGTCATCCGCGAGATGGGCTTCCGCAAGGCCGACGACTTCTACATCGCCCTGGGCGGCGCCAAGATCTCCGCCAAGGTCGTCGTCAACAAGATCATGCAGCGCCTCAAGCAGGGCGAGGCGGCCGAATCCGAGCCGACCGCGGCCGACGACCTGCTGAAAACACGCCGGCGGCGCTCGCGCGCGACGACCTCCTCCTCGCGCTACGGGATATCGGTCGAGGGGATCGACGAGGTCATGCTGCGGCTGGCCAAGTGCTGCCGTCCGGTCCCGGGCGATCCGATCATCGGCTACATCTCGCTCGGCCGGGGGATCACCATCCACCGCGAGGACTGCCCGAACGTCGCCGTGCTGCGCAAGGATCCGGACCGCTTCACGCCGGTCTCGTGGGACGGCGATCCCGAGACGTCCTTCCGCGTCGAGATCGAGGTCGACGGCTGGGATCGCCACCGGCTCCTCGAGGACATGTCCCGGACCTTCGCCGAGGCCGGGATCAACATCCTCGAGGCGCGCTGCATCGTCAACCACCCGATGGTCAAGAACCGCTTCGTGGTCGAGGTCGGAGACACCCGTTCGCTCGACCAGGCGATCAACCGGCTGCGCAACATCGACGCGGTGTTCGACGCCTACCGGGTGACCCCGGCCGCGGCGTAGCGCCTCATGGGTGTCATCCACCGGCGATCTCCTGGCGCCGGCTGGGACGGCGTCAAGCCGGAGGGCTACGACGACCCGTCGCTCGAGGGCGTGCGTAAGCACGAGCTGATCGGCGAGGCCGAGGGCGCACGGCAGTATCGGATGCGGTACTTCGAGGTGCCGCCCGGCGGCCGGACCGCGCGCGAGTGGCACCCCCACGACCACGGCGTGATGATCGTCTCCGGCCGCGCGCGGGTGACGCTGGGTGAGCAGACCCACGAGGTGGGGGAGGGGGACGTGGTCTACGTCGCGGGCGACGAGCTGCATTGCTTCGAGACGCTGGGGGACGTCCCGCTCGGGTTCGTCTGCGTGGTGGGCCCGCGGGCTTGACCAGATCAGAGCGCGGGGCCGTCGCGGCGTGACCAGATCAAAGCGCGGGGCCGTCGCGGCGCGGCGGAGAGATCCGCACCGTCCTCGGCCGGGTGCCGCGGATCTTCGAGATCAGCACCGCCTCACCCGTGCGCAGCGTTTTGATCTGATTCGGGTGGACGATCGGCTGCTCGAGGAGGCGTCGCGTACCCCGACCGGTCTCGTAGGCGCCGAGCAGCCCGCCTGTGAGCTGGCGGGTCTCGTCCCACACCTTCTCGGTGCCGGCCATCAGGGCGATGGTTTGGGCCGAATCCGGCACCTCCTGGCGGTGGACGATCTTGACCGCGGTCACGCCGATCACCTGGTCCTTCAGGCCACGGGCGGCACGCTCGAGGTCGGCCAGCTCCTGCGTGGCGACGAGGACGCACAGGCCGGACTCGCGGCCCCGCTCGAGCAGCGCGATCACGTGGTCGGCGCCAAGGGCGGAGAACTCGTCGATCCCGATCACCGCTGGCTCCGTACCCGGACGCTCGACTAGCTCGCCCGAGGCGGACACCAGGTCCTGCACCACCAGCGTCCCGACCTGGGCGGCGAGCTTTCCGTACCGGCTCGAGTTGAGGCTGAACACGACCACCTCCCGACCCGAAAGCGCTTCACGCAGATCGATCGTCGCCGCATGCGGGTTCGCCGGCGGATTCAGGAAGGCCCCGGTATGCGACTCCGTGAGCACGGCAAGGCGCGTCTGAAGACCCCGGATCGCGCTCAGCTGATCGGGGGTCAATCCGGCCCGGTAGTCCTGGATGCGCTCGCGCAGCGGTGCCTCGACATGGCGGAGCGTGCTGGCGAGCCGGGCTGGGTCCATGAGCGCGACCACCTGTTCGAGAGTGGGCGGCCGCCCCGGGTGCACGCTGAGCAGCACCTGGAGGGCGATCTGGGCGTAGCGCTCCGCCGCGCGCATGTAGTGGGGCTCGGTGAAACGTTCGGTGCCGATCAGCTTGTCCTTGAGCTCCGTGGCGTTGCCGTGCGCGAGCGGGTTCCAGTACGCGCCGCCGTCCAGCGTCCAGGCCTGGAACGGACGGCCAGCGCCGGCGGCCGCCTCGGCCAGCGTGCGCGTGAAGGCGGGCGATCCCTTCAGGTCGATTGCCACCACCGGACGCCCGCGCCGGATCTGCTCGGTCAGGATCGTGAGCAGCGTCGTAGTCTTGCCGGCGCCGCTGGCGCCGAGGATCAACCCGTGGGCCGAGAGCTCGTCGTCGCGGAGCGCGACCGGCCGGCCGCGTCCGTCGACCCCGAGGACGATCGCCCCGTGCTGCGCGGCGGCGGACGCCCGGCGCCGGCCGGTCGCGAGCCGGACAGTCCGAACCGCCGACGCGGCCAGCATCGCCGCGATAAGGGCGGTCGCGGGAGCGGCGGGCAGGAGGAGCAGCGCCAGGAGGGCGGCCGGGAGCCACAGGTGGTGCCAGGGCCGCGCGCTCACAGCGCCGCCTCGGCGGCCGGTCCCGGGAGCCCGCCGGCAACTGCCGACGGGCTCGCGGGGTCGGCCGGACGAGTCGGCGCGGTCCTCCCGGCCGCGCGCGCGTGTGCCGCGGCGGGGCTTCTCGCTTCCAGGCGCACGCGCTGGAGGTGAACGAGCGAAGAGATGCCCAGCCGCCGGGCGGTGTCATGGACCAAGCGTGCCACCGATGCGCTCTGCACCAGATAGAGGACGCCGTCGATCCTGGGGTCCGCGCCGTAGCCGGTGAGGATCGTCTCCAGGCGAGCGCGGCCTTTGGATGAGAGTTCGAGCTCGAGCGCGATTCGTCGGCCATCGGTGGTCTGCAACAGCAGGTCGGGGTAGTGCAGCCGAGCTGCTCCCCGCGGGCCGAGGCCGCCGAGCCGGACGCCGAATGGCTCGGCGCCCGGTTCGCGCGCGCCGTCGTGCGACCGCATCCGGCGCTCGCCGATGACCTCGCCCAAAAGACCGAATGTGCCGGCCCTGGCGGCCACCCACAGCCAGGCCAAGCCCACGTCGTGCTCGTAGGTGCGCAGATCGACGCGGGGCACCGGCAGGCTGCTCCCGACCACGTCGAGCCCGTCCCTCTCGATCAGGTACATCGGTGGCTTCCCGCGGAACAGGGCCTCGCGCTTGACATAACCGCCCTCGACGAGCTTGCTCAGGCGCGTACTGGCCGTCTCGGTCTGGACGCCCAGGAGCTTCGCCGCGTGGTCGGGGAGGGCCAGCCGCTGCTCGGCGAGAAATCCCAGCAGCTCGAGGTCTTGGTGGGACAGCCGGATCTTGCGCGCCGTGCGACGGTCCACCTCCCCAGGAGCCTCGAAGGTGCGGGATTTCGCCCCCTCCGACGCGGAGGATCAGAGACCGGGGTGCGGCATCACGCGGGGACGACGGCGAAGCCCCGCACGACTCATTGGACGGCCGGGAACCGCCGCACGGCTCATCAGACGGCCGCGAAGCGACGCATGGCTCAAGAGATGACGGCGATCCCGTTCGGCTTGACGCCGAACGCGGCCTCGTCGGCCTCCCCGATGTAGTCGCCGTCCACCTGGAGCGGCAGCGGCCGCTCGTCGAGCGAGCGCACGCGCAGCCCGCCCGCGCCCGAGAACGGGTGGACGTGATGGTGGCGGGTCACCCTGAGGTGCTGCGACAGCGCGCGAGCGATGATCGTCGGGACGTCGATCGGCCGTGCCCGGTCGAGCACGACGCCGGCCAGATCGCCGCTCTGCAGCGTGGCGCCCTCGCCCATCTCGACCGGGCGGCTCCCGAAGTAGGTGTACGGCGCGGCGTTCTGGACGATGACGGTCACGCCGGCGACGGTCTCGGTTCCGATCTGCGCCTCGAGCCGGGGTGGATGCAACAGGTAGCGCCGCGTGAACGTCCGCAGGCTCATCCACGTGTAGTACCACTCGCCGAAGCGCGCCTTCAGGTGCGGGTGGGCGTCGACCTGCTCGACTACGCTGGCGTCCAGCCCCGCGCCGGCTGAGAATACGAACATCCGCCCATTGACCGAGCCGACGTCGACGCGCCGAGGCCGCCAGTCGTCGGCCAGCATGAGCAGATGCTCGGTCGCGTCGACCACGTCGGTCGGGATCCCGAGCATCCGGCAGTACACGTTCGCCCTACCGCCCGGCAGGCAGCAGAGCGGCGTCTTCGAGCCGGCGAGTCCGTTGGCGGCCTCATTCACCGTGCCATCACCCCCGAACGCGACGACGACGTCATAGCCTTCGCGCGCCGCCTCCCGGGACAACTCGGTGGCGTGGCCACGCGCGTTGGTGTCGATCGCGTCCACCTCGTAGCGGCCGCGCAACGCGTAGACCACCAGGTTCTTCAGCCGGTCCGACACCGTGCTGGCGAACGGGTTGACGATGATCATCATGCGCCGGCTCGGCACGCTTCGCCCGAGTGCCAGCGTCGCTCCGAGGCGCTCGAGCGGGTCAGTGGAGGTGGCGGCAGGCATGTCGAAGGTCAGATGGTGGCCTCGCGTCGGGTCGAGCCATCACTCCCGCGGCCGATCCCAGGACCGATGGTTTCAAGCTCGCTCGAAGTCTGACGGTCACCTGGATATACTGGGCGAACATAGCTGTACGCATCCAGAGGGGTGGAGGGATATGGCCCTGCGAAGCCCCGGCAACCTCCCGCAAGGGAACGGTGCCAATTCCATCAGGCTCCAACGACAAGCCTGGGAGATGTGGATAGGGCGGTTTCCCGGACCTCCGACCACAGACCCCGGCGGAGGTTTTTACATATGCCGCCAGAGTCTCTTCGTTGTAAGGAATGCAAGACCGAGTACCCGCTAGACGCGCGGTACGTCTGTGAGCGCTGCTTCGGTCCGCTCGAGGTCACCTACGCCTCGCGCGATCGCACCGATCCGGCCGCGCTCAGGCGTCGTATCCAGGCGGGGCCGCACTCGATCTGGCGCTACGCGGACTTCCTGCCGCTGCAAGCGCCGCCGCGTGGAACGCTGCCGGCGGGCTGGACGCCGTTGCTGCGCGCCGAACGCCTGGCGGAGCGGCTGGGTATCGGCGAGCTGTACGTCAAGAACGACGCCGCCAACCCAACCCATTCGTTCAAGGACCGCGTGGTGGCGGTCGCCCTCGCCCGGGCGAGAGAGCTCGGCTATCAGACGATCGCGTGCGCTTCGACCGGCAACCTCGCCAACGCAGTCGCCGCCCACGCGGCGGCAGCGGGCCTCGAGAGCTACGTGTTCATCCCCGCCGATCTCGAGGAGCAGAAGGTCCTGGCCACAGGCGTCTACGGCACCAACCTGATCGCGGTCAACGGAACCTACGACGACGTCAACCGGCTCTGCACCGAGGTCTCGGCGGAGAGGGACTGGGCGTTCGTCAACATCAACGTACGTCCCTATTACGCCGAGGGCTCGAAGACGCTGGCCTTCGAGACGATCGAACAGCTGGGCTTCGAGCTGCCCGACCGGGTCGTCTGTCCGATCGCGTCTGGGTCTCTGTTCACGAAGATCGCCCGTGGCGTAGAGGAGTGGCTGGAGGTGGGTTTGGTCTCGGGCGAGCTGCCGACCTTCAACGGCGCGCAGGCGGCGGGCTGCTCTCCGGTGGCCACGGCATTCGAGGCCGGCACGGCGCTCTGCCGGCCGGTGAAGCCCGACACGATCGCCAAGTCGCTGGCGATCGGCGACCCCGCCGACGGTCCCTATGCGCTCGAGCTCGCGCGTCGCACCGGGGGGTCGATCGACTCGGTGAGCGACGAGCAGATCCGAGACGGCATCAGGCTGCTGGCCGAGACGACCGGCATCTTCACCGAGACCGCCGGAGGGGTGACCGTGGCCGTGCTCGCCAAGCTGGCGGAGCGGGGCGAGATCGACCCCAGCGAGCGCGTCGTCGCGTTCGTCACCGGCGAGGGGCTGAAGACGCTCGACTGCGCGCGGGGCACGTTCGAGCGCACCGAGATCGAGCCCACGCTCGAGTCGTTCGAGGAGGCGACGGACTCCCTCGCTCTGACAAGCTGAGGGCCCGATGTCCGTGACGGTCAAGATCCCCACGCAGCTGCGCGAGGCGACCGACGGAGAGTCGAGCGCCTCGGTCGACGGGACGACCGTCGGCGAGGTGCGCGACGCGCTGTATGAGCGCTACAGCGAGCTCCGCAGCCGGATCGCGGAGGACGGAGGGCTGCGCCGCTTCGTCAACGTATACGTCGGCGGCGAGGACATCCGCTTTCTCGACGGCTTGGACACCCCCGTCTCCGACGGCGACGAGGTGACGATCCTGCCGGCGGTGGCCGGGGGTTGACGATCGTGTCGGGCGCGTGCATGCACGCGCCCGCCTGCCCGCACATGTGCGGGCAGGGCCGGGCTGCATGCAGCCCGGCCGGTCTATTCCTTGACCGAGAGGCCGACCGGACAGCTGACGCCGGTCCCGCCGAGGCCGCAATACCCGTTTGGGTTCTTGGCCAGATACTGCTGGTGGTACTCCTCGGCGTAGTAGAACTCGCCGGCCGACGCGAGCTCGGTCGTGATCTCCGGGTAGCCCGCCGCCCGCAGGCGCTCGGCGTAGGTCTCCTTCGACGCTTCCGCAAGCACGCGCTGATGCTCGGCCGTCCACAGGATCGCCGAGCGGTACTGGGTGCCGATGTCGTTGCCCTGACGCATTCCCTGCGTGGGATCGTGGTTCTCCCAGAACAGGCGCAGCATCTCCTCGTAGCTGGTAGCCGCCGGGTCGAACACCACGAGCACGGCCTCCGCGTGCCCGGTCGCTCCGCTGCACACCTCTTCGTAAGTGGGGTTAGGCGTGAACCCGCCCGCGTAGCCGACCGCGGTC
>JAFASQ010000553.1 GCA_019244395.1 Solirubrobacterales bacterium | reverse complement strand
CGGTGGGCCGGGGCGCGCGCTCATTCGATCAGCCCGAGTTCTGCGAGTAGGGCCAGCGTCGCCCCGAGCATCGCGGTGCGGGGGAGGGGATGGGACAGTCGTCGGCTCCCGAACCTGAGCTGCCGGGGGAACGCGTCGTAGGCCATGTCCCAGTGATCGGCGCGCACCGTGGCCAGGTGCGCTGAGGCAGCGACCGGGACATGTGTCTGCGATTGGGTGACCTGCATGTCGTTGATCCGCTCGCGACGGGCGAGCTGCAGCGTCGCAAGGGCCTGGAAGTACGGCACGTCGCCGACGCGTACTGCGCCCGCGACGCTGATGAACGGCACGCCAAGGGCGTCGAGCAGGCCTCGGTGCTCGTCGAGGAATTGACTGCGCACGCCGGTGCGTAGATCGCGGATTGCGCCGGGCAGGTCGAACTCGTCTTCCCGCCTCGTAATGCGGTTGAACTCCGCGACGGGCATGAGCTGCCGAAGCACCTTGCCGCCGGTGCCCTCGAGGAACGCGTTGACGTCGATGTCCGGGACCAGCGGCGCCAGCTGGTCGGCCAGGTATGAGCCCCGGGCCGCGCCCGCCCAGCTCACGAAAGCCTTAACGCGTGCGGCGGCTTCGGGATGCTCGGCCAACATGGTCAGCGCGTCCGGAGTTCCCTTGCTGTAGCCGACGAGCACCACGTCGCGGGGCGCCACCGTCCCTGGGCGCAGTTCCGTGCCATCGACCGCGAACCCCTCGCCGCGGGTGACGGCCCGCAGAATGTCGCGAGCGTTCGCGCTGCAGCTCGCGGCAGGATGGGTATCGGCGACCACGACCCGGACCCCGTACTCACGCTCTAATAGGGGCGCCGTCGAGGCGAACGCCGACATCGGCATGAGCGCCCCAAACAGGCCGGGGCACAGCACAACGGTCGTTGCGGACAACGCCCGGCCTTCGGCGGGCGGCAGCTCCCGCCACGGGGCGCCCGGCAACGAGGGCAGGATAAAGCGCCGCGCGATCGCCTCGTGGGCGGTCAGTCGGCGCGCGCGGCGCCGCGCGACTGCCACCGCCTGCGGGTCCAGCGCCGCGCTTTGGACGGCCAACGCCGTCCATCGCCGCCCCAGCCACGCCTTGACGACCGGGTCGGCGATCGCCGCAACCGGATCGGCTACAACGGCGCCACGAACCTGTTCGATCAGCTCGGGCACGTCGCCAGACGCCTCGAGCGCGGCGAGCTCGGGATACGCCGTCGCGACAGCCCGCATCGATCGCTGATTTTGGCAGGGACCTGCCGGGCCGAGGCTACGGATTGCCTTCACGACGACCAGCGGCACGAAAGCAAGCGCTGGCCTCCACATCGTCCGCCGGCGGCACCTCCGCAACCCGCGGCGCGCGGCTGCCCGTGTTACCGACGGAAGGTCGTGTGGCTAATCGGCTATCCGACGATTTACCAGGTGCTCAGAGGCTGACGCGCTGTCACCGGGCGCTTCACGACGTGCCGTCTAGAACGGCCACAACGTTTGACCGATGAGACCCGGGAGCCCTTGACCGCCGAGACCCGGGAGCCCACCGAGACCTGGAAGCCCCTGCCCGCCGAGACCCGGCAGCCCCTGCCCGCCCACGCCCGGCGATCCCGTAAACGGGCCCGCGATGCGGTAGTCGGCAGTGCCGGCTGGGCTGCCATCGCCCACCCCCAAATCGACGAAGAAGGGGAAGCTTGTCGCCCCCGGAGCATCGATGTTGGCCACGCCGTTACCCCGACGGTTGGTCGCGAGAGAGCCGATGTACCGCTGACACGCGATCGCGACGTAGTAGGTCTTATTCGGCATGCCTCGCAGTAGGAGAACATGGACGCGCGTGTCGTTGCGCCTGGTGCTCGTGTGAACCACAACGATCCCGCTGAATGTTCCGGGCGTCCCGGCGACGCAATGCGCGGTGCCGTGCAAAAGCGCGGCGAATCCGGTATCCGTGGCCGGGCGTGCGCGGCCTGCGGCGACACCGGAAAGACACATGCAGGCAGCAGCGGCCAAACCGCCGACCAAGGCCTTCCTTTTCAGCATGGCTTCCCTCCTGAGGAGAGGCGCTAATACCCCAAACGATCGGATCGGCATCCTAGCCCAGGGCCAGCCTCCGGCTAAACGGAGTAGCGATCACGATCAACTTTGACCGGGCTGAGCTGTGCTGTGTCGCATCCGAAGAGCATCGTGCGCGGATCACTGCCGACTCGGGTCGATACCGAGACGGGGGAGAACGGGGAACTCGGGTCGATACCGAGACGGGGAGAACGGCCGCACGCGGGCATGCCGGCCGGGGGCGGCCGGCGCGCCCACATGGTTAGGATGGCGCGTCATGGCCAGCAAGTTCGGCGTCTTCGACCACATCGAGAACATCCCCGGTACCCCGACTAGCCAGCTGTTCAAGGATCGCCTCGAGCTGATTCGGATGGCTGACCAGGCGGGCTTCGTCGGCTATCACTTCGCCGAGCATCACGGCAGCGACCTCTGCATGGCGCCGAGTCAGGAGCTGTTCATCGCCGCGGCCTCGCAGGCGACCGATGACATCAGGCTCGGGCCGATGGTGAAGCTACTGCCGATGCACCACCCGGTCCGCATCGTCGAGGACATGTGCGTGGTTGACCAGCTCACCGAGGGCCGGCTCGAGTTCGGCGTGGGCCGGGGGCCGGTGCCGATCGAGCACTACTGGTTCAGTCACGAGTGGTCCGAAGCTCGGGAGCGCTTCGCCGACGTGCTGGGCATCGTGGTGCGGGCGCTTGAGACCGGGGAGATCTCCTCCGAGAACAGCCGGTTCTTCGACTTCCCAACCATGCCGATGGCGACCCGGCCTTTCCAGGAGAACATTCCGTTCTGGTATCCGGGCAGCCCGCAGATCGCCGGCCGCTACGGCATGAGCCTGATGTGGCCGGGCAAGATAAGTCAGGAGGCCTACGAGCAGTACCTCCAGGCCTGGCACGAGCACGAGGGTGGGGACATCCGGCTCGAGGGACCGCACGGCGAGCCGCGGGTCGGCTACAGCATGCTGCTGGCGATCGCGCCGACCGAGGACGAGGCGCTCGACATCGCCCGTCGCGGTATGGAAGGCCTGGTGCGTCGCACCCGCAACACGCATCGCTTCGACTATCTCGTGGCCTCCGAAGAGGAGTGCTATGCCGCGCAGGGTCCACTGCGCGCGATCCACGCCAACATGGAGCTGGCCATCGAGTTCGGCGCCGGCACTCCCGGTCAAATCGCCGACCGTGTCGCCGCGCTCCTCGACGACGGAATGGCCGACTACATCTGCTTCATGTTTCCGACCGGGGACATGAGCTACGACGAGGCAAAGCGAACGCTCGAGCTGTTCGTCACCGAGGTCATGCCAGAGCTCGAGCCGTCGACCGCCGCGCCGAACTAGTGCCGCGACCGGAAACGTTTGCATCCGACGAACGCGGTGAACGTTGACGGGAGGGGCCACTAGCCGCCGTCGCCATCCCATCGACGTCTGACGGCTGCCTGTTCGCACGCGCATGTTCCAGGCCGGCGGCGGTCCTCGCTGATGCTCAGCCGCATCCTGGCCGCGCGTGTTCACGGTCGGTCAGGCGAGGTGGGCTCGGTCGTTCTCTTTGAGCTCGCCCGGGGCGATCACCTCGGCGTACACGCCGGCGCACGCGCCGTTGAGCTTGCCGATCGTCTTCAACAACCGAGGTCGGGACTGGAGCGCGGTTTGCGGGTGGCCGACCATCACGCAGCGTTCGCATCGGTCAACGATCCGCAGCTCGACGGTGCCAACGCGCAGCGTGCGCCCGAGCCACTCGTCTTCGAGAAACCGGCCGGAACTCTGGACATCCAGCAGCAGGTTGGGCCGCAGCCGCTGCACG
>JAFASQ010000534.1 GCA_019244395.1 Solirubrobacterales bacterium | reverse complement strand
CGCCCGCCGGTGGTGCTTGACACCTCCGTCCTGTCATGCTACATATCTCTCGCTTCGGGCGCAAATCTGTCAAGTCTCGGTGAGGGCCGAGCGAAGGAGAGGTTCTCGATGAGTGGGTGCCATTCAGCGATCGGCATCGCGCGCCGGTTGCATCTTGCCTTGGTCGCGATCCTTGTAGTCGCGATTGCCTGTGATGCTTCAGCCGTCGCACTGGCCCATAGTCGGGCAAGAACGGCCCAGGCAGCCACCATGCCCGGGCGTTCCTGCGAGAGCCTGACGGCGCTCGTCCTACCCCACACCACCGTGGACAGTGCCACGACGGTGGCGGCTACCTCGACTGTCCCCGAGTACTGCGACGTCCAGCTGACGGTCAACAATCCGCCGTCGAATGACGCGATCAACATCGGAGTGTTCATGCCCACGTCCACCTGGAACGGGCGCTTCCAGGGCGTCGGCGGAGGGGTCTACTCAACCGGTGATCCGAGCGCACCTAGTTCCGCGGCGCTGCAAGCTGGGTACGCCACCGCCGCCACCGACGGCGGCCACTCCAACACGTTCGGCAACGTGCTCGAGGGACAATTTGCGCTGAACCCGGATCGGACGCTGAACTGGCAACTGATCGACGACTTCAGCTATCTCGGCATCCACGAGATGACGCAGACCGCCAAGTCAGTCATCTCGGCCTACTACGGCACCGGACCCCGATACTCGTACTTCAACGGCTGCTCGACTGGTGGCCGTCAAGGCTTGATGGAGGCGCAGCGCTATCCGACCGACTACAACGGCATCGCCGCTGGCGCGCCGGCCATCAACTGGACGAAGTTCATTCCGGCGGAGCTGTGGGGCGAGCTCGTGATGAACTGGGCCGGGGACTTCATCCCGCAGTGCAAGTTCGCGGCGGCCGACACAGCTGCGATCGCGGCCTGCGACGGGCTGGACGGCGTCAAAGACGGGATCATCTCCGACTGGCAGGATTGTCATTTCGACGCACGCACGCTGGTGGGAACGGTCACCCCCTGCGGCACCATCACCGCGACCGACGCGGACATCATCAACAAGATCTGGCAAGGCCCACGCGATCCGGACGGCAACTTCCTGTGGTATGGACTGCTGCCTGGCGCGAGCTTCAGCGGGCTCGATAACACCGTCACATCGAATGGGACGACGGGCCCGGTCGGCTTCCCAGTCTCCATCGGTTGGTTCCAGAACTGGCTGGCTCAGAACCCGAACCTCAACTGGCAGACGATCACCTACGACCAGTTCGTTGAGTACTTCCAGCAGTCAGTGTCCGAGTTCGGCTACGCCATTGCCACCGACGATCCGAATTTGACCGCGTTCCGTGACGCGGGGGGGAAGATCGTGATGTGGCACGGAACCTACGACCAGCTGATCTTCCCGCAGGGAACCATCAACTACTACAACCGAGTCGTGCAGACGATCGGGGGGCTCGACGCCACCCGGCAGTTCGCGCGGCTGTTCGTGGCGCCCGGGGCTCAGCACTGCGCAAGCGCCGCAGGTCCCGCGCCGGCGGACCCGCTGGGCGCGGTCGTCGACTGGGTCGAGCATCACAGGGCTCCGACCGCGCTGCTCGGCACGACAACCGATGCGAGCGGCAACGTGGTGATGACCCGACCGATCTGCATGTACCCACTCGTAGCGCGATACAAAGGTCATGGCAGCATCAACGATGCGAGCAGCTTCGTGTGCAGCACCCACTTCGGACCAGGGGACGATCACGCTGACGCACGGGGTTCATCTGCGCGACACAAGCGCCGAGGTCGCGTCGCCGCGCACCGGCACCGCCGCGAAGGGTTGACCCGCACGCTTTAGCCCCCGACATCGCTGGCGCGCCGAGGTGGCCGTGGCGGGTCGACACCTCGCGCGCGCCAGGCGATCCGCCTGCCCGGCCGGAAAGCCTCGAGTGTGCGACTGTCAGCGCGACCTCGGACTCTGACAATGCAACCTGCGCGTGATCAGACTCACTCCGGGGAAGGCAGGAGAACGGCGCCGGGGTTGATTATGCTGCCTGTGGTGGACGACCAACTCAGACGGCGAGCGCTCGGCGCTCCCGCCGCCCGATCGGCATTGCTGACGATCCTCGGCGAGTATGTCTTGCCGGGCTCCGGGAGTGCGTGGCAAGAGACCCTGATAAACGCGCTCGGGACGCTTGACTACAAGCCGCAAGCAGCTCGCCAGGCGTTGTCGCGCAGCATCGCCGACCACTGGCTGCGGCCTGAACGACGCGGACGCCGCGCCCGCGTTCACCTGACCGAGGAGACCGCAGCGATGTTGACTGCGGGCGCCAAACGTATCTACAACTTCGGCGAGCCCTGGGACTGGCACGGGCATTGGCTCCTGGTCGTCGTTCGCGTGCCCGAGAATCGCCGCGATGTGCGCCACAGGGTGCGTACCCAGCTCGCTTGGGCCGGATTCGGATCGCTCGGCGGAGGAGTCTGGATCTCGCCCCATGTCGAACGTGAATCGGAGCTCCGCGCGATCGCCGCCGACGACTCCGCGGCGGAGCTGCAGTCGTTTCACGCGAGGTTCGGGGCGTTCGGGGAGCCGAGCAACGTGGCTGCCAGCGCTTGGAGCCTCGATGCCGTCGCCGACACCTACAACGAGTTCATCTTGCGGTTTCGGCGTACGCGCCCCAAGACCCCCGAAGGCGTGTTCCAGGCGCACACCCGGTTGGTTCATGCGTGGCGTAAGTTCCCGTTCCTCGACCCAGATCTGCCGGAGCATGTCTTGCCGGCCGACTGGCCGCGATCCCGGGCCCACGAGCTGTTCGCCAACCGGCACGCCACCTGGCAAGCGACTGCGCGGGCCTACTTCAGCTCGCTCGACGCAGTCGGACAGACGGCTCCGAGCCAGCGCGTCGCTGCGGCCTGATCCCGCGCCAGGGGGAATCTCAATCCGCTTGTGGAGCGTTCTGTTGCGCTCGGTCAGCAACCGGCAGTGGTCTATTGACTCTGACCTTACAAGACGATAGCGTCGAGGCCGTCAGACGTTTGTCATTCTTAGCCCCAGCGGCGGAGGAGATCTCGGAGTCGGACGGGCGCAGGCCGGGTTGCTACGTCGGCTATAAGATTCCCCGCCAGGAGAACGAGAGGCACAGGGTATGAAGGTCCAGACGCATCGCGCGCGGATGGCCGCCGTGGGCGCGGTGGCGCTGCTCCTCGCCGCTTGCGGCGGGTCAAGCTCGTCGAATTCGTCGAAGGCATCAAGCGGATCGAGTTCGAGTGCCAAGGGGCCGATCGCCATCGGCGTCCTAACGTCGCTCACGGGCCTTTTCCAGCCGTGGGGCCTGCAGGCGCGCGACGGGATGCAGTTCGCCGTCAACCAGATCAACAGCAGCGGCGGCATCAACGGGCGCAAGCTTCAGCTCGTGGTGGCTGATGACCAATCTCAGCCCGCGGCCGGCATAGGCGCGTTCAAACGCCTGACGGAGCAGGACCATGTGATCGCGATCGGCGGCGTGATCGACAGCGACGTCGGCGTGGCGACGGCGCGCCTGGCGGAGACCGCGCAAATCCCATACTTCATGTCGAAAGCAGGGTCGAGCCAGATTCTCACGCAGAGCAGCCGGTACACGTTCCGCACCTGCCTGCCCGCCGCGCAGGAGATCGCCGGTGCGTACCTTGAGTACGCCGCGAGCCGCCGCTTGAACAGAGTGGGCGCGATCAACGCCGACTATGCGTGGGGTCACGCATTCGGCTCCGGTCTCCAAACGGCGGCGGGGAAAAACCCCAGCATGAAGGTGCAGGCTGAACTCGCACCCGTGGATACGACGGACTTCACGACCTACCTGCGACATCTCAGTGGATTTAACCCACAGCTGATCTTGGCCACGGGCCATCCGCCGGGAACCCCGCCGATTCTGGTGGAGTCGGGCAAGCTCGGCCTCGACATCCCGGTGACCGGGCCAGACTTCCCGTCGTCGTTGATCGCGAAGGCTGTGGGGAAGCCCGCGTATGGCCGGTACATCGACTTCAAGTGCATGCTCGTCGGCAGCCCGGGCTACCAGGACCTCGCCCGCGAGTTCCTAAAAGCGTTCCCCCAGGATCACTTCTTCGAGGACGACGCGCTCGCGAGCTACGCCGTGGTCAACATCCTCGCGCAGGCAATCCGGAGCGTCGGGGCCGATCCCGCCAAGATCGCGCCCTACCTCCACGCCCACACGTTCAATATTCCCGGGTTCGCGTACCCGCTGGAGTGGACCTCGTGGGGCGAGCTGTCGCAGGCGAGGTTGGCCATCGACCTGCTGACGCCCGGGCCGGCACCGCAGGGGGTCAACCCGGGAGGCACCTGGTATCTGAAGCAGTTGTTGCTCTCGAAGCCACTAACCCCGTATACGCCCTAGGGCGCAAACCGCGCTATCCAGTCGCCTTCTCGAAAACCCGGGGTGTGGGCGCAGCAGGCTCGACGCGCGCTCCTTCGTGGCCCGAGCGCTCACCGCCAAGTAGCGCCGGACCAGAGCGCGGCCGGCGGGATCGTCCCGCTGCTTCAGGCCGAGGCGATCACCAAGCACTTCGGCAACGTGTTCGCCGTCGAGGACGTCACCTTCCGGGTCGGAGACGGAGAGATCGTCGCCGTGGTCGGTCCCAATGGGGCGGGCAAGAGCACGCTGCTGAAGATGATCGCCGGGCTCGAGCGGCCAACCTCCGGACAGGTTCGGCTGGCTGGCCGGCTCGTCCACGCTCGTGTCCCCCATCAGGTCCGCCGGCAGGGAATTTCGATCGTCATGCAGACACCGCTGACCTTCACATCGATGACCGTGCTGGATAACGCGACCCTCGGCGCGATGTTCGGGCCCGGGCACGGCGTGCTTACAGAGCGCAGGGCCAGGCAGCGGGCCGCCGACTCGCTCGCCTTCGTCGGACTCGCGCAGCGAGCCGACGACCCGGTCGCGAGCCTGAACCTGCATCAGCAGCGGTTTCTCGAGCTCGCCAAAGCGCTCGCGGGTGGGCCGCGTCTGCTGCTGCTCGACGAGGTCATGGCAGGCCTCAATGAGACGGAAATCGCCGCGTCGGTCCAGATCGTGCGGAGCGTGCGCGACGAGCTCGGGGTGACGATCTTGTGGGTCGAGCATGTGATGAGCGCGGTCATCGAACTTGCCGAACGCGTGATAGTTCTCAACTTCGGCAAGGTCCTCGCCGAGGGGACGCCTAAGGCCGTGATGCGCCACCCAGAGGTGATCGACGCCTACCTAGGAAAGGCGCACATTGCTTGAGGTGTCGACGTTGGCTGCCGGGTACCTCGGGCAGAAGGTGGTCGACGGCATTGACTTGGCCGTTCGCCCTGGGGAAGCGGTCGCGATCATCGGTTCAAATGGCGCCGGGAAGACGACGCTGTTCCGTGCCATCGCGGGGTTGCTGCGGCCGATGGCGGGCCGCGTGATGCTCGATGGGCGAGACGTGACACGGTGGCCCGCTCAGCGCGTGGCTCAGGCGGGGGTCGCCTACGTCCCCGCCGAACGGCACTTGTTCGGTGGGATGACCGTGAAGACGAACCTGACGCTCGGCGCCTATCCCCGGCGGCCGGACCGCGAGACGCTCGAGTCGGTGTTCGAGATCTTCCCAGTCCTGCGGGAGAGACTGCAACAGCGCGCCGTAACGCTGAGCGGGGGCGAGCAGCAGATGCTGGCGGTTGCGCGCGCGCTGATGGGGCGGCCGCGCCTGCTGATGCTCGACGAACCATCGACGGGGCTGGCGCCGAAGCTGGCCAAAGATGCGTTCGACGCGCTCGTTGGCCTGAAAGGAACGGGCGTGACGTTGCTGGTGGCGGAGCAGCAGGTGCCCCTGGCGCTGTCGGTGGCCGACCGCGGCTACGTGCTCGAGAATGGCCGGATCACCATGGAGGGGACGCCTCACGAGCTTGACCAGAACCCCGAGGTTCGTCGCGCGTACCTGGGCGTCGGATGAAAGCGGTCATCCTCGATGGGATCGTCCTCGGGCTGGGGTTCGGCCTGCTGGGTGTCGGGATGACGCTGGTCTACGGCCTGGGAGGGGTCCTCAACCTGGCTTACGGTGAGGTCGCCGTCCTCGCGGCGATCGTTGTCGCGCAGGCGATGGCCGGAGGGATCCCCACTGCACTCGCGGCCGTGATCGGTGTCCTCGCGGCGGCGAGCACGGGGCTCTTACTCGACCTGACGTTGATGCGTCCGGTGTACCGGCAGAGCGGTGGGAACAAGGTGCTCCTAGGCCTTCTGCTAACGCTCGGGGTCGCGTTCGTGATCGAGGGCGTGCTCACCTGGCGGGATCCGCTCGGCGCGCTCAGCATCAACGTCGCGGGCAAGCCAATCTCGATCCTCGGCGTGCCGTTGGCGGTTGGGAGCGTGTGGGCCTCGGTGATCGCCCTGGCCGCCGCGGCCGCCCTCCTCGTTTTCTTCGGCGCCACCATCTTTGGGCGCGCCGTTCGATCGGTGATCCAGGACGAGCTTGGTGCGCGGTTGGTGGGAATTAGTCCTGCGCTCGTGCGGGCGGTGATCTTCGCGCTCAGTGGTGGCCTCGCCGGACTCGTGGCGGTAACTCAGTCCATGACTGCGCCGCTGACGGTGAATGCGGGGTTCAACCTCACCGTGACGGCGCTGATCGTCAGCGTCGTGGGCGGTCTCGGCAGCGTCGCGGGCGCATTCCTCGCCGGGGTGCTGCTCGGGATCGTGGACAGCGTGAGCGCCTACTACATCGGACGCTACATCACCAGCATCGTGCTGCTCGGCGCCGCTGTGCTCACCATCCTCGTATGGCCGCGTGGCCTGCTCGGAGGCGGGCAGGGATGAGGCGATGACGTCAGGGCCGCTTCCCCGGCGGTTGGGCACCGTCGTCGCGGGCGGCCGTGGTCGCGCGTTCCTTCCAGTCGTCGGGGCGGCGGCGGTTATCCTCGTCATCCCGCAGATCTGGTTCGCGGGCTCCGAGTACACCACCGGACTGGCGGTCCAGGCGCTCGAGTTCGCCGCCTACGCGGTTGGCTTCAACCTGATCTTCGGGAGCACGAACCAGCTGTTTCTCTGCGTCGGCGCGCTCGCCGGGCTGGGTGGCTACGCGACGGGGATCCTGTCCGACCACGCGTCGCTGCCGATCTGGGTAGGAATAGCGGTCGGAACGGCGGTCGCGGCGGGGGTCGGCGGCCTGCTCAGCTGGATCGCGGTGCGCCGCTCCCTTGGCGTGATCTTCACGGGGATTGTCACCCTGGCGTTCTCGCTGGGCTTCCAGGACCTGCTCCTCGGGCAGGAGCACCTGACGGGAGGTTCGACCGGGCAGGTGGTGAACGGGGCCGCCGTGAGCTTGGCCGATACTCGCCTCGGCGGCTACTACCTGTTCGCGGCAGTGGTCATCGCGTTCCTGGTCGTCTTTCGCGTGCTCCAGATCTCGCACGTGGGTTGGGCCTTCCGCGCCCTACGCGATGATGAAACGGCAGCCGAACTGGCGGGCGTCAACGTTGCCCGTTACCGGATCTATGCGGCTCTGGTGGGCTCCGCGATGATTGGGCTGACGGGAGCGCTGTACGCCTACAGCGATGGGTTCATCAGCCCTCCGGTGTTCGCGTTCGACCAGATCGACGTCAAGGTGCTGGTGCTCGTGGCGTTCGGGGGCCTGGGAACCCTGCTCGGCCCGTTGATCGGCGCGGTTGTGTTCGCGTTCGTCGACAACGCTTTGGTCAACAGCGGCCAGGTCCGAGAACTGATCTACGGCGCGATCGTCGTGGTGATCTTCCTCAGCTTCAGAGGAGGCTTTGTCCCCGCCGTCGTCAACCTGGCCGGAGGTTTGGCGCGCCAGCGCCCCGCGCAAGGCGAGTGAACGCTACTTGCACGGCGGCGAGATCGGGACCACCCTTGACGAGACACGCAGCCTCGGGGGGGAGGGGGGCCTGGTCGTGGTTAGGTTTAGGGGAAGCCGCCGGATGCCCTGGAGGAAGACGCTGTTCGGAGCTGCGCTCGGTGACCGTGGTCGCGTGGTATGCCGCTATCGATCGCATGTAGTGGACCGTTGCCCATCATGTCGGACATGACCTCCAGACCGCAGATCGCGAGAAGACAGGACTTCGACGAGATCGTCGCCTCACTAGGCGAGTTCTGGGGCACGCGTGATGTCGCGCACCTTCACCACCCGACGGCGATTGAGGAGTTCGGAGACTCCGCGCTGGTCATCCGCGACCGGAATGGACGCGTGGCTGCCTACCTGTTCGGAATGATCGTGAGCGAGAAGCGACTCGGCTACGTCCACGTGGTTGCCGTGCGAACTGACCAGCGCGGTCAGGGCTACGGCCGAGAGCTCTACGACGCGTTCTGCCAGCTCGCTGCGTCCCGCGGCTGCAACAAGATCAAAGCGATCACGAGCCCGACCAACTCCGACTCTGTCGCCTTCCACGAGTCGATCGGCATGCATGCGTCGGAGATCGCCGACTACTCAGGCCCAGGTCGTCCGCGCATCATCTTCTCCCGCGAGGTGGCACCCGCGTTTGTTCCGGTGGATCCTCCGGTCCCCGACGTGATTCTTCGCCCCGCGACCCGTGGGGACGTCGCGGACCTCCTGAGGTTCTGGCGCCTAGCGGCGGAGGACAGCGATCGTCCGGCAGATCGTTCGGAGGCTTTAGAAGTCCTCATTGCACGCGATCCGGCTGCACCCTTGCTCGCGGTTCGCGATCAGAGCATCCTCGGTTGCGTGATCGTCGGTTGGGACGGATGGCGAGCGCACCTCTATCGCCTCGCGGTTCACCCCGACTACCGACGGCGTGGACTCGCTCGTTGGTTGCTCGCGGCGGCCGAGCAGCGGCTCCGAGCGCTGGGAGCGATCCGGATCGACGCGATGGTCCTCGACAGCAACGACGCCGGACACTCCGTCTGGTCCGCGGCGGGGTACGTCCGGCAGGACAACTGGTCCCGCTGGGTCAAGCCACTGGCAGATTGAGCGGTGTTCGGGCCGGGGGTTCGATTCGCGCTCGTGCACGCCCGATTCGAGCAGCGCGCGGGCGTCGGCGTCGACGGCCGATGCAGGAGGGGCGCCAGCTCGCCGAACGCCGGCTTGTCCTTGGCGATGGCGCTCAGGTAGTTCTGGTCGAGGTCGAAGGAGGCGCTCGTGGCGGGCAGGTCGGGTGGCCTAACCCGACACTCGACGCCCGCCGCCGGCCCGAGGACCTACCGAATCGATCGGACGTCACCGACCGCCCTCCGGACGATGACACTGAGCGGGGTTGGTGCGGTGGGCCGGGGCGCGCGCTCATTCGATCAGCCCGAGTTCTGCGAGTAGGGCCAGCGTCGCCCCGAGCATCGCGGTGCGGGGGAGGGGATGGGACAGTCGTCGGCTCCCGAACCTGAGCTGCCGGGGGAACGCGTCGTAGGCCATG
>JAFASQ010000516.1 GCA_019244395.1 Solirubrobacterales bacterium | reverse complement strand
GGCGGCGAGATCGTCGTCTCGGGGGACGCCGGCCAGGAGGCCGGTGCCGGGATGCGGCGCGGGCTGGTCGCACTCGGCGGTCGGACCGGGGCGGGCGCCGGGTTGCGGATGCTCGCCGGAACGCTGATCGCGCTCGGCGGCATTGGCAGCGAGGCGGGGCTCGGAAACAAGCGAGGCAGCCTCGTTTCCGGCCGGGCGGTTGAACCGCTGCCCGTCTATGCCTTCGCCGCACACTTCCGGCCGCCCGCGCTGCAGCTGCAGTTGCGCCGGATTAGCGAGCTCGGGCTGACCGTCGGCGCGGAACTCCTCCGCGGCACGTGGGCCCGCTGGTCCGGCGATCGGACCGAGCTCTCGCGCGGCGAGATGCTGATCTTCGACCACGAGGAGGAAGCGTGAGCCTGTCGATGAACGAGCGCGCGGCCGGGCTGATCGACGCAATGGTCGCCGACGCTGACGCGCTGGGGATTGAGGCCCGCACGCTCGATTCCGGCGCGCGCGTGGTGGACTGCGGCGCGCAGGCGCGGGGCGGCCTCGCGGCCGGGCTGGGCTTCGCGACCGCTTGCATGGGCGGGCTGGGCCGGCTTGATCCGGTGCCGGTGCCGGTGGGCGAGCGGATCTGGCCCGGGGTGGGCGTCGCCGTAGACGCACCGGCAGCCGCGTGCCTGGCCGCGCAATACGCCGGCTGGAAGCTCGAGCACGAGGATTTCTTCGCGATGGCCAGCGGCCCGGGACGCGCGCTGGCGCGGGTCGAGGACCTGTTCGAGGAGCTGGCGTGGAACGAGCGCGCCGAACGGGCCGTCCTGTGTCTGGAGACGGGCCAGGACCCGCCGGATCCAGTTGTCGACAAGGTGTCTCAGCGGTGTGGCGTTCAGGCGAGCGCGATCACCTTCCTGATCGCGCCGACCGCCTCGGTGTGCGGGTCGGTGCAGATCTCGGCGCGGGTGGTCGAGACCGCGCTCCACAAGCTGCACGAACTCGGCGTCGATCCGGCGCGTGTCCGGTACGGGTGGGGCTGCTGCCCGATCGCCCCGGTGGCGAAGGACGACCCGGCGGCGATCGGGCGGACCAACGACGCCGTGCTCTACGGCGGCACGGTTCATCTGTGGCTCGAGGGCGGCGACGACGAGGTAGCTGACCTGGCGCGGCGGCTGCCCTCGGCCGCGTCGGAGGCACACGGCACGCCGTTCGGCGAGCTGCTCAAGGCGGCCGACTGGAACTTCTACGACATCGATCCGATGCTGTTCAGCCCCGCCGCCGTGACTCTGACCAGCACGGAGTCCGGGCGCGCTCATCACGGCGGAGGGCTGGCGCCCGACGTGCTCGAGCGTTCGTTCACGAAGTGACCGGGCGACTGCATGTCGGGGTGCTCGGCGCGTCCGGCTCCTGGCACGCGCGCCGGCTGATCGACATGCTGGCCGATCGCGGCCACGAGGTGCTCGCGATCCCAGCCACGCGGCTGCGCTCCGAGATCGACGAGCACGGTGACGTCGGGGTGCGCGGCCCCGAGGGCGCCGAACTCGACGCACTCGAGCTGCTGATCGTCCGCGGACTTCCGCGCGGGTCGCTGGAGCAGGTGATCTTCCGCATGGACGCGCTGCACGTGCTCGCCGAGCGGGGCGTCCGCTGCGTGAACCACCCGCGGGCGATCGAGCGCACCATCGACAAGTCGTGGGGCAGCGCGGTGCTCGCGCTCGCTGGGCTGCCCACTCCGCCCACGGTCGTCTGCGAGCGCTACGACGATGCGATGCTGGCCTTCGAGCGGCTAGGCGGCGATGTCGTGGTCAAGCCGCTGTTCGGCGCGATGGGCAACGGGATCGTGCGGGTGGAGGATCCCGACTTGGCCCACCGCACGTTTCGCGCGCTGGAGCTGGAGCGAGCGGTCTACTACGTCCAGCGCACGTTGGCGCCGGCGGGTCGCCGGAATCTGCGCGTCCTCGTCGTGGGCGGCGAGGTCGCCGGCGCGATGGAGCGCATGACCGACTCGTGGCGGGCCAATGTGGCGCGAGGTGCCCGCCCCCACGCCGTGACCCTGAGCGAGGACGAGCGGGATCTCGCCCTCGCCGCGGCCGCCGCGGTCGAGGCGGACGTGGCCGGCGTCGACCTGCTCGTCACGCCGGACGGCGAGGTGGTGGTACTGGAGGTCAACGGGATTCCCGGCTGGCAGGCGCTGCAGTCGGTCTGCGAGCAGGACCTGACGCAG
>JAFASQ010000418.1 GCA_019244395.1 Solirubrobacterales bacterium | reverse complement strand
CGTTTGCGATTCCCAAGCTGCTGGTGTGGGAGGCGTGGCGGCAGGTCAAGGCCAACAAGGGTGCCCCGGGAGTGGACGGGCAGGATCTGGAGGAGTTCGAGGCCGATCTGAGGGACAACCTCTACAAGATCTGGAATCGGATGAGCTCGGGGACCTACTTCCCGCCCCCGGTCAAGGCGGTCGAGATCCCCAAGCCACACGGCGGCGGGGTCCGCGTGCTGGGCGTGCCGCGAGTCGTCGACGTGATCGAGGGCGCCATCGCCGCCGGGCTGGGAACACCGCCGGCGCAGTAGTATCCGCCTGGGCCATGTAAGCCTGTCGCGTCGCCAATTGGTCCTCGGTCACCCGAAGGCCCCACGCCGGCTGGACCCAGACAGCGGAACCACCCCGTGGTGATGCGACGCACGCCTGCCCCGCTGTGCAATTGGGCGCAACGAGCGCGGGCGGCGCGCAAATGGTGCCATCGCAGCTCGTCCCGGGCCACCTCACGGTCGCAGGTACTGACGCTACTGCGCGTCCGACGGATAGACGTAGTCTGGCTCCGGCATCGAGAAACCGGGCGGAACGTCCGCGATCTCGAGCAGACATCCGAGGTAGTCCGTGGCGTCGAAGTAGATTCCCCGGAGCCGCGGCCCGTCGGTGGAGCCGCCTGCGAATTGAGCATCCATCCTGACGGGTATGCCGAGGCTCATGAGCTTGCGCCTCGTGCGCTCGAAGTCCGGTACGTCGAGACGAACATGGTGGACATGATCTGCCCCGCCGCGACGCCTCAGCGCCTCCGCGTAAACACTCCTCTCGTCCATTGGCTCAATGATCTCGATTCGGAACGTTGCGCCTAACGGTGCCAGGGCGGCGCGCATCTTGACCTCGAAGTCCTCACCGTCTGTCGTGCCCTTCATGTTCGACCCGTCGTAGCTGAACACACGCCACGGGCCGATGCGGTACCGATCCCAGCACCGTCGAACAGCGCTATCCAAGTCAGCAGTCACGATGCAGATGTGGTTTGCGCCCGAGAATAGCTGTCCGTCGGGTTCTGTCGTCTTGCGATTCATGACGTCACGCGATCTCCGGGTGCTCACCTTCCGACCTAGGACGGCGACGACGAAGACTGACATGTGGGTCCGGCGCTCGCCGCCGGCGACGAGGAGTGGTGGTCCGGTACGTGATAGCGGCTCGCGGTGGTAACGCACCGACGCGTGCTGAAGCGGAGGGCCGCCTTCGGCCGCGGTTGGCCGTCACGCTGTCAGGCCGTCCCGAAACTTCGGCTCGGCCACGCCACCAGGCGCACCGCGTGCAACGCTCGTTCTAGCGCCGCGAGGAACTCGTCGATCTCGGCGTCGCCGTGCGCGGCGCTGATCAGCAACGTCCCGAACGAGTACTGGTAGACGCCCTCGTTCATGAGACCAAGCATGAGATTCGCCAGCTTTTCGTTGTCGTCAAGCATTCGCGTGCGATAGTCGACAACCCGCTCGGGAGCCCAGTGCATGCCGTAGAGGTGGCCGAAGCCAGTGGCGTGAAGGGGGATGCCGTACGATCGCCCGAGTTCGTCGATCCCGCTGCGCATCCGTTCGCCGACCCTCTGCACGCGGGTGTGAAGTTCGGGGGTAAGCTGCTCGAGCGCCGCAATGCCGGCCGCCAATGCCGTCACATTGCCCCCAAAAGTTGACGCGGCGAGGACCGGCGCCCGCCCGTCGTGCAGGTCGGGATCCAACAGGCCCATGATCTCGGCACGTCCGCCCAGCGCCGCCTGGGGCAGCCCGCCGCCGATTGTCTTGCTCATGACGGTCAAATCCGGCAAGACGCCGTGGTGGGCTTGGGCGCCGCCGTATGCGGTTGGGAACGTGACGACTTCGTCGAAAATCAGCACGGCGCCTAGCCGTTGGGTCACTTCGCGCACGCGTCGGAGGAACTCCGTATCAGCCGGCACCATCCCTGCGGCGCCCATGATTGGTTCGATCAGCACCGCTGCGAGGTTGTCCGCTTCTCGGGTCAGGATCGCCTCGGCTCCGTCGGGATCATTGAACGGGAACTCGACGACATCCTGTGCGACGCCTGGTGTGACC
>JAFASQ010000181.1 GCA_019244395.1 Solirubrobacterales bacterium | reverse complement strand
CGCGTTCGCGGGGTTGAACTCGATCGACACGAGCCGCGCATCATTTGGCATCGCGCGGCACATTCGCAGCGCGCTATACCCACAGTAGGTCCCTAGCTCGAGAAGGTGCGTGGGCTGAGCGCGCCGGACCGCCTTGTCGAGGATCGCCCCCTTCTCATCGCCGACGTTAATCATGAAGCTGCGCTGATAGCAGTAATTGTCTATCGCTCGGATCACGTCGTCGAGGTCTCCTTGCCGAGCGTTCTGGAGCACGTAGTCGGCAAGCCGTTCCTCGCGCCCGTCGCCCACCTGCCAGACGCGCATCAGCCGTCTCATCGAGAGCAACAACCGGATGAATGACCATCGCATGAACGGCATTCGTCTGCCGCCCATCTCCAGGATCGCTCCAGACTGGTGGCGCGGGGTGCTGGTCGGCTGGACGAGGGCTCGGCTGTCGAGGGCGCCGTCCTTGGCGCTGCTGCACAGCTCGTGACGCTCGGTGGGCGTGCTGTTCGTCGCGCTCTGTTCGGTCGCGAACGTTCTCATCTTTGTCTCCTGATCTGCAAGGTGCGCACCGCGTTGGCTTGGTTGGTGCGCTGTCAACGACGCGAGTATCGCCCTCGCCCTGGAGCGCGCACATCGGCAGAATCACGGCATCTAGCCGGTCCCGGCTACGTACTTAAAGTACTTAAGGGGACGGTGGGTAAAGACGCGCGCGCGGCGAGCGCGACGCGATTTGGGCTGTGGGTTTTGGTTAGCAGCCGCTCGACGTGCTTCTCGACGGTCCGCGGAGACAGGTAGAGCCGCGCGGCGATCTGGCGATTGGTCAAACCTTGCGCGAGCAGTACGAGCACGTCCATTTCGCGTGAGCTCACTCCCGCCGTCACGAGCTGTGCGGGAACAGTTGCGTGGCCGCGGCCGCGACGGGGGACCGGCCGCCCGGCAGCGCGCAGCAACGCTCGCGCGGCCTCGGCGGGAGACGGCGTGCCGGCGCCGGCGAAGAACGCGATCGCCGCGCTCAGCAGCCGCTCGCCCGTCTCCGACCCTGCTGCCAGCAGCCGCTCGCCGACGTGCCGGTGGGCGACGGCGCGAAACCACGGGGTCGGCTCCAGCAGTGGCTCGGCCCGCGCGAGCCGCGCATCGGCACCAGCAAGAGCTTCGTCGGCGGCGACGATCAGCGCGGCTTCGGCGGCGAGGCACAGGCCCGCGATCGACGGCTGCCAGAGCACACGCCTTCGCTCGAGTCGTTCGACCACCCGCCCGAATCCGCTCGGGTCCCTCAAGGCAGCCAACAGCACCCACAGTCCGAGGTACGGTCGGGGCTCGAGCCGTTCGCGCCACCACAACTCGGCGGCCCCCGCCACCGCGATCCATGCGGCATCCAGGTCCTCGCGACCCAGCGCCACCGCAGCCCGGACGTGACCGTCCATCAGCGCACAGCCACGCGCGTTATCACCGAGGATCGGCTCTGCCTCTGCCAGCAGCCACTCCGCTTCATCGGGGCTTCCGGAGAGGGCGGCGGCCCATGCCTGCTTGATCAGACCAGCGGCGAGCACCCACCCGAGCCGGTACCGGCGTCCCAGCACCACCGTACGCGCCGCCCAGGCCCGCGCGTCCTCCAGCTCGAAACGAAGCACGCCGAGCATCGCGAGATCATGCGTTGATGACGCCGCGAGCGCCGCCATGCCCGCGTCGAGCGCCGCCTCACGCGCAAGCGCCACCCGCTCGGTCGAGCCGATACGCAGCACGTCTAGGCCGCCAAGCGCAGCCAGTGCGCGCGCTCGCAACGTCGCCAGGCCTTTGCGTTCGGCCAGTGTCAACGCCCGGGAGAACAATCTCTCAGCTTGCTGCACGTCGGCCGCGGCGGCGCTCTCGCCCGCGAGCAGCCAGGCCTCGCAGGCGGTCGCATCGTCGCCGCGCGCGGCGGCGCGGGCCGCGACCGACCGAGCGATCCGTTCGGCCTCCCGGTAGCGGAAGCGGCCCAACGCGATACTCGCGGCTAATAGCTCGAGACGCTCGCCCAACCTTGAGCCAGGCCGGGCGCGCGCCGCGACCAGCCGCCGCTCGGCTTCATCCCAGTCCAGGCGGATGAGGGCCGCATGCGCAAGCGCAAGGTCTACCCGCGCCTGCGCAGCCTGACCGCGAAGCCCAGAAGACAGCCGCTCGCCGAGCTCCCGCGCCCGCTCGAAGCGCCCCGCCGCGACCAGCGACTCGAGCAGCTCAAGCTGCACCGCCGGCGCCGCGCTTTCGTCCGCGAGCACCACCGCACGCTCAAGCGCGTCGACCGCCGCGCCCAGAGCGCCACCGTCACGCGCACGCTCGCTCGCTACGCGAAGCAAGGCGACGGCGCGATCAGCTCGTCCCGCAAGCTGGGCCAGCTCAACGGCCAGACCACACCACCCCTCAGGCAGCCCCCGATGAGCTCGCTCGACTGCGGCCAGCGCCGTGCCGGCGAGAGCGCGCCGCTCCGGCGGCGGCGTGCGCTCGAGCACCGCGTCGCGCACCAACGCGTGGCGAAACCGCATCCAGTCCATCCCCAACTCATGGTCCGCCTCCACCAGACGAGCGTCCGCGCAAGCACGCAGAGCCGCCGACACCTCACGACCCGGTAGGCCCGTGCACGCCGAAAGCAGCGCGGTGTCGAAGCTGCGTCCCAACACCGCCGCCGCAGCCAGCACGACAGGCGCCGGGTCGATCAGCGCCGCGACCCGCTCTTCGACGCTGGCCACAAAGCTCAACGACAAGCGGAGACCGACCCGCTTGTCCGCGTGCCAGTCCTCACCCTCTCGTCGCAGGGTACCGGCAGCGATCAGCCCCCCAAGCAACTCCTCGACGAACAACGGCAGCCCCTCCGCTCTCGCCTGCAACAGTTCGGAAACCAACCTCGGCGCCGCGCCCCCCAGCCGAGCCTCAACCAGTTCGAGCACCTCATCCCGAGCAAGCCGACCAAGCCCGAGCCACCGCACCGCCCCCCGCCTCGCAAGCTCTCGCAACGACACCAGGGGCGCAGACGGCTCATCGTCGCGCACCGTCCCCACCAGAAGCAGGCGCTCGGTGCCAACATTATCCGCCAAATACTCAACCAGCGCAAGCGACTCGCTATCCGCCCACTGCAGGTCCTCCAAGCCAAGCAAGACGCCGCGCGAACCCGCGAGCAGTCGGAGCAGTCGCAACACCCCCTCGGCAAGGAAGACGAGCTCCGGCGCGGCGTCGCTCGTCGTCTCAAACCACCCAGGCAACATGTGCGCCAGCGCCGGCGCGAACCTCCGCAACCTCGCTTCCGACACCGCACGTTCCCGCAAGCCCCCCGCCAGCGCCTCCGCGACCGCGCGAAACGGCGCCTGCCCTGCCCCCGACGCCGCCCGCCCACGCAGCACCAACATCCCCGAAACACGCGCCCGCTCCGACACCTCCGCCAACAACCGCGACTTTCCTACCCCCGCCTCCCCCGCCACGACAAACGCAGACCCAGCGCCGTCACCGCATCCAGCCCCAGCACGCTCGAGCACACCAAGCTCGGCCTCCCGGGCAACGAACACCCCCGGAACGAGCTCCACCACCCCCAGATGATCCCACACCCCCGTCCTGACCTGCCAGGCCACAGCGGCGCGGAGCGCCTGCTCCACGTACGGAAGCAGCGAGGCCGTCGATCGATCCGACGCCGTTGGTCTCCATGGAAGCAGCCACCAGTTCGAGGAGGCCGGCGCGGCTGCGCGCTGCTACTCCGGGACGGATCGGGTCGCGCCTGCGCTGCCGCGGACGACCCCCTTCATCGATCGCCGGTCGCGGAGCTCACGAGCGCAAAGGCGACCTACAGTCGCGCCGAGCCAGGCCGGTCACCAGTCCCAACAGGCGTCTCCTCTCGGGGCCGACAGCAGCACACCGAGGCAACCGGAGCTCGTGTTGTGGGATGGCCGGACGGTTCCGGCGCGACGCAACTTCGGTGCTCCTCGCGAATCCGAGACTGGGCGGCAGCGCCCCGGGGCGCCGCACACGGAACGGTCGAATTCTGCTCAGGCCAGAGCGCACAACCCGAACGTCGCCCGAGGACGCCTCCGGCTGGGAGTGCGCGATCGTGAAGGACTCGCCGGCGGCCGTACGGTGGACGCCCGACCCAGCTGTCATAACTCAGGCAGAGGCGTTCGCCCGCGACCTCGACCCGGTAATCACCGAACGAGCGCTGACGGCCGGGCGCGCCAAATGTCTGTCGGCGCCCAGCGCTGGCGGGCGCTGCCAGAGGTCACCATGTATGTTGGCGCTCTGAACCGCCAGTCATCCCCCGCCATCGCCCGGCGCTCCGGGCTGGGAGCCTTCGCCCCGAGGCTCGGTGCCCGCCGGCCGGGCTGGAAAGGGTTGTCGAGCTGGACGGTGCGCCGGCAGGTATAGCTGCTGCCTGGTTG
>JAFASQ010000062.1 GCA_019244395.1 Solirubrobacterales bacterium | reverse complement strand
GGGGGGGAGGCTCGCGCTCCATGCCGCGCTCGCCTTCGGAGCACGGGTGCAGCGGCTGGTGTTGATCGGCGCCAGCCCCGGGATCGCGGATGTCGCCGAACGGGAAGCGCGCCGGACCGCCGACGAGGCGCTCGCGGAGGAGATCGAGGCAGTGCCGGTCGAAGCGTTCGCCCACCGCTGGGCGCAAACTCCGGTGCTCGCCGGCCAGCCGCCGGACGTGGCGGCGGCGGTCCACGTCGACCGGCTGCGCAACCAACCGGGCGGACTGGCCCGGGCGCTCCGCGGGCTCGGGACCGGTGCGCTGAAGTCGCTGTGGGGTCGCCTGGGCGAGATCGAGACGCCGGTGGCGATCGTCGTGGGTGAGCGCGACCAGAAGTTCAGAGGAATCGCCGGCGAGATGGCCTCGGGGCTACCGACCGCGGAGGTGATCGTCGTGCCAGGGGCCGGGCACGCCGTCCATCTGGAGGTGCCTGCCGCGGTGGCTCAGGCGATCGGGCCTTGATCAGGCGGCCCGGAGGAGCGCCGGATCGGGGCCGCACTGGAAGACGTCGTCGGCCAGCCGCGCGGCCGTGGCGTACTCCCAGCGGCCGCTCGCGACCAGTACGCGGCACAGTGCCTCGATGTCCTCGAGCGCCTCAATGGCATCGGCATCGCCGACCAGGTCGGTGCTGAAGATGAGGTTGTCGGCCGCGTAGCGGATCCGCCGCTGCTCGGATTCGAGCAGCTTGCTCGGCCCGATGTCGTCCAGGGTCTGCATGACGCGGCGATAGGCGTTGGAACGTTCAGGACTCATCTTCGGGTTCTCCAGTCATTTGCTACCCGAACACTTGTACCCCTGGGCGTGCGCGCGAACCGTGAGGTGGGTCACATGAGGTTGCCCCGATACCACTCGGTCAGCCCGTCGCCCAAGCCCGCCCCGGTAGGGATCTCGATCCGGCCGGCACGCGCTGGGAGCGGGTCGTCGCGCTCGGCGAACAGTCCAAGGGTGGCCAGACCGCACGGCCGGTCCGGTCGCACCGCCGCCGCCGCATGCAGCGCCGCGGCGATTCCCAGCGGCCCGTCGAGGGTCGAGGCGAGATACACCTCATAGCCCGTGCGGCGCGCCCGTCGGGCCGCGTCTAGCAGCCCGGAGATCCCGCCGAAACCGGCGATCTTCAGGCAGATCGCCCGGCACACGCGCTCCTCCAGCGCCCCGGCCGCCGACGCCGTCTCGTCCAGCGCGAGGGCGACCTCAGGGACCGCTGCCGCCACCTGCCGAGTCTGCTCGAGCCCGCGAACCGGCTCCTCGCACAGTTCGATCCCGACCGGCGCCAGCGAGCGAAGCGCCGCCACAGCCTCATCCACCGACCATGCTCCGTTGGCGTCAAGCCGGATCGCCACATCCGGCCCGAGCACCGCACGCACCGCGGCCAGCCGGCCCGCGTCGTCGCCGATCCCGACCTTGACCTTGACGCAACCGAACCCGGCCGCACGCGCGACGCCGGCCTCGGCCGCGGCGCCCGCACGATCGGACGCGGCAATCGTGTGGTTGACCTCCAGCGGGTCGGGGACGCGCGCGCCGAGGCGCCGCCACACGGGCTGCCCGGTCTGGCGGCTCTCGAGGTCCCAAAACGCCGTGTCGATCGCGGCCACCGCGGGCAAGACGGCCATCCGACGCCACTCGGCCAGCGCCTGCGCGGTGGCGGGGCCCGGCGAGGCCGCGGCCAGCATCTCGCGGCACGCGTTGAGCGCCTCGAGCACATCGTCGACGCCCACTCCGTGGTAATCGGGCAACGGCGCCGCCTCGCCCAGGCCCACCTGACCGTCCGAATCCTCGACGCGCACCAGCAGTAGCGGGCGATCCCGAATGGATCCCCAGCCGGAGAAAAACGGCGCGCGCAAGCGCGCCCATAAAAAATCGATGTGGACGTTCACCGGCTGAGCAGGAGGCCAGCGGCGAGCAAGGCGCAGAACACCAGCTGGAGCATGCCCGTGCGGGCCAAGGCGCCGTTGAGTGACCCGCCATCGGTGCGGTTGCGCACGACGCGCACGACGCCGGCCGCGAGCGGCAGGGTAAGCCAGGGCAGAAGCACCCACGGCTCGAGCGGACCGAACACCCAGGTGACCGGGGTGAGCAGGTAGGCGAGGTAAACGATCACCGCGAACAGGACGCGAGTCCGCCGGCGGCCGAGGCGAACCGCGAGCGTGCGCTTGCCGGCGCGGCGATCGGTGTCGATGTCGCGCACGTTGTTGACCACCAGGATGCCGCTGGCGATCAGGCCGACGGGCACGGCGAGCGCGAACGCCTCCCAGTCGAGATGCTCGACCTGTACGAAGTAGGACCCGGCCACGGCCACGATCCCGAAGAACAGGAAGACGAAAAGCTCTCCCAGCCCTTCGTACCCATAAGGCCGAGGGCCTCCCGTGTAGAGCACGCCGGCCAGGATCGAGGCGGCGCCGACGAGCAGGAGCTGCCACCCCGCCACTGCGATCAGGTACGCCCCGGCCAGGACCGCGACGCCGAAGGTCAAATAGGTGGCCATGAGCACCTGACGAGGAGGAACCAGGCCACCGGCGGTGACGCGCACCGGCCCCAGGCGGTCCTCGGTGTCCGCCCCCCGCCGGGCGTCGGAGTAGTCATTGGAGAGATTGGTCCCGATCTGGATGAACATCGCGCCGATCAGCGCGGCGACGAAGCGCAGCGGATGGAACACGCCGAAATAGCCGGCCAGCGCGGTGCCGACGAGCACGGGGGCGATCGCGGCCGGCAGCGTGCGCACGCGAGCGGCCATCAGCCAGATGCGAACGCCGCTCGGCCTGGTCACGGACCGCGCCGAGGCGGTCACCTCACGCCCGGCGCGGGAACTTCGTGAAGTCCGGCTTGCGCTTCTCGAGATAGGCATTGCGCCCCTCCTGCGCCTCCTCGCTCATGTAGAAGAGCAGGTTCGCGTCGTGGGCGAGCTGCTGGATCCCGGCCAGGCCATCCTCGTCGGCGTTGAAGCTCGCCTTGAGCATCCGCAGGGCGAAGGGCGAGAGCGCGAGCATCTCACGGCACCACTTGACCGTCTCCTGCTCGAGCTGCTCGAGTGGCACCACGGAGTTGACCAGGCCCATGGCCAACGCCTCCTGGGCGTCGTATTGCCGGCACAGGAACCAGATCTCCTTGGCTTTCTTGGGACCGACCAGCCGCGAGAGCACGGTCGCTCCGAAGCCGCCGTCGAACGAGCCGACCTTGGGGCCGGTTTGGCCGAAGCGCGCGTTGTCGGCCGCGATCGTCAGGTCGCACACGACGTGCAGCACGTGGCCGCCGCCGACCGCGTAGCCCGCCACCATCGCCACCACCGGCTTGGGCAGCCGGCGGATCTGGATGTGGAGGTCGGTGACCTCGAAACGGCCGACCGCCTCGTGCCGGCCCGCCTGCGTCGGGTCGGCGCCCGAGACGTAACCCCCTCGTTGCCCGCGGACCCGCTGGTCGCCGCCCGAGCAAAACGCCTCGGGGCCCTCGCCGGTCAAGATGACCACGCCGACCTCGAGGTCCTCGCGGGCGCGAGTGAACGCATCGGACAGTTCGACCACGGTCTCGGGCCGGAACGCGTTGCGGACCTCGGGCCGGTTGATGGTGATCTTGGCGACTCCGGCGGCCTCGCCGAGGCCCGTCTCGTAGCGGATGTCCTGGTAGTCGCCGGCCGCCTGCCACTCCGTTTGCACGCCGCGAGACTACCGTGTCGGTCGTGTCTTCCTGGATCCAAGCGGCCGCGGCCGATCATCCGGAACGAATCGCGATCGAGGGCCCCGAGCGAAGCCTGACCTACGGGGAGCTGCGCGACGCCGCCGGCGCGAGGGCGGGCGCGGTGCGCGCGAGGAGGGTCGCAGTGGCGCTGCCGGCGGGCGTGGACTTCGTAATCACGCTGCATGCATGTCTGTTGACCGGCGCGGCGGTGGTGCCGATCGATCTGCGGCTGAGCGCGGCCGAGCAGGAGCAGCGCCTGGCCGGGGCGGACCTTGTGGTCAGAGAGCCGCTGGTCCCGGCCCGCGGCGCCATCGGCGGCGTAGGCCGGGACCGGCCGGTGGCGGTGATGCACACGTCGGGCACGACCGGGGCCCCAAAGCCGGTCGTCCTCACCGAGGGCAACTTCGAGGCCAGTGCGCGCGGCTCGGCGGTCGCGCTCGGGCTCGATCCAGCCGAGCGCTGGTTGTGTCCGATGCCGCTGACCCATGTGGGCGGCCTGTCGATCCCGATCCGCAGCGCGATCTACGCCACCACCGCCGTCCTGCACGGACGCTTCGACACCGAGGCGGTTCTGAACGACCTGATGGACCCGGCGCGGCGGATCACGATGGTCTCGCTGGTGCCGACCATGCTCGCGCGGCTGCTCGATGCCGGCCTCGAGCGTCCGCCGACGCTCCGCTGGGCGCTCCTCGGTGGTGGTCCAATCCCGGCGCCGCTGCTCGAGCGCGCCCACGCCGCCGGCGTGCCGGTGGCGCCCACCTACGGGATGACCGAAGCCTGCTCGCAGATTGCTACGTTTGGCCGGCCGTTGGCCGGCGTCGACGTGGTGACGGCAGCGGACGGCGAAGTGCTGGTGCGCGGGCCGATCGTCTCGGCCGGCGCGCTATCGGGCGACGGCTGGCTGCACACCGGCGACCTCGGGCGCTTCGAGGACCG
>JAFASQ010000030.1 GCA_019244395.1 Solirubrobacterales bacterium | reverse complement strand
ACCAGCCGCGCGAGCGCCGCGGCTAAGAGCACGCCGCCCTGGACCGTCAGCGTCACCGGGTACACCCACCCCTGCCCGAGGAGAACCAGGTTGGCGAGCAGAGCGATGACATGCAGGAACGGCGTCAGGTACCGGAGGATCCGGTGCGAGACGATCATGAACGCGTACGTCGGGTCGTAGCCGCGCGGCGAGAGCATCCCGCCGCGCAGGACAATCGGCCACGTGTGGCTCATCATCCGCCGCTTGCGCGCAAACTCGCCCTCGATCGTGGGGACCATCTTCTCGCTGGCCTGCGCCTCGCGCACGCCGAGCGCCAGCCAACCTCGCTTGACCATGTTGAACGGGAACGACAGGTCATGGCCCATGATTGGGTCGACGATCAGATAGCACTCGCGCCGTGTGGCATAGATCGCGCCGTTGCCGCCGGTCACCGACCGCACCCGCGACTCGAGCGCGCGCAGGGCGAGCTCATAGCGCCAGTAGAGCCCCTCCTGGTTTGACCCGGCTGCGTCAACCAGCTGCACCTCGCCGCACACATAGCCCACGCGGGGGTCCGCGAAGGGCGCCATCAGCCTGCGGAGCGCGTCCGGCTGCCAGGTGACGTTGGCGTCCGAGAAGGCCACGATCTCGCCGCGGGCCCGCTCCACCGCGGCGTCCTGGGCGCGGATCTTGCCCCCGCGGGGCAGCTCGAGGACCACGTCGGCGCCCGCCTCTCGCGCGCGCGAGGCCGTCGCATCGGGTGACCCATCGCAGGCGACGATCAGCTCGATCAGCTCGGGCGGGTAGTCGAGCGCGCGGATGTTCACCACCCGCTCGGCGATCACGTCCTCCTCGGCGTACGCGGCGACGATCACCGATACCAGCGGCAGCTTGTCCTCGCCCGCAGGACGGGGACGCCCGGTGCCTCCATGACCGCGCACCGCGGCGAGCAGCCCGAGCAGCACGGGATAGCCCACGTGGGCGTACACCACCAGGCCCACAGAAACCCAAAATACGAGCGCGACGACGGTCACGGAGGGCAGGGGTCCGGAGATGAATAAGGGCGCCGTTGAGGCGTTCGAGGACCGAGCATGGCAAGGACGCAGGGGCGCAGGCATAGCAGCGCTACGTCAAGCCCCGAGGACGCAGCCAGGCGATGGTCAGTCGGACGACTCAACAAGCAGTTATTCATCGACGGGCCCCAATCCAACCAGTTCCCGGTACAGCGCCAGGGTCTCGCGCGCGCTCGCCTCCCACGAGTAGGGCCCGTTCGCCACCGTGAGCGCAGCCCTGGCGAGCCGCTCCCGCTCCTGTGGATTCTCGAGCAAGCCGAGAACCTCCGCCCGCAGCGCGCCCGCGTCGTCCGGCGCCACGAGCCGCGCGGCTCCCTCGGCGGCGACCTCGCCCAGCCCGCCCACGTCGCTGACCACGATCGGCTTGCCGAAGGCCAGCGCGGTGGCCAGCACCCCCGACCAATCCAGCCGTTCCGTCCTGGCGTAGGGGAGCACCACGATGTCGGCGCGGCGGAAGAACGCCGGCAGCTCGACATCGGAGACGAAGCGCGGGACGAAGCGGATCCCCGCGGGCGCCGCCGCACGCAGGGGATCGAGGGGCATCCGCGGTCGCCCGACGACCCAGAGCTCGGCGTCTGGGACGCCGCGCCAGGCCTCGAACAGGGTCTTCACGCCCTTGTAGGGGCGAAGCAGGCCGAAGAACAACACGACCGGCGCGCGCACCGCGGCCAGCTCGCGCGGAAGAGGCACCTCGGCTGGCTGGACGGTCAGGTGCTCGAACGCCCCGTGGCGGATCACGCGGACCTTGGCGGCGTCGATTCCCAAGCCGTCGATCAGCTGCCGACGGCCGTAGCGCGAGTGCACCACGATCGCGTCGACCGCGTGATAGCACTGCCGTTGTGCGAAGGCCTGACCCAGGCGCGGCTCACGCGGGAGCAGGTCGTGGGCGGTCAACACGGTCGGCCGCGCCGGGAGCAAGTATCGATCGACAGCCTGAACGGCCAGCCACTGAAAATGGATCACGTCCGCGCGC
>JAFASQ010000415.1 GCA_019244395.1 Solirubrobacterales bacterium | reverse complement strand
TGGACTACCACCAGCTCCGGCACGAGATCGATATCTTGCCGCCGCACTATCACGGCGACCGCCGAGCGGGCTCAGATAGTGAGCGCTGGCCCTTATCCGTGAGGCCGTCCGCGCAGACGGTCATTGCCCGCGCTCAGGGAATCGCCGTCGGGATGGGGAGCCCCACGGTCGGGGAAGATCACCTCCTGCTGGCGCTGCTGTGGGAGCAGCAGACCTGCCTCACCCTCACCATGCTCAGGCGAACAGGCATAGCGCGCGACCGCGTGCTCCAAGAGTTAGGCCTCCGACAGATCGAGCTCCCCGACGCCCCTCTCCCGCCACTGCCCAACTGGGGACCCCCCGTTCCCGTCTCCGAAGACGAGTACATCCCGCTCTTGAGAGAACTACGTCTCGCCGGAAAGCTATATCGCACCTGGTGCAAGGAAGGTCGACATTACGTTTCGGTCGCGCAATTCCAGCAGGAAGAAGCCTCGTCCTAGCGCCCCACGCAACCACGTACTCGCACCGGAATCCGGAGTCGAAAACGAAATAAGTCACGAAAAAGATTCAGGAACGTGATCGTATAGCTGGCCTCGGCAAAGTCGCCGGCGCAAACGTGCCGCCACCCCGTAACGGCGCAGCGGTGCGGTGGCGGGCCCGTTCCGCACGGCGCCGGTCGAGATGTCGAACCGGGATCCGTGGCACTGACACATCAGCGTCTCCCGCTGAGGAGGCCTCCGGACAGTGGACACGGCTGTCCGCCGCGGGTGCGGAGATCATCGAACGCGTACAGATTGCCGTCGATCCGCGCAACCGAGATCCGTGGCTTGATGTCGTCGAGGTAGTACGGAACGACGAAGTGGTTCGGGATCGCGTCGGCCGGTCCGAGCACGCGAGGGGTGTCGGGTGCGAGTGTGCTCATGGGTTGCTCCTCTAGTAGGGGTAGTCGGGGATGACGTCTGACTTGTTGCCGTCGAGTCGCAGCTCGCCCATCGCGCCGGCGGGGACGAACGCTCGGTGCGGCATGACCGGGTCGATGCGCTCGTAGCCGGAGCCCAGGGGTGGCCTGGTGTCCTCGTCTCCCTTGTTCGGCCACAGCGAGACTGCGCGTTCGACGAGGGCCGTGATCGAGAGCGACGGGCTCACGCCCGGATTGGCCGGCATCACGCTCCCATCCATGACGTGCAGGCCTGGCTGGCCGAACATGCGCAGGTAGGGGTCCACAGCGCCGATCTCGCTGTTTTCGCCGATTGGGATCCCGCCGACGACGTGCGCGGAGGCGTTGCGGTTGATGACCTCGGTCGCCAGCGCCGCCTCGTGAGCTCCCAACTGCCTCGCCACGCGGTCGACGAAGTCCTCGATCGCCGGGACGTGGACCGACGGCGGCGTTCCCGATGGCTTTGAGCGGAGCAGGCCGTCGTGCCAGTAGAGCTCGATCGAGGTGTCGGTCGTCTGCGAGCAGAGCGCAACGAAGGAGCGCTCTGACCAGTGGCGCGGGTCGGCGGGCAAGATCTCCTCGCTCGGGTGCCTGAGGATCTCCTTGAGCCAGGACTCGCACGAATGCTTCTGCTCGCCGTGCTGGTGGTAGGTCCCGAGAAACGCGAAGACGTTGCTTCCGAGCCCCCAATAGGTCGGCTCGATACTCGTCACCGGATCCGGCCAAGTGCCCGAGGTGATCGTGACCGACCCCGGCATGATGTGGATCCTCTCCCGGTCGCGCTCCCACTCCTCGTGCGTCCGCGTGATGTAGAGGAGCTGTTCGGAGTTGGTCCGCGCGCGTTTTCCGAGCTCGCTCGACAGCCCGGCGAGGCGACCCTTGTGCTGCGTGTGATGCAGGAGCTTGGCCGACCCGTACGCGTGGGCGGCCACGATCACCTGCTCGGCCGTGTACGTGTGGTGGCCGACGTGCCCGGCGTGCTGCGCCCAGCCGGGGTGACGTGCATGCACCTCGAACCCGCCTCCCTCGAGCGGCACCAGGTCGAACACCTCATGCATATCGTGAACCCGCGCGCCCAGCTTCTCGGCGAGGTAGAGGTAGTTCGTCGTCAGCTTGTTCTTGGCGTTACGGCCGCAGCCGTTGTTGCAGTTCCGCAGGAGATGCAGCCCGTCCGCCGCGGCCCGACCCCGCCGAAGTACGGATCTTCGGCCTCGACCCCCGGCGTGCCGAAGTACACGCCGAGCGGGGCCTTGTTGTGAGTCTCGCCCCGGCCGATCTCGTTCGCGACCTGCTTGATCGCCCGGTCGACGTCCGTCGGCATGTAGGGGTAGCGGACGACGCCAAGCATCCTCCTGGCCTGGTCGAAATACGGCGCCAGCTCATCGGCCCAATCCGTGATACCCCCCATTCCTTCGCCTCGAAGAACTGGTTCGGTGGGACATACATCGTGCTCGCATACACGTGCGAGCCGCCACCGACCCCGGCGCCGCACAGGATGAGCACATCGTCGAGGTACTCGATCCTCTGCACCCCGTACAGCTCCGCACCCGGAAACCAGACGAAATGCGCCAAGTCCCACTGCGTCTTCGGGATGTCCTCGTCCGCCCAGCGCCTGCCCGACTCCATCACGCCGACCCTGTAACCCTTCTCCGCGGCACGAAGCGCGGCCACACTGCCGGCGAACCCCGAGCCAATGATCACCACGTCATAGTCGAAGCCCGCCATGGCGTTCTCTCCTTCTATCTGGTCGTTGAAAGTGCGTTGTGACCTTCGCGCTTCCGACGGCCGGTCGCACGTAGGCCCTGGCCCACGCGCGGGTCGTCCGTACCGTCAGTTCATTAGCGCCGGCTAGACGGATCGCCGGCCAGCGGTCGGCCACAATCCGGATTTCTTCTCGGGCCACGACGGTGGGGGCTCTTGCCGGTGGCACGTCCGTCCAGTCGCTCTCTGCTGGAACGGGGTGATACGGGCTCCTACCCGCGACTCGACCGGCGGTCGCTACTTGTCCCGCCTCGCCTTGCGGCCTGTCATGAGGTGCGTTCTGCTACCGCTCCGCCGTTGGGAGGAGCCGGCGCTCCGCCATCGAAAGCGGGGCGGAGCGCCCGGGCGTGTTGCGGCGGGTGTCAGCCGGCGTGCGTCGCCGCCCGCTCGATGACGTTCGTCACGGCGCGGGGATCAGCGACCATCGACAGGTGCGGAGCGTCGATCCTGGCGACGATGGCGCCGGCCCTATGGGCCATCGAGAGCTGATCAGCGGCTGGGATCACGTGGTCCGCCGTGCCGACGACGGCAAAGGACGGGATGGTGGCCCAAGCGGGAGCGCCTGACGGGTCCGTGAGAGCGTTGGTCGCGAGGGGGCGCTGCGTTGCAGCCAACTCCGCCGCTTCCCGGGCAGGGAGGCCGTTCGCGAAGCATCTCGGGAAGACGCTCTGCTTGACGTACGCGTCGACGACACCGGACGGGGCACCGGGGAACGGAACGAAGTCAAACAGATTGGGGAGGTCAGACTGCGGCACATGGAAGCACGACCCCGCGCCGGTAAGCGATTCCAGTGTGTCGCCCTTCGCCGGAATGTAGGCGTCGACGTACACGAGAGACTTGACTTGGCTATCGCCGTAGGCCGCGTTCGTGATCACCTCGCCGCCGTAGGAATGTCCGACGAGCACGATCGGCCCTGAGATCGTGTGCAAGAAGTCAGCGATGGTGGCCGAATCGGTTGCCAGGCCCATCAGCGGATTCGGTGGCGCCGAGACGGTGTAGCCATCGCGCTGCAGTCGCCGGATGACTTGGTCCCAACTCCCCGAGTCGGCCCACGCGCCGTGCACGAGGACGATCGTCGGCTTGGTCGCACCGTGCCGCGCGCGCGACTGTCTCGCTGCATTGGCGGAAAGCGGAAGTGCCACACTCAGCCCTACAACGATGAGCGCCGCAAGCCCGACGCGCGCCGTGGGTTTGATGGACATATAGAACTCCTTTCCAAGCCCGGACGGACCATTCATTTGATGACGTCACAGATCGTGACCGTGACCGCGTCGGGTCGCGCCCGTGACACACTGGTCATCCGCGTTGAGTCGATGGTGACCGGCTCGGGATGCGCTCCACACAACGCGGGAGATCCGAGGACGACAACCGATGAGCGGCACAATGAGTCACGAGCGGCGCAATGGACGCCTACCACTCGACACGACGGTGAGCGGTACGGGGCGAGACGTGCTCCGAGATCGTCGCGAATACGGCGCGACGGTGAAATTCGAAGCGGTTGGGATCGCCCTGGGCCGGGTTATCGGAGGCAGCCCAAGCGGTCCGCCGGGGGCGGCAGGTGGGCGCCGGGACCCAGGTCTGCCGGGACGCCGTTCAGCCGACGACGGGGTCGGTGGGGAGGATGAAGTGCTCGCCGATGGCGGTGTCGGCGAACTTCTCGCCCATCAAGCGGGAGAAGAGCAGTACCGAGCTGCGCGGACGGTGGTTGACCGAGATGTGCTGGGCCTCGCCGGCGACGTTGCGCGTTACGCTGACGACGACTCCGGTGGCCTGGCCCTTGATCGGCGTGGTGTATTGCTCGAGAAAGCCGTTGCCGCCATAGGGGCCCGTGTATCTGAACACCTGATGCTCATACAGCGTGCGCGCATAGAGCACGATTGATCGGACGGTCTCCGCACCGCGGGCGGTTCCATTCATCGCCGCGCCTTCCAGCGTGGCGTCATCGGCCAGGTTGTCAAGCCATTCCGGGTAATACTCGGTGACCCCGTTGATGTTGTCGAGGTATGTGGCGCCCACACTCGTGCGGGAGTCAGGCTTGCCGTCGCCGAAGAGGCTCTCGAGGGACGTGCCGGCGAACTCGCCCGCGCACAAGCGAGCGAGGAGCAGCATTGAGTCGCGTGGCCGATGGTTCACCACGATGTGCTGTGCGTCCCCGGCAGCATTGCGGGTGACCGTGACAATCACACCCGTGGGCTCGCCGCGAATCTGGGTGGTGTAGTCTTCGATGAAGCGGTCGTCTCCGTAATCGCCGAAGTTGTTGAAGTCCTGATACTCGTAGAGCGTCCGGGCGTAAGTCACGAGCGAACGAACCGCGGCAGCGCCGTGCGCGGCGCCTTGCATGAACGCACCCTCTCCGGTCGCGTCGTCGGCTAGGTTGTCCAGCCACCAGGGGTAGTAGTTGGCGTCCCTGCGCGCGGGATCGCCGCTGCCCATGTATGTGGAGCGTTGGAATGTCATGCTGTGCCTCCTGTTGTATGCGGTGGACGGCCGTCTCGTGTGTTGGTGCCTGCTTCAGCGCTCTGCGACCGTGAGTGGTTTGCGCCGGTGACGCCCGGGGGCGGGAGACCGATCACCTCTGGTTGTGGGTGATCAACGGGTCGGGACTGCGTGAGGAGCGGTACGCAATCGACACGACGCTGATCGGAGTCCGGCTCCGGGGACCTCGGTCCGCGAGGCGACCGGATGGGCGCGCGGTGATTCGCTCGCGCTCGGCGCCTCACTGTCCACCGAGCGATAGTTGACCTGCGCGGCTGAGAGTGGTGGCGCCTGCGACGGGAACGCTGTCGCGCTGGAACGGGGTGCAAAGCCACGCCAAATCGCGAGGGCTGAACGGGCGGCGACGGCAGCGACGAGCAGGCTGACGCCCCCCGGCCGCGAGGGCCGCGCACACGGCCTCGCCTGGCGGGTGCTCGATCCGGAGCCACCGAAGTGTCAAGCCGACGACCGCGCACCAAGCGAACGTGAACGACCAGAACCCGGGCGAAAACCGGAGGCGTGCATAGGACGGAAGGAGCCGGACCTGAACCAGCACCATCAGCGCGGCATAGCCGGCGAACGCGTAGGCGACCGGCCCCGCAGCCGAGCCGTGCAGTGCGAAATACGCGCTGCCGGCAATGGCCGGTGGCGCAAGCTCGATCGCCAGCGTCGGCACGAGCGCCCCTGGCAGCATCTCGACGAAGAACAGCCGGTTCAGAATCAGGGACCCAAGCAGCAGCCAGCAGACGATCCCGATCCCGAAGCTCAGCCACCCGATCCCGCGCAGCCCAAAGCTCGCTGCACACTGAGCGCCCACGAGCCCACCGGCGACCGTCGGGAGTAGATAGCCAACGTGGAGCTTGGCTTGGTCGAGCGGATCGGCAATCCACTGGCCTGTCACCCAGCCACCGACGAGGACCGTCGCGATCAGGAAGATGACGAACACGACCTTTCCGGCGCCCGGCGCATGCGGCTGGAGCCCGACAGAAAGCAGCATTCCGATGACGCTGGGAAGTGCCCAGAACGGCGACAGGACCGGATCGCGCAGCTCGCCCAGAATCTCTCGCGGCATCCTCACCGCCCGCGTCAGCGATCCTGCCATGAGCAGCGCCCATACAAGCCCAGCTGTGAGGAACAGTGCGTCCGCTAGCGCTGCGGGCGAGCCATACGTCGAGGCCATCAGCCGCCATACGAGCGCCAGACCAGCCAGGCCGAACGCAATCGCGAAGAAGGTCGGCGGCAGGCGAACGACTACCGCTCCGCAGCTGAGGATCAGCCGGATCCGGCCGCCTCTCGTCTCGCTCCTGTCATCGGTCACGACGACTTCCTTTGGAAGATTGAAATCCGCACCGGCGTCTCGGGTCGACCGACAGCTCGGGGCGCCAGCCACCGCAGTGCAGTTGTTTGCGTCCGGCGACGACCGCGACCCTTTCGGTCAACTCGAGGGTCATCAACGTTGGCCCTACGACGCCTGCTGCGTCGCGGCGACCGGCGCGTCCACGACACCGTCCAGCCAGCTTTCGATCGCGGCGGCGACCTCGTGCCAGTCGGCAGCGACCATGTGCAGGTGCGGCCGACCCTCGAACTCAAGGTAGTCGGTCGTGGCCGACGAGCGCTCGTAGCGCTTGTACTGCGCCTTGGTCAACGACGCCGGCACGGTATGGTCCTCGGCCGCGCCGACGAGCAGCAGCGGCGCGCGGTCCTCGTTCCTGAAGTGCACCTCGGTCGGCGGGTGCAGGTGGAAGTTCGCGAACCCGCCCTCGTAGAAGATCTGGCCGGTCTCGGGGACCGCGTAACGCTCGTAGGCGGCGGCCGCGTCCTCCTCCGAGAAGGTGTTCACGAACGCATAGGTGAACTCCTCGGGCGTCAGGGTCACGACGCCATGCCATCTCGACGGGTGCGCGAGCACGGGCGAGGCCGACTTCAGCGTCGAGAATGGCAGCGCGAGGATCCCTTTGGGCGGTGCGGGGCTCATCGCCACCCCGGCCCGTCCGAGACCGCGGTCGAGCAGCAGCTCGACGAACAGCGCGCCGTATGAATGCCCGATCAGTACCGGTGGCTGATCGAGCTCGCGGATCAGCTGCTCGTAATGATCGACGATCTCCTGCACCCCGAGCCCTGCCGACGCGTCGGCGGTCTCGCGGATCGTCCCGACATCGCCTTGCTTGCGCGGCCACTCGGGCGCGGACACTGCGAAGCCGCACTTGCCGAAGTACTCGATGTAGTTCTCCCAGCTTCGCGCCGAGAGCCATGCCCCATGTATGAAGATCAGCGGGGTCTGGCCGTGTTCTGTGTCGCCGCCGTCTTTGCTCACGATGACCTCCGTCGGTCGATTGGTATTGGCACCAAGCCTGCCGCGTCGATTGACTGGTCGCGCCCGTGAGTCACTGGCCACACCCCGGGTTTGGTCTTCGTCCCAGGGCGCGGCGCTCGGCGAGCCGAACGGGTTCTCATCCGTCCGGCCTACCGCGCTCGAGGCCGCCAATTGGCATTGAGGGCCGGAGCCCACGAGCCGACCAGTGACTAACGGGCACGACGTGGCCGTGTGCGCGCAAAGCTCAAAGCCAACTCGAATCGGCCCACTTGCTTCCCAGCACTCAGCGAACGGATGCCCAGATGCGCAACGGTGGCTACGACGTGCCCACCTGACGGTCCCGAGCACACCGTCCCGAACCGCGCACTCGCTACCCTGCCCACGCGGGCTGCTCTGCTGTCCACCTTGGGAAACCTGTCTCCCAACGGCATCTCAGGAGACAGCCGGGGCGCACCCTCTCGCTGCGTCACGGCGCTTGATCTCCGGTTTAATTCACCTCGGAGACGCGGAGGCGGCAAACGCCCCGGCCAGTTCGTGGCGAGAACGGATCCCGAGCTTCCCGAACACCTTCCGCAGGTGCCACTCAACGGTGCGCGGGCTGAGGAACAGCCGGGCACCGATCTCGGGGTTCGACAGCCCGTCGCGGGCGAACTCGGCGATCTGCCGCTCCTGAGCCGTCAGATCGTCGCGCGCCTCGACCGTCCGCTTGCGCGCCTTCTCGCCCGTCGCCAGCCGCTCCCGACGAGCGCGCTCGGCGAACGCCTCCATCCCGATCGACCTGAAGTGGTCGTGGGCCATGCGCAGCTGTTCCCGCGCGTCGACCCGGCGACCCTCGCGGCGCAGCCACTCGCCGTAGACGAGGTGAGCGCGCGCAAGGTCCGTCCGGCTCCCAGGTCTCGCGAGCCGCTCGATTGCCTCGCGATACAGACGTTCGGCCGTTACGCCCTCGCTCAACAGCGCGCGCGAGCGGGCCTCAAGGCCCCGAGCCCAGTCGGTGCCGCTGATGGCAGCCCGTTCGGAGAGGGCTTGCAGGGCACGAGCCGCGAGGTCCGGCGCACCTGCACGCGCGGCGGCCTCCACGAGCTCCGGGAAGGCCCACGGGGGCCGTCCGACCGGTTCGGGATCTTCAAGGGCTGCGCTTCCGTGGCGCAGCGCATCCTCGTAGCGGCCCAAACCGTTGTAGAGGAGCAGGCTCGCGAACTGAACGACGACCACACCAAGGCCGCGCGACTGGGGCGTCAGGTGCCGGCTGACCTCGACGATCAGCCGCTCCCCTTCGGCTTCCAGGCCCGCATATGCCGCCGTCACCATGGCAATATGGACCGCAGGCCCGCTGCGCGTCGCGTCGCCGGCCGCCGTCATCTCACGCGTGAGCGCCGCTGCCTCACCCAGTTTCCCGTCGCGTAGGTAGATGCCGACTAGCTGCGCCAGGGTCGGGACCAGCACCTCCAGCGCTCCGGCCTCACGCACCAGCCGCACGTGTCGGCGGGCAAGCGTGAGTTGAAGCTCGTGCTCCCATAGAGAGCTCGCCACGTGCGACGCCAGCCAGCCCCAGCCGAGCCCGACGTCCGCGGGAACGTCGTCGCTATCGAATGCTCTGACGGCCTCGCGCAGTGTCGCAGTTGCGGTCGCATAACCCTCGGTGATCTGAAGCGCGATCCCGTCGAGGAGCAGGTCGGTCGGCCGCGGATGGCCGGGGCGCCGGGCGGCGAGCGCGGCCCGGGCCACCTCGATGGGGTCACACCGCGCATTCGGGCCCATGTAAACCATGGCGCTGAGCGCATCGAGGTAAGTCTCACGGGCTCGATCCATGTCCAGCGGTTCGAGCCGCTTCGCGGCGTCGAACAGTAGACGGGCCGCCTCGTCGGCACCAACGCTGAACGCCACACGGCCACGCAGAAGGTCGGCGCGCGCTTGTGCCAGCGGTTCTAGCGGCCCGGCCTCTGCGAAGACAAGGATTTGAATTGCGGCCTCGGGGTCGCCCGCCTGCCATTCTGCTTCCGCTGCCGTCAGTGCCCTGCGCGCTCGATCGGCAGGCTCCGGGGAGAGGGCCGCCGCCTGTCTGAGGAATGCCGCAGCGGCCGCCCGTCCTCCGCGCGCGGCCGCGCTTCCCGCCGACCGTTCGAGTTCCGTGGCGATGCTTTCGTCGGACGCGGCCGCGCCGCGAGCGCGATGCCAGGCGCGGCGCTCGGGGTCGGACTCCGCATCCGTGGCGTGTGCCAGGGCGTTGTGCGCTCTGCGCCTCTCCGCGGGCGTGGCTGATCGATAGACCGCCGATCGGACGAGCGGATGACGGAACCGGACGCCTGAGCCGATTTGGAGAAGGCCGGAGTGCTCTGCGGCGTCCGCCGCGCTGGGTGGCAGCCCGAGGCGCTCGGCGGCGCGCCACAGGAGAAGTGGCTCGCCCAGTGGCTCGGCGGCTGCGACGAGTAATAGCCATCGCGTCTCCGCGGGGAGCGCCGCCAGGCGGCGACCGAAGCTCTCTTCGACCCGGCTCGCCAGGGCGCCTGCATAAGGCTCACCAAAGCCGCCCGCGAGTTGCGCAGGAGTGAGGCTTCGGTGAAGCTCGAGCAGGGCAAGCGGGTTCCCGTCGGTTTCCGCGACGATCCGGTCCTTGATCCGCTCATCCAACCGACCGCGCATGGCCGAGTCGAGCAAGGCACGCGCATCGCGGTTGGACAGGCCAGCCACGTGGAGATCCGGCAACCCGATCAGGTCCGGTCCGACCTCGCGCGTGCCGAAGAAGACCCCGACGGACTCGGCACCCAGCCGGCGGGCTACGAAACCGAGCGTCTGCGACGATGCGGCATCGAGCCACTGCGCGTCATCCACCAGACAAATGAGGGGACACTCGTCAGCCGCCCCAGAGAGCAAGCTCAACACCGCTAACCCGACCAGGAACCGATCCGGGGCAGCGCCGGCGCTCAAGCCGAATACGATCTCGAGCGCGTGATGCTGCGGAGCCGGCAACCTCTCGACCCGGTCAAGCAGGGGCGCGCACAACTGATGCAGACTCGCATACGCCAGCTCCATCTCCGACTCCACCCCGACGGTCTGCACGATCCGAAAATCCGGCGAAATGGCGACCGTGTGCTCAAGCAAAGCCGTCTTCCCGATCCCTGGCTCGCCGACGATCACCAGCGTCCGGCTCTCGCCCGTGCGCACCGCCTCAAGCAGATGGTCGAGAAGTCGCCGCTCGGCGCTTCGTCCGCATAGCGACCACGAATTGCGCGCCGGGTGTGACGCTTCGCCGGCAGAACGTGGACCGATCATTACGGCCTCCTCCGATTGCTGACCCGGTGGCGCGCGTGGGGTGTGTCGCGCCAGCCATTCCGAGAGACGCTTACAGTGTCGGTTGGGACCGCGCCGTTCGCGTCAGGGGCGCACCAGTTCTCGCAGTGAGGGAGTTGCGGGGATCCCTCAGCGGGCTGGGGTCTCACTCGGGCGGCAGCACGCGATCCAGGTGCTCTCGACTGGTGATGCCCAACTTGGCGAACACCTTCCGAAGGTGGTACTCAACCGTCCGAGGACTGATGAAGAGTCGGGCACCGATCTCGGCATTGGACAGGCCATCCCGGGCAAACTGGGCGATCTGCGACTCCTGTGCGGTGAGCTCATCCCGGGTCTCGACTGAGCGCTTTCGGGCTGCCTCGCCAGTCGCCAATAGTTCCCGAGCCGCGCGGCCCGCGAACGCCTCAGCTCCCATTGAGGTAAACATGTCCTGCGCGCGGCGCAGTTCGTCCCGGGCATCGGTGCGACGCCTATTGCGCCGCAGCCATTCGCCGTATAGAAGGTGGGCCCGCGCGAGTTCGAGGGCCAGACGGCAGCGCTTTAGGTGATCGATCGCCCCGCAGTACAGCCGATCGGCGACCGAGCCCTCGCTTAACAGCGCTCGTGACCGCGCCTCGATGCCGCGCGCCCACTCGGTGCCCACCGCCGACGTTCTTTCAACGAGGCGCTCAATGGCGTCGTTCGCCACCTGGAGGCTGCCGCAGCGGGTCGCGGCCTCTACAAGCTCCGGCAAGGCCTGAGCCGAGACCATGAGCTCATCCAAGCCGCTTGCGGTCTGCGCTGGACCGAGGGCGGCTTCGTAGCGGCTGAGTCCGTTGTATAGCACCGCGCGCGAGTGCTCGGAGAAGGTCACGACAACGCCCTCACCGCGCGAGATCGCAGCCTCCTCGGCGGCTTCGAACAGGCTCAGGGCTTCCGTCTCATTACCACGAACGCCGGCCAGCGACAGACTGCCCAACACGAGCGGCTCGGTACCCGTAGCGGCAGCGATGGTGTCGGCCTCATCCACCAGCTTGGCCGCGCCGTCCAAATCGCCCTCGAAGCACAGATCGCGCGCGAGATAGTTCAGTGCGAGTGGAAGCACCGCGAGTGCCCCGTGCTCGCGGGCGAGTTTGACGCCAAGAGTCGCGAAGAAATTCCACGCCTCATCGTCGAACAGGTCCGGCGCCACTCGCCGCCCCAACCACGGCCACCGGACGCTTTGCCCCGGGTTATCGCCAGCTTCGCGGACGGCGCGAACGGCCACTTTTAGGGCCTGCGCGCTGGCGGCATAACCGTCGGTGAAACGAATGGCCAGCCCGTCGAGCAGCAGGTCGTTGGGCTGGGGGGGTCCGGGCCTCGGTGGTGCGCTACGTGCCGCTCTGGCGGCCTCGAGCATGCCGCGGCCGAGGCGGCCCGCGACACTTCCGGCTCGATGCGCCTCCAAATGCGTATCCCGCGCCAGGCCTGGGTCAATCGGTTCGAGGAGCCTGGCCGCCTCCAGCAGCAGCGGCTCCGCCTCGGCGGCGCGCCTCAGGTCTAGGAGAATCTGTCCGCGAAGGCGCTGCAGCCTGGCATTATCGACGTCATTCAGCGGGCCAGCGGCCGCCGCAGCGAGTAGCGTCAAAGCCGCCTGAGACGCGCCGGCCAGTTGTTTGCTCGCGGCAGCCTCGAGCGTCCGCCGTGCCCGGCGACCCGGGTCAGCGGTCAGTGCTGCGGCCCGTTCCAGGAAAGCGGCGGCTGCTGCCAGACCACCTCGCGCGCGAGCACGGTCGGCTGATCGCTCCAGCTCGGCTGCAACCTCCTCGTCGGCGCCGGCGGTCGCGTGAGCTCGATGCCAGGCGTGGCGATCAGGGTCGAGCTCGGGGTCGGTGGCGGCGGCCAGCGCTCGGTGCGCCACTCGACGCATCTCCGTCGTGGCGCCACGGTAGATCGCCGAGCGAAGCAGCGAGTGGCGAAACGCAACCTGGACGCCGAGTTCAAGCAGCCCAGCCGCCTCCGCGGGAGCCAGTTCCTCCATCGGGATATCTAACGAGTTCGCGGCACGCATCAGCAGCGCGGGTTCGCCAGTTGGGTCGGCAGCGGCCACCAGCAACAGCCGCTGAGTTTCTACGGGGAGCAGCTGTACGCGCCGTCCGAAGCTCGCCTCAATCCGTCCTGAGAGCGATCGATTGCCAGGAAGTCCGAACCCGCCAGCCAGCGTCTCAGGCGACCATGCCTGTGGCAGCTCAAGCAGCGCAAGCGGATTGCCACGCGTCTCGGCGAGGATCCGATCGCGGACACGCTCGTCCAGAGGTGCCGTCAGGACGGACGCAAGCAGCTCTCGGGCAGCCGCGACCGGCAACGCCCCGAGCCTCAGCTCGGGCAGTCCAGTGAGCTCCTCAAGCTCTCCAGCATCGCGCACTGCGAAGACGAGCAGGACGGACTCCGCCTTCAGGCGCCGGGCGACGAACGCGAGGACCTGCGCTGAGGACCGATCAAGCCACTGCACGTCATCGACGAGGCAAACGAGCGGTCGGTCCTCCGCCGTGTGAGACAACAAGCTGAGCACGGCCAGTCCGACGAGGAACCGATCGGGTTCCGAACCGGGACTGAGACCGAAGGCTCCTGCGAGCGCGTCCTGCTGCGGCAACGGCAGTTGCTCGAGGCCGTCCAGCAGCCCCACGCACAGCTGATGCAGACCTGCGAAGGGGAGCTCCATCTCCCACTCCACGCCCGCGGCGCGAGCAATCCGGCAGCCGTCTGCGTGGGCGGCCGTGTAATCGAGGAGTGCGGACTTGCCGATGCCCGGATCGCCCCGCACCACGAGGACCGCGCTTTGCCCCAGACGCGCCTCAGCAAGCAGCTGATCGAGTCGCGCACACTCGTCGCCGCGGCCAGGCAGTGCCGCACTCTTCTCCGGTCCCGCGGAAAGAGCCATCCCGCCGCCAGCATAACCCTGGGGGCGCAGGCTGAGCTCTTTCAGCCGCCGGAGACCATAGCGACGATGCGGACCTCGTGAGCGTCCTCGAGTGGCGACACCAGGCCCCCTCGTTCGCGATGGTCCTCTCCATCCACGTATACGTTGACGTGGTGTCGTAACTCGCCGCGCTCGTTGAAGAGGAGATCTGCGACCGGGAGCGCGCGCAGCGCGTCGCCAAGGGTTTCCGCTTCAACGTCGAAGCTCTGTTTCCCCTCCGCCTCGGAGGCGAGCACGCTCGGGACTACTATGCGGACCACGACGTGACCTCCACGGACAAGATCGTTGGGAGATGCCGGGCTGCCTCGAGCCAGGTATCGCCGTCCGCAAGGACGAAGAACGAGCCGCTCTGTGTCCCGAAGTAGACGGACTCATCGTCGAACGCCGAGGCTTCCCGGAGAACTACCGTCCACGACTGATCCGGGAGGCCGTTTGAAACGGACTCCCACGTCGCCCCCGCGTCGGTCGTCCGATAGACGGCGAGCCGTCCACCGGGACCGTAGTGGTACTCCATGCTTCTGGCCGGGATCACGAACGCCGTGTCTGGATCATCCGGATCGAGCATGAGCGCCCAACCAAACGGGCTCGGCAGCCCGTTCCCGTCGAGCCGGAGCCACGAGTCGGCGCGGTCATCCGAGCGGTAGACACCGCAGTGATTCTGCTGCCACAGTCGGTCAGGCTGCGTGCAGTGGAGCAGCAGCTTGTGAGGACACTGCCCGACCTCCGCATAGGGATCCGGGCGGAAGTCCGCCACGATGTTCTTGTTCCGCGGAACCCAAGTCTCGCCAGCGTCATCCGAACGAAAGGTCCCAGCTGAGGTGATCCCGACGTAAATACGCCCAGGATCGCGTGGGTCGATCTGAATCGAATGACAGCACAACCCTCCTGCGCCCGGGATCCAAACGTCGGCCCGCGTGGGGTGATCGAGGATGGCCCGATTCACTTGCCAGCTCTCGCCGCGGTCGTGCGAGCGGAACAACACGCCGGGATCACCACCTAGATACAGCGTCTCGGGGTCCTCCGGGAGCCCCGGCTCGATGTGCCAGGTCGCGTTCAGGACCAGTCCAGACTCCTCGGGGAGGCCGATCTGCCGCGAGCGCCTCCACGTCTGGCCGCCGTCCGATGAGCGCTGAACGGTTGGGCCATAAGTGGTGTGGTTGGCCGCCGCGTACCAGGTCCCGTCGCGCTCGTCGACGACCGCGTGGTAAACGCCCCAGGTATCGAGCAAGGGCCCCTCTATCTGCCACCTGTCGCGCCCGTCGGCCGCTCTGAGCACGAAGAGACCCTTGCGCGTGCCGATGAGAGCAAGGACCCCCACAGCGTGAGCCTAACGTCTGTCGAGGCTCCGGCATAGGTGGGCTGGGCGGCCCGCCCCTCGGGCCGTTGGGACGCCGCGGTTACGTCCTGCCTGACGGCGATCGCCTCAGCTTCAGCAATTGCGATCGACGTCGGGAGTTAGGCTGGGCTCTCGACAGTTGCCGTCTCAACCACCCGGATGCCGGCCACTGTTGTCAGCCGACCGGCGAACACGAACGTCGTCTGTCGTAACGAGGCCTCGAGATCAAACGCCTCAAGCGCCGAAAGCGCGTCGCGCGGAATCACGACAGCGTACGAGCGTAGTACCGCGCTCGACGCCGTGTATTGGACGCAAATATTGGCGACAGTGCCGCAGAGCACGAGAGTCGTGATTCCCCAGCCGCGCAGCAGCTCGTCGAGGGAGGTGCCGTAGAAGGCATCGTGGCGGAGCTTGGGAACAACGGCGTCGCCGGCAGCCGGCGCAAGCTCGCTGATGATCTCCCATCCCCAGCTGCCCTCGCGGCAGTGCTCGGGCCATGTCCGCCATTCCGCGTCACCCTGGTGGTGGGTGTCCTGGCAGTAGACGATGCGCATCCGGTTGCCGCGCGCGAGATCCAGGAGGCGCTTGATCGGGGGGATCGTCGCCTCTGCGTCGGGCACCAGCAGATTGCCTCCCTCTTTGACGAAGTCGTTCTGCATATTGATCACGAGCACAGCCGTCGTCGCTAAGTCGACGCAGACCTCGTCGTGCACGGCGTACTCGGGGACCTCAGCCTTCACCTACCCGAGCTCCCTCGAGAAGTCCCATTCGCGACGGCGTTCATCGGCCGACGCGGCGCCGGGCGGGCGACGCCGGATGTTCGGTCCAGGTCGTGGACGGCCCGGCGTTTCCGAGTTCAGACACCGGCATCGCCGAGACTCTTCAGGGAACGAACAGGTCCGTCTCCGTGACCCCAGGAGAGGGCACCGCTGCCGTCGACGCTGACATCGAGCAGCCGATCGGCTGGCGCTGGTCTGGCCCGGCTCCTGATTTCTCTCGCAAGACTCCAGCATTGGACCTTTCTCACAGCGGAGCCATCATTCGTGGCAGCGATTGTCGCCGGAGCACATCCTGCTCGCATCAGGGTTCCCCTAGTCCACGTCCCTAGAGGCCGACCGGCGGACCCGCCCAACGAACCATGGCCGAACGGCCCGCGGTAAGCCGCGGCGGCCGCCCGCGGTTTGCCCGCGATTGCCCCGGACCAGCCGGCGCGAGAGCGGACGGTCGCGACAGGTCCGGATGGAAAGATGAGGTTCGGTCACGCTGATAAGTCGGCGCCCCCCGGCTAGGGAAGATCGCGTGAAGGCGATCCGATTCAGCCAGTTCGGCGGCCCGGAGGTTCTCGAGCTTGTAGAGCTTCCCGATCCCCATCCCGCGCCCGGCCAGATCCGGGTGGCGGTTCGCGCCGTCGGGGTGAACCCGATCGACTGGAAGTTGCGCAGCGGGATGAGGGGCGGCGACTTCCCGCGCAGGACGGGCGGCGAGGTCGCAGGCGTCGTCGACGAGCTCGGCGACGGGGTCACGGACGTGGCGGTCGGCGACAGGGTGTTCGGGTTCGCGCCTGGGTTCGACGGCGCGGCCGAGCTCGCGCTGTCGGCGGAGTACGCGCCGATCCCGCCGTCGCTTGACTTCGCCGGCGCCGCGGGCCTGCCGGTCGCGGTCGAGACGGCGGTGCGCACGCTCGGTCTCGTGGGCGTCGGCGCCGACAGCACCGTCGTGATCAACGGAGCCGCCGGCGCGGTCGGCAGCTCCGCGGTTCAGATCGCGGTTGCGCGCGGCGCGCGTGTGATCGGCACGGCTAGCCCCGGCAACGACGGCTACCTGCGCTCGATCGGCGCAGAGCCGACAACATACGGCGAGGGCCTGGCGGGGCGACTCCGCGAGCTCGCACCCGACGGCATCGACGCCGCTGTCGACGCGGCGGGTGGCGACGCGCTCCCCGCGCGCGTCGAGCTCGCCGGCGGCCCCCAGCACGTGGTCACGATCGCCGATCACACCGGCGCCCAAGCGACCGGCGTGCGCTTTAGCGCCGGCGCGGACCCGAGCACCGCGCGGGCAATGCACGCGCTCAAGGACATCGGCAAGCTGATCGAGGCCGGGCGGTTCACGCTCACGGTCGCGCAGACGTTCCCGCTCGACCAGATTGCCGAGGCCCACCGGCTCAGCAAGACGGGCCACGTCCGCGGAAAGCTCGTGCTGCTCGTGAGCTGACGCCAGGGCCCGCGCTCGGCGGAGCGAGAGTTACTGCACCGGCCAGGGGTTGCCGTCCGGACCGCTGAATGTAGAACGCCGGTCGACTGGCAGCCGTGCCCTGGAAGCGAACAGACACCGGATCGGACGACACGCGCCCGCTCGGCCGACGCATAACTTCCGCTATGCGCGGGCTACGCCCGCGGCGACATCCACAGCGCCGACCTCACGTCCCGATTGTCGCCCGGGCGGCACTCTCTGTGAAGCTTCTGCTCTCCGCGCAACTCAGGTGTGACGCCAGGAGTGGCGAGATGCTCGTCGGCTGAGGAATGCAAGACCAGAGACTGGCAGGAGGAAGGTCGTCACACGCGACGGCGAGATGCTGCTATTGCAGAGTCCGGTCCCGGGCTTTCTGGATCCGCCACGGGCCAGGGATCGAAGCCCCGAGCAACAGCAGACCTACGACGATCAGCGTCCACCCGCCGTGACTTTTTGGCGCCGGCGGCGACCAGACCAGGTCCGACCGCGCTGGATGAGCAGGAGGATCACGAGCTTCAGGGGCGGCCGACCGGCTGGACCGTTCACCATGGTGCCGAGGGTCGATGGCCGAGCGCCCGCTTCCGCTCGGGGTGCGTAGACCTGTCTGCGACTCGATGCCCGCGCAGCTCACAGGCATTGCCATGAGGACCAACGGTTGACCTGCGTTGCGGGGTACAACTCCACGATGATGATGCGACTTGACTTCGTCGGCATCCCCTCGCGGGACGCCGACCGCGCCCGCAGCTTCTACCGCGACGCGCCGGGCCTCCGCCCCGACGAGCACGCTCGCTATGAGCAGTGGGCCGGCGACGCGTGCTTCGGGATCTGGGAGCCGGAGAAGGTGGGGATGCCCTTCGTAGCTCAGAAGGGCAACCCGTGGGCGCTTGGGTGCGACGACGTCCGCCCCCACTGGCAGTCGAAGGGCTATGAGTAGGAGCGTGCCCTGCCGGACGGGATTGCCCCAGTCTGTAGCCGGGTTCCCGCTGCCGTCACCGGCTACGCTGCGGCGGCAGCCGGCTCCGGCGCGCCATGGGTGGCAAAGTCGCGCCCCCGGATGAGCAGCAGGGCCAGGACCGCACCGGTCAGGGCGACGATCGCGCTGACGAGCAGGATCTCGTTCATCGCGCCCACGAACGCGATATGGATGGCCGCGCTGGCCCTGGTGCGCGCGGTAGCCGGTACAGCTGCCAGCACGCGCTGCGCGCCGCCGCCGGCCACCGCATGGCCGATCGGCGATGCGTGACGCGCGACCGGGGTTCGGGCCAGGCTGGTTGCGAGGTCGTGTGAGATCCGGCTCTCGAACAGGGCGCCCAGGACGGCGATGCCGACGGCCGTCCCGACCTGGCGGAACGTGTTATTGATCCCGCTTGCCATTCCGCTGCGCTGGGGCGGGACCACGCCGATCGCGGCCTGGGCGAGCGGGGGGTTGACCAGACCGACCCCGGCGCCGGCGACGATGAAGCCGGGCAGGAGCGCGGTCCAATCCGAGCTCGGCGTCAGGCCGCGCATCAGCAGGAGCCCAAGCCCGGTCAGGCCGAGCCCCGCGCCCAGCAGAAGCCGAAGTGGCACCCTGGTCGAGAGCCTTCCGGCGGCAGCCGCGACGAAGAACGAGACAACGGTGAAGGGGAGGAAGCGAAGTCCGGTCTGCAGTGGCGAGAGGCCTAGCAGCGTCTGCAGGTAGAGGGTGAGGTACAGGAACATCGCGAACATCGCCGCGGCCAGGGTGAAGGCCACGATCGAGGCCCCGCTGAACGTCGGCTTTCGAAACAGCGAGAGGTCGAACATCGGCTGCTCCTGGACGAACTGGGAGACCAGGAAGGCGACGAGTAGGACGCCGGCGCCGGCGAACAGAGCCACGATCTCGGTGCTCCCCCATCCGAGGCTGTTACCGCGGATGATGGCGAGCATCAGCACGAACAAGCCACCGGTGAAGGTGATCGTTCCGGTCCAGTCGATCGGTTTGCCCTGAGGGTCCTTCGACTCGCGCATCTTCGTCATGGCGAGCGCCGCCGCGACGATCCCCACCGGGACGTTGACGTAGAAGATCGAGGACCAGCCGAACGCCTCGGTCAGCACACCGCCGAGCAGCGGCCCGACGGCAGCCGATGCCGCGATGGCCGCGCCCCAGATTCCGAAGGCGGTGCCTCGCTCCCGACCCTGGAATTCCTGAGCGAGCAGGGCCAGCGCGGTCGCGAACATGATCGCGCCCCCGATCCCCTGCCCGCCGCGGGCCAGGATCAAAAAGAGGGCGCTCGGCGAGAGCGCGCACAGCAACGACGTGAGCGCGAACAGGACCAGCCCGATCGAGTAGAGGAGCCGCCGCCCGAGCCGATCAGCCAGCGTGCCTGCGGTGAGCAGAACCGACGCCAGGGTGAGCGCGTAGGCATCGATCACCCATTGAATGTCGGAGAAGCTCGCCTTCAGATCGGTCGCGATCTTCGGCAACGCGACGTTGACGATCGTGATGTCCAGCAACAGCATGAACGTCCCGACGCAGACGACGAGCAGGGTCCACCACTTACGCTCCATCGTCGGTGATCCTAGTAAGGGCGATGCGCTACTTGGCTCGGGCGGCTGTCCGGGCGGTGGTAGAGGCGCAAAGGGGCGCTGTCAGCCGAAGCGGCAGTCGCGGCGCCTTGCCGGCCCGATCGCCGGCTACACCCGCAGCCTGCGGCCCGCTGCGGAAAGCGACAGCGAGGTGCCGATCGCCGACGGTACTGGCGTGCATAGACATCACCATTGCCGTCGACCGCCGCGAGCACCGTCGACCTTGCTGTCGCGATCGCCCCAAGCCAGCAGCGCCATTCCGGGTCACCGCGTCGGCGTCGCGAAGATCGCATTCCTTGAGAGCGATCGTCACGACGGGCCACGAGCCGGCGATCCCTTTGCCACGGCCGCAGCCGTGAGACCGCGCCACTCCTTCCGCGGAGCAGTCGTGCGGAGCTGCCGCTACTGCTTCAGAGCAAGCGTTCGCACGCCGGCGGTGCTGCTGCCGTGGCGTCGAGCGGGCGTCGGCCTCGCCCCCGGGCCCAACCGGCCTGCGCCCGCCGACACTGGCGGGTGGAGACGCCGGCGTCGGCGCCAGCTGACGACTGCTGGGTCGCCATTGCGCTCGCGCGGCCAGCGGGGTCGCAGAAGCAAAAGCGATCGCCAGCCGGATGCGCCCTTTCCGCACGGAGCAGGTCTGTCCCGCGCGGCGGGATGATGCTCGTCTCGCCAGCAGAGCAGGTCTGTCAGGCAGGCGCAAGTTTCCGTGACCAGGTTCGGGCCGCTTCGCCCACCTGTGTGGTAGCGCGAGGAGGCGCATCGTCCCTTGTCAGGTTCTTGGGGGGGCGCGTGTCTTGCAGTTATGCACGTGACGTATCTCGTTATCACCATCATTGCGGCGATGGCCAACGCCTACGCGGCCTCCTTGGATTTCGTCGGCGCCGAGTCGGTCAAGGTGGTTGCTGACCGCGTGCAGGTCTCCCGACGGTGGATGGTTCCGCTCGGAATGCTTTTGGCGTCAGGCGCCGTCGGGCTTCTGGCGGGATTTGCGGTGCCGGCGCTCGGGACGGCGGCAGCGAGCGGCCTCGTCCTGTACTTCATCTGCGCCGTGACCGCTCACCTACGAGTCCGTGACCACGGATTCGGGGGAGCCATGTTCTTCTTGCTGCTCGCGGTGGCGGCCCTGATCACGAGCCTCGCCTACCACAACCACTGGTGAGAGTTCGCCGGAGCGAGACGTGACGATGAACGAGCGTGAGTGGCTGACCGAAGGATTCGAGCAGCACAGAGCGCATCTCCGTGCGGTTGCGTACCGGATGCTCGGGTCGGTGAGCGAATCGGAGGACGCCCTGCAGGAGGCCTGGCTGCGGATCCGCGACCAGGATCCTGGGTCCGTCGAGAACATGCAGGCCTGGCTGACGACGGTCGTTGCCCGGGTGTGTCTGAACCTACTCCGCTCGCGCGGGGCCCGGCGGGAGGGGCTCGCGGCGCACGTGCCGGATCCGGTGGTCAGCTTCGAGGAAGAGGACCCGGAACACGAGGTGCTTCTGGCCGAGTCCGTGGGTCTGGCGCTGCTGGTGGTGCTCGACGCGCTCACGCCCGCCGAGCGACTCGCTTTCGTTCTGCGTGATGTGTTCGGCGTGCCATTCGCCGACATCGCCACCGCGCTGGACCGCTCCGAAGCGGCCGCTCAACAGCTCGCGAGCCGCGCTCGGCGGCGCCTGCGCAACACGCCCGAGCCGGACCGTGACCTCGCGCGTCAGAGACGTGTCGTCGACGCGTTCTTTGCCGCCTCGCGCGATGGCGACTTCGACGCCCTCCTGAAGGTGCTAGACCCCGACGTCGAACTGCGCATCGACGGCGGCGTCCTACGCGCAGACGCCTCGCTCATGCTGCACGGCGCGGACGCCGTGGCCGCCCACACAGCCACATACTCCAAGCTGTACCCCTTCGTCAGGCCCGCGCTCGTCAACGGCGCTGCCGGGGCCGTGGTGGCCCCGAGTGGCCACGTGTTCTCGGTAATGGCGTTCACCGTCACCAACGGGACGATCGTCCAGATTGATGCTCTTCTCGACCCGGAGCGTCTAGAGCAACTCGATCTCAGCATCCCGCCGATCGCAGACAACCACAGCTGACCTCAAGCGAGCTATCCGCGCTGTGCGGGTCGCTTGCCGTCGCACGCCGCATGCTTGTCGCGAAGTGAAAGTAGGAACGGGCGATGGCATGTTCCAGCGTGCTGCGCGCGTGAGACCGCTGCATCCGCCGGGCAATTCGGAAGCCGCTGCGACCGAGCTGTCCGACCGCGCGCGACGGGCGTTCACCGACAGCGTCGCTCCGTCACGACAAGCAGCAGCCATCCTCGAGGTGGCCGCTGCACCCAACAGCGGTAAACGGACGCGACGCAGCTCTGCTGAGTTCGCACAAGTGCGAGCGTAACGTCGACCATGAGGTCGAGAGCGACGGGGACGACCGAATTGTGCGTGTCGCACAACGGGCGACGCTGACAGGACCTGGCAACTCGCTGGTCCGCAGCTCCCCAACAGACGAGCTGCGAGCGTCAGATCCGCGCCGCCGCGGACTGCTCCATCTGTGAGGGAGCAGTCACGTCGCCTGCCGCCGGCAGAGTGGTCCTTTCGGACATAGGCAGCCACGCCGGCGCGGTCGGCGGCTCATACCCGCGCGAGCACCAAGGCAGGTGCTACCCGCGGCTTCTCGAGCGACGTGCTTTTCGCCAGATCCGCGCATCTGCTGCTAGCTGGCTGGGGCCTGGCTCCTGCTAACGATGGTCCGGACAACCGGGCCCTGGAGAGCGCGAAGCGACGCCCGAAAGCCCGCTAGATCGCTGTCGCGTTCGACGGTCCCGAGGCTAGGGCGAGGAGAACTATGGAAGCTCGTACGAGGTCACTGACCCGTCCTGATCGATCTCCACCAGCCGATTGAGCATGTAATCCGCGGCCACCTGGCCCGATTCCAGGGCAACGCCAGAGATCCAGCTGATCACCTCGCGCGCAAGGATGGGTTGCGGGCACGGCCGTAACCGGCTGGGACGACGATCAGCCCGGGATGGACATCCTCGCGCCGATACATCGGGCGGAAGTCGGACGCGTTGTCGGTGACCAGGACGAACCCTCGCGCTGGACGAGCTGCCGCAGCGCGGCGTCGCTGACTCCCAGGACGCCCCGGTCGCGGTTGCAGGTCCCTTCGAACCCCAGCTCGTGAGCTACCTGTACGAGCGTTGGTGACAGGTCCTCATCGAACCAGAGTCTCACCGTGCTGGGCGTCGTGGGCGGCCGCGGCGTGGGTTCGCGCGAGCGAACTGGACCGCGATGTCTCGCGCCTCGGCGGGGATGTGGGGGAAGTCTTCGTCGAGGACCTCATCACTTTCGCCGCCGGCGATCCGGTCAGCCAGCGTGTGGACGGTGACGCGCGATCCGCGGATCACGGGCTCGCCGTTCTTGATCGCGGGGTCGCGGATGATCCAGCGGTCGCGCAAAGCGGCGTAGCGCTCGGCTCGCAGCCGTGCCTGCTCGATCTCGTCAACTCGTCTGACCACCAGGGCTGGGGCGAGCTCGAGCTCGGTTGGCGGATCTGGGCTGCGCAACCACCTGCGGACGGTGCGTTTATCGCTCGGACTGAGTCGCATCTTGCCGAGCAGCCCGAGCATCGCGAGCACCGGGACGTCCTCGACCTCGATGCACGACTGCGAGCCGCGTCGGCGGGTGGGGACCACCCTTTGGTCAACCGCCTTCTTCACGGTCGTCTCGGTGATGCCGCTCAGGCTCGCGGCCTCGCGCCGCGTGATCAGTGTTCGCCTCATAAAACCGTACCCCTCGAGTACAAGATTAGCAGGCGCACGGTCGCCGAGACCAACACTGGATCGACCTGGCCTCACGCGTACGATCGGCTCGTGCTTCCCGGAAGCGACGTCGCGAGGATTCGCGTGATACGCAACACGCGGATGCCGGCAAAGGCACGCGACGAGGTTCGCGTCGAGCTCGAGCGGGAGCGCCAGGCGATCAACATCGTCCGAGCGCCGCCCGCCGTGGCGCGCTGACCTCGGCCCGGAGTGGTCCCGGCTGCCGGTCGCGCGGCTGCGCTGTGTCGCCTCAAAGGGCTCTGGACTCTTTACTACCTCCGCCACACGGGCCGCTGGGAGCGCTACCCGCTCTTTGGCCCGAGCCGTCGCCTCGATGACCTCCTTAGCGAGCTCGCCGAAGACCCCGATCTGCCTGTTCTGGCACTGACCCGGGACGGGCCACCAGAGCGAGCAGCCCGTGATCCGGGAACGCGTGCTTGGCGAAATGACGACTCTGGCGTGACGACCGTGACCGCGAACGTTGCCGCCACCCCCAGTCGTATCCTGGTCAACGTGCGTCGCTAGCTCACAGGTCCCGGTATGCCGGCTCATCCGAGTCGAAGTGTTCCTGCCGACCTCTCGCGTGCACACCGAACCTGTCGACCTGCTCTTCGCGAGCTCGGACTCCGGCGCCGGCAACGCGGCCGTTGAAGCCTATGCAGCTGACGAGTCGTGCAAGACCGCCTTGGACAACCAGGCCGTCGGGCCGGGCCAGAGCGAGCGTGCTCGCGCACCTGACGCCGCGCCCAGAGAATCCTTCGCGGTCAGGGAACGGGCCGCGAACCCGGGCGGCCCGACGAGGGTGCATTTTGGGTGCATCAGATCGTCAACCGCAGTCGTCTCAAGTCGACTTGCCTCCCCAGGAAACAGCCAGTTTGCAGCGTTCTTGACGACTGGAGACGCCTGCATGTTACTCCTGCGCTTCTCCGATAAGGAAGAGGTCCCAGGTTCGAGTCCTGGATCGCCCACTGGACACCTTGCTGCGGATCAGCGCGGATCAGTGGAGCCGATACCACAAGACACACGGCTCAGTGCTACCGATGCGGGCGCGGCCGCTACCCGACCCGACACCGCGCGGCTATGCGATGCGGTCCGCGCGAACCCCGGCGTCAACGATGAAGGGCAGCGCGTTGAAGTAGCAACCCGCCCGCGACACCCAGAGCGCCGGTCAAGACCGAGACACCGATCGTCGCCATGCGCGACCGTCGATCCCACGCGGCCCTCGACTTCGCCATCGGCCTGCTCCGGGCCGTCGCCCGCGGCGTGCTCCGGACCGTTGCCCGCGGCGTGCTCCGGACCGTTGCCCGCGGCGTGCTCGGCGACGTTGCTCGCGGTGTCTGGCCGGAGTCGCTGTCGCCGCCACTCGGCTTCGCCCGAACGCTCTTCGCCCGACCGGGATTTGCGCTGTGCCGGCGGCCGGTCATCGAGCTCGCTTTCCGGGTCGCGCCTACACCGGCGCTTGTCCTGGAACGCTTGGCCGCGGCGGAGCGTGGGCTGCCCGAGGCCCGACCTGCGGCCGCACGTGAGGCCCGACGTGTTGGAGGTTCTGCGCGCCGGGATGATTGCGCTCGCGTGGGACGCACGGGCTTGGGAGCGCGTCCGATCGGGGTTTCTTTGTCTTGCCGGGACGCGAGATCGGTTACATCCACGAGGCCCAGCTCAGATACCGGTCGGAGCGGCACTAGGCTGCCTTCCTGTCGCTGGCTGCACTCGCCCTCCTCTGGGTCTTGATCTCGCTCGGGGAGGGAAACTTGACCCGCGGCCAGAGCTCCCTGGCCAGGTTGTGGACGTCCGCCTGCGCCTCGCGTGTGCTGCGGTCGCGCTCATCCAGCAGGATTAGCGGCACATCCTGAGTGATGGCGGTCCGCCACGCGGCCCGAGCCCTCAGCTCGGTTCGCGCCACCCGAAGCTTCAGTCGCCGAGCGAGCCGCTGAAGAGCTTGCTGATTTAGGCGGTAGCTCAGCTGAGCGTGGTCGCACTCGACCCTGACCAGGCTCTTGAAGCGCACCTCTGCGCCCCGGCGGTTCAGCTTCTCGACGGTCTGCGTAAGCCGACTCAGACCTCGGAGCGCGTTGCTGTCTCCCATCTTGATCGGGCAGACGATCTCGTCGGCCAGGAGGAGCGCCGAAACCGTGAGTTCTCCCACGTTCGGGGGGCAATCCATCAGCACGCGGTCGTACTCGGACAGAAGCGGCTCGAGCGCGTCGTTCAGCTTGAACACGCCCATCGTCTCGGACCGAAGTTGTGTATCCAATGCCTCCGCGCGTTCGTCGCACGGCAACAGGTCCAGCCTAGGCACGCCTAGCACGTCGTGCAGCACCGCGTCTTCGGCCGGCACCGCATTCCTTGGCGCCAGCACGTCGACGACGGTGGCCTCGAGGGCTGCCGGATCGACACCGTAAGCAAATGTCAGGTTGGCTTGCTGGTCGAGATCGACCAACAGCGTCCGGAATCCCGCATATGCCCACTGCGAACCGAGGCTCCCGGCGAGCGCGGTTTTGCCGGTCCCTCCCTTTTGCGCTGCGATTGCTGTCACGACGGCTCGAGACATGTCTCCGAGGCCGGTATTCGACGGGCAACACAGGAGTTCCTGCGACGTGCACAGCGCAAGACCATGGAGGCTCCAGCCCGTCGACTCCTCGCACCGCGCCGCCACGATCTGTGTCGTCAGCGAGGCTGGCTAGCATCCGCCGCCATGTCGAGTCCCGGCTTGCGTCGGGGCCTCGTCGCCGTGGCGGGCCCGCTCATTGCGATAGCGGTCGCGGTGGCGGTCCTGGTGCTGCTCAAATCTGGGAGCGCTCAGCAGCGCCGCGATCCCACATTGCACGCGGCGGCGCCCATGCCGCCGCCGCCGATTCTGCCTCCGCCGCCTGCGCCCAAGCCGCGTCCGGCTCCCACGGACGATCCCTGGCCGCTCTACGGCTACACACTGGCGCGGACCCGCTTCTTCCCCAACGCGGCCAAGCTCGACCCGCCGCTGCACGTGGGATGGAGGTTCCGGGACGGCGCGCTGCTTGAGTTCCCGCCGGTGGTCTATGACAACACGGTGTACTTCGAGGACGCCAACGGATGGGCGAGGGCAGTAAGCACGACAAACGGCCATCTCCTCTGGCAGCGCCGGGTAGGAAGCGTGGCCGCGGCCTCTCCGGCGCTCGACGTGCGGCACAAGCTCGTGTTCTTCACGCTGCTATCGACGAGTCCTGGCGCCCGCGAGCCGGGAAACGGCGCGGTCACGGCGTTGTCGATGAAGACCGGAAAGGTGGCGTGGTCGCACTCGCTACCCGCCGGGAGCGAGTCCTCGCCGCTCGTGCACGGTCTCAGCGTGTTCCTGGGCGACCAGAGCGGCACCGTCTACTCGTTTCGGACCTACGACGGCCAGACGAACTGGACCTTCCAGGCCAGCGGCGCAGTCAAGGGCGGGGTCGCGTTTGCCCACAACACGATCTACTTCGGCGACTACGGCGCTCGCGTGCATGCCGTCAACGCGGCTGACGGCCAGGAGATCTGGTCGGCGGCGGGTGGCGACAGCTTCTACTCGACGCCCGCGGTCGCGTTCGGGAGGGTGTACATCGGCAGCACGAGCGGCGCGGTCTACGCATTCTGGGCGAGCTCCGGGGCAACTTCGTGGACCGCGTCGACGGGCGCATATGTCTACGCCTCGCCGGCCGTGGCAAACGTTCCCGGTCTTGGGCCCATGGTCTATATCGGCTCGTACGATGGCCATCTCTACGCGTACAGCGCCGACAGCGGCGGTCTGCGCTGGAGTCACGGGGGCGGCGGGCGGATCGATGGCTCCGCCACGGCCATCGGCAACGTCGTGTACTACTCCAGCTTGGGCTCGAACACCACCTTCGGCCTCGACCAGCGCACCGGGCGTCAGGTGTTCTCGTTCGACGACGGCGAGTTCACCCCCGTGATCACCGACGGAAAGGTCGTGTTCCTGATCGGGTTCGCGACCATCTACCAGATGCTTCCTGGGCGCTGAGCACCCGAGTCGACCGTCTCGCGCTCTCGGACCATGTCCAGCCGCGCATCCGGCCAGTTGTTCGCATCAGGTGCAGGTGATGTGGACCTGATGCAGCAGCCAGCCGGCCGTCGATCCGCCGCGAACGAGATCGACGGTCCCGGTGCAGCTATGAGTCCCGTCGTCGCGGAGCGAGGTGGTCTGGATGGCGACGGTGGCGCCCCCGGATGACTGGCTGACGCTCCGGGCGTCGCCGAACGTGATCGACCGAGTGCCGGCCAGGCCCGCCTCGAAGCTCCGCAAGCCCAGCAGCTGGGCGCGCAGGCTCGGATCCGCGAGCGCCCACGCCTCGTCGTATCGGTGCGCTGCAGCCAGTTGGTAGAACGATTCGACCGCCGAGATCGGCGTGGTAGACGGGGACGGCCCGCCCGCGGACGACGCGCCCGCGGACGACGCGCCGGATGGCGTCGACGTGGACGATGTCCCGGATGGCGCCGGCGTGGACGACGTCCCGGACGACGGCGGCGCGGAAGCGGTGCCGCTCGTCGCCGGCCGCGACGCAGAAGTGCCCGTGTGCGTGGCCGTGCCGCCCGATCCGTGCGTCGTGCCGCTCGATGCCTGCGTCGTGCCGCCCGATCCCTGCGTCGTGCCGCCCGATCCGTGCCTCGAGGTGCTTCCGGAGGCGGACCGCTGTGGCTGCCCGCTCCCCGAATTCAGCACCACCGCGAGCACGACAGCCAGCGCCACCAGCCCCAACAGCGCGGCCGCGACGGCTGCAGCCGGCGAGCGGCGGTGACGATACACCGCCGCAGGCGGCCCCGCGGGCCGCGCGTGCCGTGGCGCTGCCGACTTCGCATCGGCAGGCACGGCGCTGACCGGCGCAGGGACCGGCGCCAGCGCCCGCATTGGCACGGTTGGTTCCGGCTCGAGCGCCGCCTTCAGACCCGCCACGAGCTCCCCGGCCGAGCGCGGACGGGCGCTTGGATCCCGGGCCATCCCGCGGCTTACCGTCTGCACGGCAGCCGCGGGCGCGTCCGGCCACGCCGCGCGGAGGTCCGGGGGCGGTTGTGTCGCCAGCGCGTGGGCAAGGGCGACGGCGTTCGTCTCGCGCCGCGCCTTGTGGCCCGACAACAGCTCGAACGCCATCGCCGCCAGCGCGTAGATATCGATGGCCGGACGCGCACGGGTGTCCGCCAGCTGCTCCGGCGCCATGTAGCTCAGGGATCCGATGATCGACCCAGAGGTCGTGATCCGTGTGCCGTCGGGGACTGAGGCGATGCCCAGATCGGCCAGCTTCACGGCACCATCGGCGCCAAGCAGGATGTTCGACGGCTTGACATCGCGATGCACGATCCCCCGGGCATGGATGGCGTCGAGGCCGGCGGCCACGCCCTCGAGGATGTGGAGGGCCTCCCCGACGGGCAGCCGTCCCTCGCGGCCCAGCCTGGCACGAAGCGTTTCGCCGGCCACATACTCCATCACGACCACGAGGTGGCCGTCCTCGCCGGTGACCACGTCGTAGATCGAGACGAGGTTTGGGTGGCTGAGTGACGCACCGGTCATCGCCTCGCGCCGCAGGCGCAAGACGCCACTGGGGCCGGCCGTCTCGTTCATCCGCTTGAGCGCCACCTGGCGTCCCAGCAGCGTGTCCTCCGCGAGGTCGACCCGGGCCATCCCACCCGAGCCAAGAGTCGAGATCCGCCGATAGCGGGTCAGATCGTCAGCTATGGCCACACCTACGAGATACCCGCACGCGCTGCCCGAGCCACCTCCCGAAGCCCTGAGAACTCGCCTCGGCCGACATATGCTCCGAGGCGATGTCCCGCGCGATCGAGGACCGCAACCGAAGGATGCTGCGGGCCCGGGACACGATGGACCGGGCGTATGTGCAGCCGCTCGACGTCCCGACCCTGGCAGCGGTGGCGCATGTCTCGCCCGCGCACTTCGCTCGCCAGTTCCGCGCCACGTTCGGCGAGACGCCGCACCGGTACCTGCAGCGCCGTCGCGTGGAGCGAGCGATGGAGCTGCTCCGCGATACGGACCGGTCCGTGACCGAGATCTGCTTCGACGTGGGCTTCGCCAGCCTCGGCACGTTCAGCCGCACGTTTCGCGCGGTGATCGGCGAGTCACCTTCGCAATATCGCGCGCGCTTCGCGGGCCAAGGAGCCGCTCTGCGGATGCCGGCGTGCTGGGCGATGGCCTGGATGCGCCCCGCCGGGTGAGGCGCTGCCGGACCCGAGGCCCGCCGGAACCTCGAGAACAGAGCAGATTTGGAGAAGCGCCCGGCCCCGGCGGCGTTTAGCGTCACCGGCATGCTCAACCGAATCATCCACGCCTTCATCCACGTCCTCGATCAGGACGAGGCGCTCGATTTCTACGTCGGCAAGCTCGGCATGGTGGTCCACACGGACGCCGACCTCGGGTTCATGCGCTGGCTCACGGTGACCGCTCCTGACGAGCCTGACCTTCAGGTCGGACTGATGCTTCCGGGTCCCCCGGCCTACGACGACGCGACCGCCGAGCAGATCCGTGAGCTGGTGGCCAAAGGCGGGGCCGGCGGCGGCCTGATCTTCGCGACCGACGACTGCCGCGCCACCTACGATCGACTGCTCGCTGCCGGGGTCGAATTCACGCAGGAGCCGACCGAGCGCTTCTACGGCATTGACTGCGCGCTGCGCGACCCGTTCGGCAACCCGATCCGCTTCACGCAGCCGCCCGATCACCCGGTCGAGATCCCCTCGGCGGAGGAGCTCCGCGCCCAGGCATAGCCGGCGTGGTCAAAGGGACCTCGAACCCGTCCTGCTCCGTACGTGTCGCGTGCGCGCGACGCGAGTATCGATAGCGATCGCTCTGGCCGCTGCCGCGACGTTCGCCTCGGCCTCGCCCGCCGGCACGACCACCCGCGCCGCCGTGCGTCTGCCGGCGCCGATCACGATCGACGCGGGCGCGCGCCGCTTTCAGGTCGAGCGCAACGGGGACATCCGGAGCGTCCCCCCGCGCATCCTCCCGTTCCCGCGCGATGTCGCCTGGGTCCCCGGCACCGGCGCCTGGTACGCCATACGCCACCGGCACCTCATCGTCGGACGATGGCGAAGGACCCTCTGGCGGTCGAGCGGGCAATATCAGGGCACGTTGCCCATCGGCATCGTGACGATTGGGCACCACGCCGTCGCCTTCTCATACCGGACCGCGGGCGCCGAGCGGCTGTACGTCTCCTCGCTGGATGGCCACGAGCGGCGTGTCGCGCCCAACGAGTTCCCGCTCGGGTGGACAAGCGGCGGCTTCTACGCGTACCGCTATCGCGGCCACCTGCTTCTCCTGCGCACGGACATGGGCGCCCTCGAGCGGGTGGTGGTGCGCAGCCCGGCTTCTTACGTCTACGACCGGACGACACAAAGCCTCTACTTCATCGCCGGCGGCAGCGTGATGTGGGCGCACGGCGGGGTCAACGAGCCGCTCGCCTCGCTCCGCCGACTGCAGCTGCCGGTGCGCAAACCCGATGTGGAGCTCGATCCACTCGGCCGCCTGGTCGAGCTCCTCACCAACCAGCGCTTGATCTTGCTCAACCTTGATGGGTCGCTGTTTGCCGAGACGAAGCTGCCGGCGCCGGCCGGAGAGCTCGCCGGCACTGTCGCCGTGGCTCCGGACGGCCGCGCGGTCGCCTACACCTCGTTGTCTAACTCGGGCTCCAGCGGTTCGACCGGCACGGAGACGGTGTACGTTCTCCGTGCCGGCGGGCATATCGCCACGGCGGTGCGCCGCGAGCACGCCCCCGATAGCGGGTGTGTGATCCAGGCGGACATTCAATGGCATGGCCGCTGGCTTCTCTACAGCGCCACCGGTGGATACCTCTCCGTCGTCGACAGCACCGCTAGACGCCCGGCGACCGAGCTGACGAATATCGCTCGACGCCTCACTAGCCCCTCCAGCAGCGCGTTCTCGGCGTACTGGAGCGGTGAGCCGCCCGCGCTTTAGCTTTCTTCGTAACCATTCAGTTCCTGGCCGGCGTGGGGCTGGATTAGCGATGCACTCGACCCGGGTAAACCAGCGTGGGATTCCCGAAAATGGAGGCATCGATGGCACGTTTCGCCCGTACGGTCGGAATGAAGGCGGCAAAGGCGACGGCTCGGCACTCGGTTCGCGGGGCGGCGTCGAAGGCACGGCGTAAGCCGCTGCGCAGCGCCACCCTGCTGGGCGTGGGCCTCATGGCCGGCGCGGCCGCGGGCTGGTTCGCCGCCCGCCGGATCGCCTGATCGGCCGGCCCTGCGCCCGCCGGATCGCGTGGCCTGCGCGGAGTGTGGGGGCGCGGGTCGTGGCGCGCGCCACCGGCGCCGGCTCGTCACTCAGGGCCGGTGCATCGGATCGAGCGTCCGATCCTCGCGGCGCCGACGTACGCCTCCTCCTCCTTCTCCACGTGGAGCTGTGGGACGGTGATCAAGGCCAACTGGCGCGAGGCAATCCACTCGACGGCCGCCCCGCCCCGCCCGCTGGAGTGCACAAAGCGCAAAGGCTCGCCCAGCGAGACAACATCTGCGACATAAGCGCCTCCACGACGCTTATGTCGCAGATGCGGTGGCGGGGCGGCCGGTTTCTGCGTTTTGCACCGTCTAGCGCGCCCATCACGAAACGAAGGCAGGGGGCGCAGCCGATGTGGCCGCACCCCATGCTTCTACCTCCGCGCCCAGCTCGCTCGCCGGATCGGGTGACCCGCCCGCCGGATCGCCTGAGCTCCCGCCACCTCACCCGGGCGGCTGGGCGAGAAACGCCAGCATGCGCGCGTTTCTTGATCATGCTCCACGCACGTTGGTGGCCCCCTCGGCCACCAAACCCGTCCGCCACCGCCACCAAACTCCTTATTCCGGGCGAACTGCCAGGACGGATGTTTATCCCGATGGATATGGAGGAACGGCACCGACCGCCCAAATATATGTGCACATGCGCGCCCGTCCTCTGATCGCGATCACCACATCCGAGCTTCGCCGGCCCGAGGATTTCATCGCGCGCCCCCAGGGCGAGCCGCCGAAGCTCGAGGTGTCGCTCGCCACCCTCTACCCCGAGGCGATCGAACGGGCGGGCGGCGTGCCGGTGATCATCCCGCTGCTGCGCCCCGACACGATCGCGACGCTGCTCGACCGGGTGGACGGCGTCTGCCTCCCCGGCGGCCCTGACGTCCAGCCCAGCATCTACGGCGAGGAACCGCACCCGGAGCTCGGCCCGACCGAGCCTCGCGTGGATGCGGTCGAGCTCGCCCTCGTGAAGGCCGCGGACCGGCGCCGCCTGCCGATCCTCGGCATCTGCCGCGGCATGCAGATCCTCAACGTGGCGCGCGGCGGGACGCTGCACCAGCACCTGCCCGACGTCGTGGGCAGCCGGCTCGCGCACCGCCAGCCCCAGCACGGCAGCATCACCACCCACCGTGTGGAGACCGCACCGCACAGCCGCCTCAGGGCGACCCTGGGCGGCCCCTCGCTCGAGGTCAACTCGTTCCACCACCAGGGCGTCAAGACGCTGGGCAAGAACCTGGTGGCGACCGCCTGGGCCGAGGACGGCGCGATCGAGGCGGTCGAGGATCAAAACGGCCGGCTGGTCCTCGGGGTTCAGTGGCATGCCGAGGGCCTCGAGGCCCATGGGCCGTTGTTCGAGGCGCTGATCTCGGCGGCGGCCGGAGCCGAGGTTGCCGACGAGCCGGTGGCCGCAGCGGCGAGTCAGAGGGAGCCGCGTCGGCTCGCGAGCACCAGGCGATCGCCGCGCACTGGCCGGATGGCCAATCAGGGACGTCTCGCCGAGGCCGGCTAGTCCGCTTGATTTAAGCCCCACGGGCCATTCGGTGCGTGGTTTACTGCTTCCACGGACAGTCTCGAAACACTGACGGGGCGCTCCGCACCTTCGGGGAGGGGTGACTGGGCAGCCTGGCGGCCATCTGAGGCCTACACGGTGGGGATCGAGGAGGAGATCATGCTCCTCGACCCGGCCACCTGGGAGCTGACCCAACGGGCCGACGAGGTGCTCTCACACGCCCACCACCAGCTGGCCGGACGGTGCGCGGCGGAGACCCACGAGGCCGCGCTCGAGTTGCGGACCGCACCGCACGCGACCGTCCGCGAAGCGATCAACGAGATGCGCGAGCTGCGCCGCCTGCTCGCCCAGGATCTGCGCCGGCTCGGCATGGCAGCCGCTTCGGCCGGCACCTACCCGGGGCCGTCGGGCCAGGCCACCCGGGTATCTCCCTCCAGCCGCTACCAGGTCATTCAACGCACCATGCGCGGTCTGGCCCGGCGCGAGCCGACCTTCGCGCTGCACGTGCACGTCGGCGTACCGGACGCGGGTGGCGCGATCCGGCTGGTCAACCAGCTCCGCGCGCACCTACCGATGCTCCTGGCGCTGTCCGCTAGCTCGCCGTTCCTGCACGGCCAGTCCACCGGGCTGGCCTCCAACCGCACGATCGTGTTCCAGGGGTTCCCGCGCACGGGCCTTCCCCGGCGGTTCGCCGACTATTCGGACTGGACCGAGACCGTCGATCTGCTCGTGCGCTCCGGCGCGATTCCCGAGCCCACCTTCCTGTGGTGGGACATCCGTCCCCAGCCCAGGCTCGGCACGGTCGAGATCCGGATCATGGATGCCCAGCCACGTCTGGCCGCCACCGGAGGTCTCACCGCGCTCGTGCAGGCGCTCGCCCGGCTCGAGCTCGAGGAGGGCTTCGCGCCGGCTGCGCTCGTCAGCGCGCAGGAGGCGCTCGCCGAGAACCGTTTCATCGCCGCTCGCGACGCGTCCGCGGCAGAGCTGATCGACCCCGTGCGCGGCACACTGGTTCCGGTCGCGCGGCTGCTCGACGATGTCCTCACCGCCGTTCGTCCCCACGCCGACGCGCTCGACGCGCTCGACGAGCTCGAGGAAGTACGGACGCTCGTGGTCGACCCCGAGTCGGCGCGGCAGAAGCGCCTGATGGCCTCCGCCGGCCTCGAGGTCCTCATGGGCGATCTCGCCGCCCGCTTCGCCGCCTGAAGCGGGATTCGCGACGCGCCGCGGTGACCACAGGGCGCGGGCCGGATCCTCCCGACGTCCACTCATACCTCGCCCGCTCATCCCGAGCGGTACACCGCCGGCGACCGTCATACGCCGGCCGAGGAGGTCCTTGGATCAAGAGTCCTGTTGTGGGGATGCGCGGGCCTCTTCGTCTCGGCAAGAGGGATAACTCGGCATTCGGCGGGCGTGGTGGCGCGAGCGCGGCAAAGGCCACGCTATGCGTGGCTGAACATGCACTCGGCGCCGGGTGGGCGGCGAATGTCAAGTTACCCCCCAAGGTTCGTGTCTCCGGCAGTGGCCGCGGTGAAGGTGCCGTGGGTGCCGCGCTCGTGCGCCAGGGGTCCCGCGCTCTCCTACACTGGCCGCCTCGTGGAGAGTGCGTCCGTCGCCATAGCCACCCCGAGCGCAACGCGCCTGCGTGAACGCACCCGAACCGCGCTCTACAGCGCCCGGTTCGCGATCGCCGTCTACCTCGCCACGCGCGCGCTCCTCATGCTCGTAGCGCTCGTCAACGGCGCACTGCGGCACCACGCCTTCACTCACGAGCTGGCCCAGTGGGACGGCCTCTGGTATCGCGCCGTGGCCAACCACGGCTACCCCGATCACGTGGTGCATGCCCAGTCGACGCTTGGCTTCTTCCCGCTCTACCCGATGGTGATCTGGCTCGTGGGACGGGTGTTCGTCACGCCGATCGCCCATTACGAGATCCTGTCCACGACGATCGCCGGGGTGATCGTGTCCAGTCTGGGCGGCCTGGTCGCCACGGTCTTGGTCGGCCGGCTCGCGCAATCGTGGTGGGGCGAGCGCGCGGCCCGGCGCGCGGTGCTGCTCTTCTGCCTGTTCCCCGGCTCGGTCGTGTTCTCGATGGTCTACGCCGAGGGGCTCATGATCCCGCTGGCCGCGGGCTGCATCCTCGCCTTGCAGCAGCGCCGTTGGGTCCTGGCCGGCGCGTTGGGCGGGATCGGCACGGCCTGCGAACCGCAAGCGATCGTACTCGTCGTGGTGTGCGCGGTCTCGGCGGCGCTCGAGCTGCGCCGCCACCGAGCGGCGCTGCGGCCCCTGCTGGCGCCCGTCCTGTCGCTCGTGGGGGCCGGGTCGTTCTTTGTATTCCTGTGGCTGCGGACGGGCAGCCCGTTGGCGAGCCTGATCGCGCAGCGCGACGGATGGCACGAGAAGACCGATGTGTTCGCGCTCGCACATCTGACCGAGCAACTCGCCGACCAGATGTCGCTGGGCCACTTCAACCACCCCACGATCAACCTCAACCTCGTGGTGGGCCTGGCGGGCGCGCTTATCCTGATCGCCACGCTGGCCCTGATCGCCCGCAACCGCCACGAGATGTCCGCCGAAGCGATCGTCTACACGCTGGGGATTGCCTGGCTCGGCATGTCCTCCGAATACGTCCCGCCGATGCCGCGCCTGATTATCACCGCCTTCCCCGCGGTGATCGTGGTCGCGCGCTACGTCCGTGGCCGACCGTTCATCGCGCTCCTGTGGGTCAACGGGGTGATGCTGGCCGGCCTGAGCGCGCTCACCTTCGTCGGGACGACGCTCCGTCCGTAGTCAAAGGGCTGCGCTTCGCGCAGCGTCCTCCGGACGATGTCGCGGCAGGCCCAATTGGCGAGGCATGGACGCCGAGCGGGCCGTCGCCGCGACGCCGATTCCGCCGGGCGTCCATGCCCGGCGGCCGTCGCGTCCGGCGCGCCACCGAGCGCCAGCCCGTGATGCTCGACCGTCAGCGCCGCGGCCCGAACCGCTGCACCCAGATCACGCTGGCGTACCCGAACGCCCGCGTGCTCGGCTGCCCGTACTCGCGCGCCAAAGTGTCCCGCAGCGCGACGTAGCGCGCATAGTGCGCCCGCGATCCGGCCGGGCCGTTCGGCTGCCCCTGATGGCTGACCGCCAACCACACCCGCCGGCAGCCCGAGGGCAGCCGCGGCGCTTCGTAGCGCTCTACGTACGGCACCACCGGTTGATCGGCGTAGTAGGCGAACGGCATCCGGGCATCGAGCGGGTAGAACGCGAGGCAGTCGCCCGGCCGCTCACCATGCAGCACGTATGCGGTTGCCGCCCGCCAGTTCTCGGGCGATACCCCATAGCTCGGCACCAACGCGGCCGCCCGCAGCGCGATCAGGATCGCCACCGCCACCCAGCCGGTGCGGCTTCGAGCCAGTAGCCACGCGAGCAGCAGCGCCACGGCGGGCAAGGCCACGAGCGCGTTGCGCGGCGTGAACAGCGACTGCCCGAGGAGCGACTCGAGCCAGATCAGCGCCACCGGCACGACCAGCCAGGACAGCGCCAGCAGCGCTCCCCAGTCGGGCCGGCGGACGAGCCTGATCGCGGCCACCGCGAGCAGCGCCACGGTGACGATGGCCAGCCCCGTCGCGGCCCAGGTGGGCCGGAAGTTCGGCTCGAACGCCGCCGAGGTGAGCGTCTTGATGACCTGGCCTTCGGCCTTGAGGCTGGGGCGGGGGATCCAGAACAGCTGACCCGAGCCTCGCGTGAGCGCGAGCACCGCGAGCGGCACCCAGCACACCGCGCACGCGACCAGCGCGGAGGCGACGCGACGCCACGCCTGCCGGCGCCAGATGAGCGCGATCAGCTGGGCCGGAAGAATAAAAACCGCGATGAAGCTCGCGTACGCCGCGAGCGCGGTGAGCACCGTGTAGGCGATCCACGCGCGCCGGCCGCCGGTCTGCACCAGCGCAGCGAAGGCGAGGAACGACCCCGCCACCAGGGCCAGCATCGGCGCGTAGCCCCTGGCGTCCTGACCCCAGAACACCACCGGCAGGCTGACCGCGGTGAGCGCCCCGGCTACCACGCCTACGCGCCGATCGAACAGCCGCCGGCCGAGCAGCGCGACGATTCCGGCGCACGTAGCGGCGGCCACGGCCGACGGCAACCGGATGACCAGCGCCCCGTGGCCGAACCACCCGATCAGAACGTGGAGCAGCGCGTAGTAGCCGAGCATGTTGCCGCCGTCGTGGGCGATTGCGCTCCACAGCGCGGAGCCGTGTTGGCCGGCGATGGCCACCGTGGCCGCCTCGTCAAGCCACAGGCTGCGCGCGGTCAACTCGTACAGGCATAGGACGAGCGCCAGCGCCGCCGGAGCGGCCACGACGACCACGTCCTGGATTCGGTACTCCGGAGCCGATCGCCGAGGTGCAGGTGCGGGCGCCCGAACCAGTGTGGCCATCAGGACTCGGCGATCGGACGCAACGGAGGAGCGGTGACTGAGGGCCGCCGGCGCGAGGCCACGGCCGCGACCGCGACGTACAGCGCCACGAATGCGGGCGCCGTGTGCAGCGGGAAGGCCAGGACACCGTCGGCTTTGACCGCCAGTGCCCCCAGCAGGGTGGTCGCCACCAACGCGCGCGACGACTGGATGCCGGGACAGGCCGCCAGCAACACGAGTCCCCAGGTCAGGTACCAGGGCCAAGCCGCCGGCCCACAGACAGCGACGGCAATCAACGCGTAGCCGAGGTACCGAACCATGTTGCCGGGTCTGGTTCGCCACAGCAAGACGAAGCCGAACAGCAGCGCAGCCGCGAAGGCCACGACACCGAGCGCCGACTCGAGCCCACGCGCTCCGACCGGCACGACCTGCGCGACCGTCCACCCGAGCGCGGTGGCCGGGGTGATCGCCAGCCGCGCCTTGCCGGGCGTCGAAAAGATCGAGGTCGAGACCCAACCCAACCCGAGATCGCTGACCAAGCTCACCGCCACCACCACGGCGACCGCCATGAGCACGCCCCTCACCGCGGTTCTCCGGTCACCCTCGGCAACGAGGATGAACGGAATGGCCGCCGCCGCGGGCAGCTTGATCGTGGCCGCCACCGCGCACAGCGCGATGCCCAGCAGCACGCGTCGCTCGATGGCGAGCGAGACGCCTGCGACCACCAGGCCGATCATCAAAAGATCGTTGTGCGCCGCTGCCACCAACTGGAGGAGCAGGAGCGGGCTGAGCAGCACCAGCCACGCCGCGCGGCTGGGGTCGGCCCCTAGATTCCGCGCCAGCCGCGGCACGAATGCTGCCAGCAGGACGTAGCCACCCAGCTCGACTGTCCTGATCAGCAGCACTCCGGCCACCAGGCTCGTACCGGTGAACCAGCTGACGATCCACAAGAACAACGGGCCGTATGGCGCCGTGGTGTGGCGCCAGAACGGAGAGACCGCGCTAAGGACGTGCGCCTGGCCGTGCTGCGCGAGGACCGCCGGGCTGTGCGCGTATGGATCCAGGCCGAGGTGCACGAGCGTTCCCTGGGCCAGGTAGCTGTAGACGTCCTGGCTGAACAGCGGCGCCCCGAGGAACAACGGAAGGCACCACATCGCTCCGATCGTCCACACCTGTCGGCGTGTGAGCGCCAGCCGCCCGAGCGCCAGCCACGCGAGCGACAGCACCACGATCCCGGCGTAGAACACCGCGACGCCGCCACCGCCCGTGAACCACCAGCTCACCGCGCCGCCGGCCAGCGGTGGACCGGCCAGCGTGAGCAGGATCGAGCCGGCCAGGCCGGCGCAGGCCCACGCCCAGACGGTCCGCTGCGGTCTGACCGCACTCTGCGGCATCCCGGGTATTGTGGCCCGGGAGCCGCAGATTCACGTCAGGGGCCTACCAGCGACCGAAGAAGAACGGGAACGAGCCGCCGGTGAACGGGTCGAACGGCCCGTTGTCGCCTGATAGGGGGGCCGGTTCGTAGGGGATGAACGCAGAGTCACCCAGGCCGGTCGCGGCGGCCGCCGCGTTCAGTCTGGCGGGATCGGCGAGATCGTCCCAATGTCGGGTTTCAACCCTCTGCTGGACCGCCTGCACGCCCGCCACCAGCTCGGCCGGCGTGAAGTTGCAGTGCAGCTGGCGCTGGACGAAGGCCTGCCGGAGTAGCTCGCGGCGACCCGCGAACGTGACCGTGTGGCGGTAGTAGTTCTCCTGCTGCACGGGCACCAGCTGGTCCGAGATCGTGTGCATGTCGAGCTCGGGGATCTGGAGGCGCCCGGTCGGCACCGATGTCAGCGTGAGCGACCTTACGGCCGCCGGGTCCGCGGTGATATCGGCGTTCCGGGTGAGCGTCTGCAGGTCCCGCCACAGGTTGAGCCCGGCCTGTCGGTAGAGGCTGACGATCTCGGGTGCGTAGGGGGATTCGGCCAGCAGGCGGAAGAAGTTCACGTCCTTCGTCCAGTTCGGGTTGCCGCCCGCTGCCTGCTCGATCCAGGGCCGGCCAAACTCGACGAAATCCATCGTGGTCTGGATTCCGGTCGCCGGACCGCTCTTGGCGAACTCGACCTGGTACTGCTGCTGCTCCTGGCCGTTGTAGTCGTTCGGCGCCGGCATGGTCTGCCCTGGCGCCCACGTCGAGACGTTCATGAGCGACATGGCCAGGGCCAGCCGTGCCTGGCCCTGTGGCGTCGTCTGAGCCTGGTCGGCCAGCGCGTCGAGTTGCTTCCCCGTGGCCAGCCCGGCGCCCGGATTGTTGTTGAAGTTGACCAGCTGGATGCTCTCGCCCGTCGGGTTGAGCAGCTGGGTCATCGCGTACTCGCCGTCCAGCTGATAGTTGCCCAGTTGGAGTCCGCCCGCCACGATCCCGCACGTGGTCAGCGATGCGTCGAGGCGGCCGTTCGAATGCTCGTCCTCGAGCGCGCTGATCAGGCCGCCCATCGAGGTGCCGACCGCGAACACGTGAACCGGCTTCGACGGCAATAGCGCCTCGACCGCGCTCAGCGTCTGAAATTGATCGGTCAGCGCGCTGTTCAGCGCCCACCACGAGCCGTTCGGGTCATACGAGGATCCGGCCATCGCGTAGCCCCGGTCGAGCAGCGCCGTTTTCGTGTTCGGATCGGGCGCGTCGGCCGCGACGGGAGGCCCGAAGCCGTGGCTGTACAGAAGCAGCGTCCCATTCCAGTTGGTCGGCACGTCGGCGATCCATTGCCCGCCGTCGCTGGTCGCACCGGCGTAGGGGGTAGAGGTGGCTTGCGCCCCTGATGAGGCGGGAAGCGCTGCGAGCATCCCTGCGGCGACGAGCGCGATGATTACCTTACGTCCGATCACGAGATCCTCCCTCCTGGATCTAACGGCGTTGCGTGCCGCGGAACCCTATGCGGGTGGCAAGGGACTTGTCAATGCCGTTGTGGGGCACATTGCCCCGAAACCCTCGGGCAAGCGACTAATGTTGCGCGCGATGACGCGTGCGGCCACAGCAGCGCTCGGCTCGGCCGAGGCCAAGACCGTTCCCCGCGTCGGCTACCTCGTGTACCGGGTGGAGCGCCGACTGCGCGCACGACTCGATGAGGAGCTCCGCCTGCTCGGCGTCTCCACGCCCGAATACGTCACGCTGAGCCTGCTGCGCGAGCGCGACGGTCTGTCCTGCGCGCAGCTGGCGCGTTGGGCGCTCGTCACGCCGCAGGCCATGAACCTGGTCATCTCTGCGCTCGAGCGCCGCAAGCTCATCCGCCGGCGCCCGGACCCCAAGCACCGCCGCGTCCTGCGCGCATCGGTCACCGACAAGGGGCTCGAGACGCTGGACCGCTGCGACCAGTCAGTCGACCGGATCGAGGCCGACATGCTCGGCGATTTGCCGCCCGAGACGGTGGAGGTGGTGCGCGACGCGCTCGGCGTCTTCGCTCAGTCCCTGCACGTGACCAACCCGTCTCCACGCCCTCGCCCGCTCGGCGGGACTCGATAGTCGCCGTGGCCCCGGACAGGCTGTTCGCCGGCCTGTTCGCGCACGGCGAAGCGGCTGCCCAGGCCACCGATCGCGCTCTGCTCGAGGCCATGGTCGAGGTCGAGGTCGCCCTGCTCGAGGCGCTCGCCGATCTCGGCTTGGCCCCCGCTGAGGCGGCCTGGGAGCTGGCGGATGCCGTCGCCTCCGGAAAGCTCGAGCTGGATCTCGATGACCTCGGCCGCGCTGCCGGACAGCAGGGGACGCCGATTCCCGGGCTGTTGCGCGCCCTGCGCCGGCAGCTCGACGGTGCCGCTTCGACCCACCTGCACATGGGCGCCACCAGCCAGGACGTGATCGACACCGCGATCATGCTGGTCGCTCGGCGCGCCCTCGATTCGATCGTCGCGGACCTTGGCGAAGCCGCGGATGCCTGCGCGGCGCTCGTGGAGCGCCACCGCGCCGCAATCGTGCCCGGGCGGACCCTGCTCCAGCAGGCCCTTCCGGTCACCTTCGGGCTGAAGGCGGCGGGCTGGCTCTCGGGGCTCGACGCGGCGAAGGACGCGCTCGCCGCCATCCGCGCCCATGAGCTGGCGGCGCAGTTCGGCGGGGCGGTGGGCACGCTGGCGAGCCTGGGCGACCGCGGACTCGAGGTAGGCGTCGGCATGGCGGAGCGGCTGGGCCTCGCGGCCGCCGAGCTTCCGTGGCACGCGATCAGACTGCGCCCGGCGCGCCTGGCTACTGGGCTCGGCATCACGCTCGGGCTGCTCGGAAAGCTCGGTCGCGATGTGGTCCTGCTTGCGCAAACCGAGGTGGCGGAGGCGAGCGAGGGCGGAGGCGAGGGTCGCGGCGGCTCCTCGACCATGCCCCACAAGCGCAACCCGGTGGGCGCCGTCGCGCTGGTGGCCTGCGCTCAGCGAGGGCCTGGGCTGGTGGCGACGATGCTCGCGGCGATGGCGCAGGAGCACGAGCGCGGGGCCGGCGCCTGG
>JAFASQ010000264.1 GCA_019244395.1 Solirubrobacterales bacterium | reverse complement strand
TCGTGCCACGGAGGCGCTCGCGGCGGCCGCGACCGGCGACGCGGCGCGCGCGCGAGGCGTAGCGCGGGAGCTGCTCGAGGTTACCCGCTCGATCGGTGCGCCCGGGATGATCGGTCAGGGCCTGCGGGTACTGGGCCTGGTCGAACGGGGCGCTCGCGGCCTTGAGCTCCTGGCCGAGGCGGTGTCGGTGCTCGAGCCGGCGGCTCCTCGGCTTGAGCACATCCGCGCGTTGGTCGACTTCGGCGGCGCGTTGCGTCACGCCGGCCACCGCCGTGGCGCCCGCGAGCCGCTCGAGCGCGGCCTCGAGCTCGCCGCCCACGGTGGGGCGCTCGCGCTCGCCGCGCTCGGCGCGCGGCCGCGCAAGGACATCACCGCCCGCGACCGCCTCACCCCGAGCGAACGCCGCGTGGCCGAGATGGCCGCCGGCGGGATGACCAACAAACAGATCGCACAAGCCCTGTTCGTCACCCTCAAGGCCATCGAAGGCCACCTCCACCACGTCTACCAGAAGCTCGGGATCACCGGACGTCCGCAGCTGACTCCCAACGCACTGGCCACGACCAAAGCACAGCACCCCCCACGGCTCGACGCTCGAAGCGGCTTCAAAGCAAAAGAGTAGGGTCGCACTGTTAGTAAAAGAGTAGGGTCGAACCCTAGTGCGAACCGTCGCCAGCGGCGGTATGAATACCGAGCGATGGAAGGTACACGAAGCCGCCAGCGCGGCGGGTAGTAAGTGCGATGACGCGGGTTAGGGTCGTTTCCGCGCTCGTCGTTCTGGCCGCGGGCCTGTTCGGCGCCACATCGGCGAAGGCGGCGCCCGGCGATCTGGACCCGACGTTCTCGGGCGACGGCAAGGCGCTGACCAGCATCGGGGTGTCCAGCTACGGGAATGATGTGGCGGTCCAGGCCGATGGGAAGATTGTGGTTGTGGGTGGCAGCGACGCCGGCGCAGGCGGCACCACCCGCTTTGCCCTGACTCGGTTCATGCCGGACGGGTCGCTCGACCCGTCGTTCGGTGGGGACGGCATGGTGACAACGGATTTCGGCAACGTCGCAGCGGACGCCGTGGCGCTTCAGTTCGACGGCAAGATCGTGGCGGTGGGGGGACAGGCGGTGGCTCGTTACCTACCCGACGGGTCGCTCGACGCCTCATTTGGCGCGGGTGGGAAGGTGACGACGGACTTCAGCGTCTCCGACGTCAAGGTCGACCGCGACGGGCGTATCGTGGTCTCGGGGTACGGCGGCGGGGGCCTCGTGTTGGCTCGCTATAACGGCACCGACGGCTCGCCCGATGCGTCCTTCGGCGTGGGCGGGACGGCGAGAACCGACTTCAACCGTGGCGTGGACACGTTCCCCGGGGGCATCGCGCTCCAAGCTGACGGCAAGATCGTGGCCGTCGGAAGCGCCCCAGGCCTTGACGGCCTGGGTGATCTCGCGGTGGCCCGCTACAACGGCGACGGCTCGCTTGACACCTCGTTCGGGCAGCAGGGCACGCAGATCACCGACTTGGGCGGTGACGACGCGCTCAAAGATGTCGCGATCGGTCCCGACGGCACCATCGCGACGGTCGGACGAAGCTACTGTTTCGAGTGCTCGTCGACCACACTCGTCGTCGCTGTATACACCCCCGATGGCTCGCTCCGGGGGCTGAGCTTAACGGATGTCGATGGCACGGACAGCGGGTCCAGCGTCGCGATCCAGTCCGACGGCAAGATCGTGGCTGCGGGCGGAACCATCGACGACTTTTTGGTGGCGCGCTACGACTCTGTCGGTAACCCGGACCCGTCCTTCCATGACGACGGTGTCTACGCGGACGTCGGTGTGAGGACTACCGACTTCGGCGGGGCCGATAGCGCCGGCGGCGTCGCGCTGCAGCCCGACGGCAAGATCGTGGCCGCGGGCGCCAGTGTGACGTACGGCGCCGACGGCTCCGCAGTCAGCCGCATTGCCGTAGCCCGCTACGAGGGCGGATCGATCTCGGGCACCGCACCGGTCAACTCGTCGCCCCCCACGGTCTCGGGGACCGCCGCCGAGGGTCAGACGCTGAGCGCGAACGCCGGCGCCTGGACCGGCACGGCTCCGCTCAACCGCAGCTACCAATGGCGTCAGTGCGACTCGGCCGGGGCCAATTGCCTCGACATCGCGGCGGCGTCGGCAACGACGTACGCCGTGGCCGCGGCGGACATCGGCCACACGATCCGGGTGCGTGAGACCGCGACAAACGCCTACGGCCAGGGTTTCGCCGACTCGGGTGCCACTGCCGTGGTCAACGGGAACGCGCCTGTCAACTCAGCGCCACCCACGATCTCCGGGACGGCCACCGACGGTCAGACGCTGAGCCTGAATCCCGGCGTCTGGACAGGCACGGCTCCGATCAGCCGCAGCTACTCGTGGCGACGCTGCGACCCGAGCGGGACCAACTGCGTTGACATCGCAGGGGCATCCATAACCAGCTACGTCCTGGTCGCGGCGGACGTCGATCACACGATTCGCGCACGCGAGACCGCGACGAACGGCTACGGCCAGAGCTCGGTCGAGTCCGCCGCCAGCACGCTAATCAAGGCGAAGCCGGGCACGATCGCGGGCACCGTCCGAAAGCAAAAAAGCGGCGCAGCGATCGCCGCCGCAACCATCACCTGCACCAGCGGCTACTCCTCCAAGACCGGCAGCACGGGCAACTACTCGATACCCAACGTGCCTCCGGGCAGCTACAGCTGCACGGCCAGTGCCAGCGGCTACCGGCCGTCAACGCGGAACGTGGTCGTGTCCGCCGGCCAGACGTCGACGGCGAACTTCACTCTCACCGGACCGTAGCGCCCCACATGAGAACAACGCCGATGCCCTCACCGACACCAACCCGCCAGAACGGAGCGATCTGAACCCACAGCTGGTCAACCGACCGCGACCTCTGGCCGCGCTGCTCGCGGCCACCAGAAGCTCGGCATCACCGGACGTCCTCAGCTGAATCCCAACGCACTGGCCACGACCAACGCGCAGCACGCTCGAAACGGCTCCAAAACAAAAGAGTAGGGTCGAACCCTAGTGCGAACCGTCGCCAGCGGCGGTATGAATACGGAGCGATGGAGGTTCTCACGGCCCACATCACGATGGACATCGATCTCACCACGACGCCGATCGAGGGGTCGCTAACAGCAGACGACGGGACGCTAAGGCGTTTCACTGGGTACATGCAGCTCGTGACAGTGCTCGAGACTGCGCTGCAAGCCGCACGCACGGCGGACCCGCTCGCCGAGCCACAGAAGACGCTCGGGGAGAGCCGCGCCTAAAAGACCTTACCATCGGGCAGCAGCCCTGCGCACTGTACCTCACGCATGCCATACAAGGGATTCCCCATGGGACCGCAATTCATCGCATGACACCGGAATGCGGCGGGTCGATCTACAACGGCGCGCTCAGCGACGCCCATGTGCAAAACACTTCAAGGCCGGCGGGCGGTGACCGGAATCCGATGATTCCTTCCCCCGCCGCCGTGCATCACGACCGGAGGCTCCCATGAGAGTCACGATTCCCCACGCCCGCGGGGCAGCCGCGTCGGCACCTGCCGCCGCGCCGACCCGACGGTCACGAGTAGCCGTTCTGCTCGGAGCGACGGCTGTCCTCGCGATCGGCGGTCAACTCCTCGGAGTACCCACGGCCGCGGCCAGCGACGGACTGGCGCAGAACTTCCGTGATGGTCACAGGCAGAACTTCCGTGTGGGTCACACGGTTGAACACATGACCGTACCTGGGTCTGCGCAGGGCGAGTCGAGGGAAGTGGACGTTCACCTTTGGTATCCCGCTGACGTTAGAGGATTCTCGGATGCGCCGAAGACCGTTTACACCTCGGCGTTGTACGGTCGGCCGCTGATGGCGGGATGGGACCCGCTGTCGTGGACGGTGCCGGCTGAGGTAGCGCGCGAAAACGCGCCGATCGACCGGAGCGGCCCACCATTTCCGGTGATCGTCTTCTCACACGGCTCGACCAACGACCCAATCGATTACGCGCACACCTTAGAGCTGATCGCTGGCGAGGGGTTCGTGGTCGCCGCCCCTTACCACGTCAACAACACCCAAGACGACGTGCGGATCGACTACGTCAATACGCAGGCCGGATTCCCGAAGGTGCCCGCGTTGCTGAGCTGCAATGATCATCGGCCTCCACCTTGTTCCCGGCCGGAGGTCGCGTTCAGCATGGCTGACCGTGTCCATGACATCTCGGCAGTCTTGACTCTCCTTCCCCGTTGGCTCGGAGATCGCGTCGACGTATCGCGAGCTGGCGTGCTCGGGCACTCCCGCGGAACCGTCACCGCCTTGGCTGCCGCCGGCGGCAGCGTCCCCTGGACCTTATCCGACCCCACGAACCCCGCCACGCCCAACTGCCAATCATATGCCGACGCCGTGAGCTCCCCCGCCCCGGATGGAAGCCTGCTCTGTTGGCCGTTGTCGCGCGACCCGCGGGTGAAGGCGGTGATGGGCCTAGCCATCGGCGCCCCGAAGATCACCTTCGGGGTGAAGCTCGCGAACGTCACCGTTCCGACCCTGCTCGTCGCCGGCGGCCAGGACCAGAATCCACCCCCCCCGGAGGCGGTCAGCCAGGCCGCGTTCGACCAGATCTCAAGCGAAGACAAGGCCTTCGTCTCGATCCCGAACGCGGTGCACCGCAGCTTTGACTCGACCTACTGCGACCAACTCCAAGCCGCCGGGGACAGCGCCGATACGAACCACGACGGCCGAATTGATGGCGGGGAACTCTCGTATTGGATGACGCACGCGATTCTCGATCGGCAGACGCTCGCCGGAATCGTGACCGCTTCTCCTTCAGGTACTGCGATGCAGTACTGCTCCTCGGCAAGCTTCACCACGCCCGTTGACATCGGGCCCCTAGTCAAGGCTGTGTCCGGCGTCGACGTCCCATGCGTGAGTTTCGATGAGCTGAGCCAGCGCTGCACCCAGTACAACGTTCCAACCACCGGTCTCGACACTGAGCAGGTCAAGCAGGAAGTAACGGAGCTGGCAGCGACCTTCTTCGGCACCGTGCTCAAGCGCTCAGGCAATGACGGAGCGCCTTCACGCGCTACCTCGCGCCGAAATGGCTGGAGAAGCACGAGCCGATGGTCGGCAGCGCCGAAGCCTTCGCCAGCAGCGGATGCAATCTGCCCGCCCGGCCAAGTCGTCGTTTGCGGGGACTAACGAACCACATCTGACATCGGAGCGGATGCCAAGCGGCGCTCGAAGACGCATGGCAGAACCATGATTACGACGCTCTCGTTACCCGAAGCATCGACGGTTCTCCAGTCCGGGTGCTGATCGGGAGAGCAGGTGCGCTCCGCCCCGCTCGACCACTGGATGCGGCAAGCGCGACGTTGATGGAGCTCGAGCGCTCCAGGGTCGTATCCGCTCCTCGGCAGCCGAAGAACGCAAGTTCTTGGAGAAGATGAAATGGTCAAACTGGAGTGCTCGACGATTCGCCGACGCCAGACGCGACGCTCGATGGCTCCCTCGCTGCGGTTCGTGACCGTTCGAACCGTGAGCGCGCCAGGATCGAGAGCGCGGCGATGAGGAAACTCGGTGTCGGCGAGCACTACAGCGCGCGGCTCGTTGACGCCGGCTGGTTCGGCGAAGCGGGCAAAAGAACGCTGGTGCCCCGGCGTCCGAAAGTATCGGGTCGTCAATCAGGGCGCGTCGGGAAGACGAAGGCGGAGCTGTACACACGGCTGGTGGGCGACGGGCAGCTCGTCGAGCGAGACATAGCGCTGGTCGCGCTGCTTGCCGCCGCAGGGGGAGAGCACGATCGGGGACGAAGTTCGTGTTCGGGCACCTCTTGCCAACGGCCACTACAGAAGGACTCGATCGGCACGAGGGCAGAGAGCGCGTCCGGAAGGGCCCGAATGACAATGCCGGCAAGGTTTGCAGCCACGATGACCGGAGCGACGCATGAGGTTCGCCGACTAGCAACGCCCAGTGATCCACCCAGCGCTCGCTGATCGGCGAACGGGTTAGGCCCGCCACACCCGGCGACGCGAACCACAGCTTCACGAGGCTCGTGCCCAGCGCTCACTGCGGGACCTGACGATCGGCTAGATCGCACGCCCCCAGGCACCCAGAGGTCGGGATGCGATCCCAGCAAGCGGCGAGACCAAGCCGCACCAGGGTTGGCGTCAGCCGACCGGTGCGCGCGATCCAGAAACCACAGGAGGGACAACGATGTGCGCCACCAGATCGAAAATCGACCCGCGGACTGTCGCGGGCCCTCCCGGCCCGTGCGCGCGTCGCGATGCGCCGCGGTTCCGGCAGCGCTGCTCGGCGATGCGCGAATGCCCGCGTACGGGTCGCTGGGGGCGCGTTGGGCCGAGGAGCGCACGCTGACTGGCGTGCTTGGGCTCGCTCGCGGCCTTCGGGATGTCGGCCGCGCCGGCGCAGGCGCTCAGCTACTCGCAGCAGACGCTCGGGTTCAGCGGATTGAACTCGCCGTTCGGCCTCGCGGTCGATCGGTCAGGCAACGTGTTCGTAGCCGAAAACGGGGACAACCGGGTGCTGGAGCTGGCCGCCGGCGGCGGCAGCCAGGTCACCCTGGCGTTCACCGGCCTGCGCACCCAGGCTGGGCGTCGCGGTCGATGGGTCAGGCGACGTGTTCGTTGCTGACCAGCATGGCTCCAACGTGACTTCCCCTTTGTCGCCCACACGACAGTCTCAGCCAGACTGCCGCTATTCGCGCGGACCAGTAGCCGGGCTGACGTGGTCGCTTCAGGCGTAGGTGGGCTACGGCACGGGCTCTACGCGGCCGTCCGATGCCGCTTGAAGGCGTCGATTGATTCCTGCCCTTCGTGGAGAAGCTCTGGTGCCGGATCGAGTCCGTTGGGCCAGACGATCGTCCGAGCGTCGTCATCGACTCGAACCCGCCGGAAGTAGTCGAGGTCCTTTAGCGGCTCGCCGAGCGTTCCGTGCAATAGAAAGGAGCAGTCGATGACGCGGACGACGCGGTCGCTGAACTCGATATAGAGCTTGTAGCCGTCAAGCGGTTTGACCGCGATCACTCGGAGCATCGTGTCGATGTTACGGGAGCGGGTCGATCTCGACCAGCGGTTCCAGTGCCTGCGCTAGATCCCAGTTCATCGCCAGCTCCGCGCGGTGAAGCTCCGCCCATTCGCGGACAAGGCGAAGCGCCCGCGCTGGGAGCGAACCGTTCAAGACCTCCAGCGAGGTCAGGTCGATCTGGGCGACGTGCTCCCCGTATTGGGCATGGAAGTGCGGGTCGATGCTCGACTCGCTGAGCCGCTGCACGCGCTCGCAGCACCGGACCGCGGTCCCGGTCGGTAGCCACCCGACAACCATACATGCCCGCGAAGCCGCCGAAAATCCCAACTTGTTGGGATTGCACCACGGCGCCTTCTGCCCTCGAATTCCTCACACCAACCCGAGCCGACTGTCGGACTTGGCGACCAAGGGGGCGTCCAGATGCTCATCAATCATCCGGTCAAGAAGGCGGCCGCCACCGCGCTGGCGGCCTTGGCGTTCGCCGCGGCGGCTGAGATCGGTGCTCAACCGGCCGGCGCCCAGACCGCCGGCGGTCGGCTGTGCGCCACGACCAATGAGCGAGGCTATCCGGACGCTGTTCCTCCAATCCTGCCGCCGCCACCGTGCTCCGCGCTCGTGGCGATCAAGCGGGAGGAGGCGTTTGAGGGCCAGGAGTTTTGGTACGACCCTCCCTCAAATGCTCGTTCAGCGCTGCAGAGATGAACGCCTACGCGAGCGAGCGCAAGTAGCAGGCCTGACCTTGGCAGCCAGGCCGCCTCTGTGTCGTCGCGTGGCGGCCGACGGCTGACTGTCGCACCGATCGAGTTGCGGCACTCTGACTGACGGTTTTTGTTCGACGGGCTGCGGCGCGTCGATGCTTCCTGCCTCGACTGCGGGTTTCACGAGGCGGGGCTGGGTGACCAGGACATGGGCGCCGGCGGCGGACTGCCGCTTCGGCTCCGCCGGAGACTTGAGCGGAAGCGCGAGACGCAGACCCGCCTGGGTGACGAACCAGCAGTGTGCCCCGGGGCCTTGGTTTCCG
>JAFASQ010000219.1 GCA_019244395.1 Solirubrobacterales bacterium | reverse complement strand
GAACGCGCCGAAGTCTCGCCGCAGGAGCGCCTCGATTGGCCTGCCGCCGGGGCCGGATGCCCGGACCCAGCGCCTGAGCAGCGCCGGGCCAGCGCGCTCGGATGCCTCGTCGAGCAGGTCGAGCAGGATCGGGAGCTCGACCCGGTGATCGAGCTGGCCGGAGAGGAGCATGAGCGCGTCGACGTCGAGCACGCGACACAGCTCGTCCTCGCTCAGTCCGAGCAGCTCCATCAGGCGCGCGGCGCGAGCGCTCTGGATCCCGCGGCCGGACTGCGGATCGTCGCGCTCTCCCATCGGGCAGGCCTTGCCGCCGGCGAAGGGTCAGAACAGCTGGTTTTCGCCGCCGAACACGTCGCTCAGCGACCCGTCGGTGAAGATCTGGCGGATCGAGCTCGTGAGCAGGTCCGCGCACGAAAGGACGCGGACGTTGTCCGGCGCGCCGGCCGGCAGCGGAATGGTGTCGGTCACGACGATCTCCTCGACCCGCGCGGCGCGGAGCTGCGCCCACGGTTCGCCCGAGAATACGCCGTGGGTGGCGGCGGCATACACGCGGCGAGCGCCAGCGTCGTAGACGGCCTCGGCGGCGGCCCTCAACGTTCCCGCGGTGTCGATGATGTCGTCGACCAGCACGGCGTTCTTGCCGCGCACGTCCCCGATCACGTAGCCGATCTCCGCCACCTGCTGATTGGGGCGCTCCTTGTTGAGGATGGCCAGATCGGCCCCGATCTTCGACGCGAACTGCTTGTTCAGCTTGACCCGGCCGGCATCCGGCGCGACCACGACGAGATCCTCGAGGCCGAGGTCCTGGAAGTACTGAGTGAGGATGAAGAGGGCCGTCATGTGATCGCACGGCTTCTGGAAGAAACCTTGGATCTGCCCCTGGTGCAGGTCCATCGTGAGGATCCGGTCGATCCCGGCGGACTCGAGCATGCGGGCCACCATTCGGGCGCTGATCGGCTCGCGCGGGCGGGACTTCTTGTCCTGGCGTGAGTAGCCATACCACGGGGTGACCGCGATCACCCGGTGGGCCGAGCCGCCCACCGCGGCGTCGACCATCACCATCAACTCCATCAGCGCGTCGTTGGCGCTCAGGCCGGTATCCGGATTGCCGCACGTCGGCTGCACGATGAACACGTCCGCGCCACGGACCGACTGGTTATAGCGGCAGTAGACCTCGCCGTTGGTGAACGTCTTGAGCGTGACGCTGCCTAGCTCGACGCCCAGTTTGGAGGCGATGCGGGCGGCCAGGTTCGGGTTCGCGCGGCCCGAGAACAGCATCAGCCGCTTGCGGGAGTCCAGCTCCAGCTCGCTCGCGGCGGGACTAGTCTCCAGCAGGCTCATGGTGGCGTCGAGTGTAGGTCCGAGGGGAGACAGAAGGTCGTGTCTGGGCTGCTGCGGAGAGGCCGATTTTCGCGCATCGCTCTTACCCAGGCCAGCGCGCTGCGGTGCACATTGTTATCGCTCGCCGGGGCTACGCGGCGGATTCTTACCGTCCTCTTCTGGCTTGCGCTCACCGGAATCCCGCTGCTTGCGACGTTCGACGTAGCCCTCGATGTTCCGCTGGCGGGCCCGAGCGATTCCCAGCGCGCCGTCCGGGATGTCGTCGGTGATCACCGAGCCCGCCCCCGTGTATGCCCCGTCGCCCATGCTGACCGGCGCCACGAACATCGTGTCGACGCTCACGAAGGAGCCAGCGCCGATGTGAGTGCGGTTCTTGTTCCTCCCGTCGTAATTCGCCGTGATCGTGCCCGCGCCGACGTTCGTGCGCTCGCCGATGTCGGCGTCGCCGATGTAGGACAGGTGCGGCACCTTGGCACCGGCACCGATGTCCGAGTTCTTGATCTCGACGAACGCGCCTGCCTTCGAGCCCTCGCGTAGAACGGCGCCGGGGCGCAGGAAGCTGAACGGTCCGACGGTGGCGCCCTCCCCCACGTCGGCGCCGTGCAGGTAGGAATGGATGACGGTCACCTGCGCGCCGACGCGCGTGTCGATCAGCGTGCTGAGCGGTCCGATCCGCCCCCCGGGACCGATCCGCGTCGTCCCGTGCAAGCTGGTGAACGGGGCGATCACCGAGTCCTGGCCGATCTCGACGTCGACGTCGATGACGGTGGCAGCGGGATCGACGATCGTCACCCCCGCCAGCATGTGGCGCTCGTGGATCCGGCGCTGCGCGATCGCCCGTACCGCCGCCAGCTGGGCACGGTCGTTGACCCCCAGTTCGCTGGCGTCCGCGATCTCGTGCGCGGCGACGCTCCGCTCGCGTGCCCGGATGGCGGGGACCACGTCGGGAAGGTACAGCTCCCCCTGGGCGTTGTGAGCCTGGACCTCCTCGAGCGCCGCCAGCAGCGCCGCCCCCTCGAAGGCGTAGATGCCCGTGCTGATCTCCCGGATGTGCAGCTCGAGTTCGGTCGCGTCGCCCGGCGCCTTGGTCTCGACCACCCGCTCCACCGTGCCGTCGGGCGCCCGCACCACCCTGCCATAGCCGGTCGGGTCCTCCAGCACCGCAGTGGCCAGCGTGGCCGCCGCGCCCGATCGGGCATGCGCCTCGGCAAGTCCCCGCAGCGTCTCGGCCGTGATCAGCGGATGATCGCCGTTCAGCACGATCACGGTGCTGGCCGGATCGATGTGCTGCGCGGCCGATTTCACCGCGTCCGCCGTCCCCCGCGGCTCCCGCTGCACGGCGGTCGTCACCTGTCCATCGAGCGAGCCCTCGAGCGGCCGATCCGGCCCCTCGACCACGACGATCTTCGCGGCGCCGGCATCCCGTGCCGCCGCCACCGGCCACGCGATGATCGCTCGCCCACAGACCTCGTGCAGGAGCTTCGGGATCTCCGAGCGCATCCGCGTTCCCTGCCCGGCGGCAAGAATGACGACAACCGGCGCGGTCACGCCAGGATCGTAGGTGATCTCGCTCGCGATGCGGCGGGAATTCGCGCGCGACGGCCGCCCTAATTTGTCGACGGCCACCGCGATTCGCCCCCCCGTACGCGCGAGAGCGTGTCCGCCGGGCCGGCGCGCCTGCGGCGATGGACTCAGGCTGCGTCTTTCTTTACCTGCGCCTCCTGCTCGCGCCATTCCTGCGTCTCGCGCTGGTACTCGTACCAGCGAATCCATTTCCGCACCGCGTTATCCGACACTCCGTACTTGCGACCGACGGCCACGAAGCTCATCGACGCGATGTCTGCCACCAGCTGCTCGAAAGCGGGGCGCTCGACCTTGCGACGCTCCGGCCTCGGCTGACGCGGACCTTTGCTGCGGGTGCCGCAGATCTGTGAGCAGTATCGATGGCTCGCGTATCTGGGGATGAACTGGTTGCCGCAGTGAAGGCAACTACGGGGCGTACGATCGAGGCGGTTCTTCCGCCCGCAATGCGTATCGAGGGTCGCCGCGCAGTTCGGGCAGACGATCCGCAGGTTGTGGAGGCGGTTATCGGTGGCAGCACCGTTGATGTGATCGAGGATCAGGGACATCTGCCGGCCTTGCCACGTCTCCCCCTGACCGCACATCGCACACTGCCGACGCAGAAGCCCCGCCTCGTAGAGACGCTCCTTTAGCTGGCGCCGGTTGTAAAACGAGTTCTCGACCAGGATCTCGTCAAGCGGGATTGCCGTGACAGAGCGCGGAGCACGTAGGGTCCAAACCGGGTGGAAATGATCGGTCGAAATGCGATATCGCTCGATCAGCTTCCGTAGCGTCACGTAATTGCCGCCCGCTGGTCGGAGACCGAGATGCCTCAACGCCGCGGTCAAGCTGCTAGAGGTCGCGATGGCGTCTCGAACCTCGCGTTCGGTGTATCGACGGCGGTGTGGCATGCCCGAACACTAGTTCGTGCGCCGGACGGAACCAACCCTCATTTGCTCCGGTTTTCCGGGGCGGCGTCGATAGCTGGGGAGCCAGGGATCGAACCTGGGCTTCGACGTCCAAAGCGTCGCGTGCGGCCATTACACCACTCCCCACTTGCGCTAGGAGTTGCAGCGACAACGACGTTATCTCATCCGCCACGGACCGCCCTGCGCAAGGTTTCGATCGCCGAGGAGGGTGTTGCTTAGACCCGGGGGTTGGTCTGTCACGGCAACAATCCTCGCGTCGAGGCTTTGTGCAACGCCTCCGAGCGGGCGAGGTCTTCGCACACCGGCAGTGCAGCCCCGAGCCCGGAACGCGGGCCCGGGCTCACCGGAGCCTATCTACCACCCGTCCGCACGTCCGCCGTCGCCTCCGCGTTGACGATCGCGATCAGATTGCCCAGCGCGACGTTGGCGTCGATCAGGTGCAGCCTCCACTCCGGGGTCGGGCTCGGAGAAGCTTCACGGCCCGTGACGCGGCGAGATCTCCAGCAGGTTGGCCCCGTTCGCCGAGGAGCAACGGGCGCTGTGAGCATTGGGCGCGGTCCACCAGACCGTGTGCGGGTGGGGCGTCTTGATTCTGAGGGCCAGGTTCGCGGCGTACAGCGAGCTGCGGCTCTCCGGCGGCACCGGCTGGTCGAACGTTGAGAAGGCGATCACGCACGCCAGTTGCGCGGTGCCGTGACAGGCGGGATGTGCTGGATTGACCTGATCAGCGCCGCCGGCGCAGGATCGCCGCCACGTCGTCGGGTAGCAGCGGATCGGCCAGTGCCGCGCGCAAGTCCGCGGGCCGGTGAAGCGCGCGCTCGGCGCGCAGGATTCCCACCTCGAAGCCGACGTCGCGGATCGCGGCACCGGCCACGGCCATCGCGTCACCTCGCCACGCCTGTTCGGGCAGGGCGAACAGCTCGGGCAGGGGTCGCGCGATACCGACCAGGTAGAGGCCGCCGTCGACCGCGGGCCCGAGCACCACATCGCATCCGGACCGAAGATCGGCGAGCGCCCCGTTGGCGTGTGCCACGCGAAAGCGCGGCAGGTCGGGCCACACGATCAGCAGGGGACCGCCGCTGCGGGCCAGGACGCGCGCCGAGGCGTCCGCGAGGCGGCCGGTGATCCCCTCGCCGTTCTGGGGGAACAGAACGGCGTCCGCGCCGACCAGCCGTCGCAGCTCGCCGCTCGCGTCGGGAGGGTCATGGGCGACGGCGACGACGCTGGCGCCGATCTTGCGCGCCCACGCCGCCGAATTGGCGATCAGCTTAGCCTGGAGCTCGCGGCAGCCCTCGCGTCCGAGCAGGGGCTCGAGCGCCCGTCGAACCTCTCCGGCGCGCGGCGCCCGCGCCATGATCAGCACCGCCGGCGCCTGACCGTTCATCGCCGGCACCCTACCCCCGGGATCAGCGCGGTACGCGACCGCCCTCCGCGCCGCGTTCGTGGGCCGGACCGCGCGGTGGCGCGATCCCGAGCACGCGCATGGCCTTGAGCCCGAGTGAGAGCTTTTCCCGGCCGTCGGTGGAGGACACGTCGAGGCCGGTCAGCTCGCGCACGCGCTCGAACCGGTAGCGGACCGTGTGACGGTGCGTGATCAACCGCGAGGCGGTCGCGTTGACGTTGGCGTCGCACTCCAAGAACGTCGACAATGTCCCGAGCAGGTCGGTCTCGTACTGCTCGTCGTAGGCGACCAGTGGGCGAACGGTCTCGTCATAGAACCGCCACAGCTCGACCGGGTCGTTCATGTGGGGCAACAGCAACTGGTAGGTGCCGGTCTCCTCGTAGCCCAGCTCGACGCGTTCGGGCTCGCCCTCCACCACGTTGGCCGCCAGCAGCGCCTCGTTACGGGCGCGGTGCAGCTCGAGCGGATCCTCGATGCGCCGGCTGCGGCCGATCGCGAACGCGAATCCGGGCAGGCCTGCCTCCAGCTCGCGCAGGATCGCCGACACGGCTCGCCGGCCCATCTCGCCGTCGCCGTCGGGAAGGAGCACGGCGACCTCCGGGGCGTCCGCGGCGGTGGGCGCAGCGATCGAGCCGGGCGCGATCGAACGGGCGCCCCGCGCGGCCAGGGCCAACATCCGTCGCCGCCAGTCCTCCTCGGTCGGCGCTCGCGGATGGGCACGGATGATCACCACGCTGGCGCCCAGATTCAGATCGGTCCCGAGCTCCTTCCCGCGTGCGACCAGCTCCTCGCGGTTCTCGATGCGCCGCTCGAGTACGGCCCGCAGGAACCCGGTGGCCGCTTCCTCCGACGCGCGCGCGGGCGCCCGCACCCGCTCCACCTCGGAGGCGATGAGCGTCGTGATGAGCCGAAGCAGCGAGGCATCGGCGGGACGCTCCGAGACCCGCATCCGGAGCTTGCCCACGGTGGCCTCCGCGACCTTTAGTTCGATCGTGGTCACATCCTCGGCCTCGCGCATGAGCGAACGCTCGTCGGCCGGACTGCGGGCGGCGACGGCCAGCACGGAGGCCGAACGGTCGATCAGGATCAGGCTTGTGTCGAGGGCGCGTGCCGCGGCGCGCAGGATGGCCGGCAGTCCGGCGCCGTCCTCGACGGCGTCGGTGATCGCGGCGAGCGCGGCCAGATTGGGCGCGCCCGGCGCCGGCTGTTCCGGGGCGCGGTCAGCCAATCCGCTCTATTCCTACTCGAGTCAGAAAAACCTTGGCCACTCGACCACGATCAGCGCGCCGAGCAGCACACCGATCCCCACGAGCGCGGCGAGGACGTACAGCGACAGGATCACCGCGGCCACCCGCTCGAGCGGGCGCCTGTAGGCGGTGATCGCCGGAGCGACCACGAGCGCACAGAACGCCGCGAGGCCGAACACGGTCGCGCACGCGCCGACCAGGTAGGTGATGGATGTGTTGCTCACGCGCCTTGTGGGAATTGTGCCCGACGACCGGATCCGGCCGCGGGGTGGCGTCGGAGTTTCCGACGACAAGAGGCGACCACTAGCTTCCGCGTGGAGCGCCGAATTCCTCGCCCACGGGGGCTGCCGAGGTCGCCCCAGGATAGCGACGGGCAAGTCCCACGGCCACCGCCTCCGCGCGCGCCTGAGCCTCCACCCCGGTGAACAGGGCGAAAACCGTCGGACCGGAGCCCGAGACCATCGCGTGATCGGCGCCGCTGTCGCGGACCGTGTCGAGAGCCCGGCCGATTTCCGGTCGCAGCGACAAGGCCGCCGGCTCGAGGTCGTTGCCGAGCAGGTAAGTCCCCGCGCGGAGTGCGGCGAGGAGCTCGCGGTGACGGGAGGCGAGATTGGCCGCGTCCCGAGGCAGCCCCAGCCGGTCCGCCTCCCGGTAGACCTCTGCGGTCGACAGCCCATCGCCCTGGGGGACGATCACGAACGCATGAGGACCCAGCGCATCAAGCCGCTTCACCACCTCGCCGGCGCCGGTCCCGATCGAGACGCCCGGGACGAGCTGACTGGGCACGTCGGCCCCGAGTGACGCGGCGAGCTCGGCGGCGATGGCGGCCGGCACGGGAGCGATCGCCGCGGCGAGGCGCAACATCGCCGCCGCGTCAGCCGAGCCGCCACCCATCCCGGCCGCGACCGGCACGCGCTTGCGAATCACGACTCGCACCGCCGGCGCGTCCCACCCGCGCTCCCGCAGGCCCGCCACGGCGCCGGACACGATGTTCGGCCCCTCGACCCCGGCGCACACCACCTCGTCGACCGCGCTGCCGCCGCGAGCCACCGCCACCGACAGCTCATCCGCCACCGACACGGACTCGAGCAGCGTGACCACCTCGTGCCGTCCATCGGAACGGACCGGCCCGAGGAACAGGCACAGATTGACCTTGCCGGGCGCTCGTGCGAGCAGCTTCACGCGCCGATCCGGAGCCGGGCCGCGAGCGCGCGGAACTCCTCGGGCGAGAGCCGCTCGGCCCGCTCGTCGGGCGGGTGCCCCATCTCGACAAGTGCCTCCCGCGCCCGCTCGCGCACCCCCGGCCGAGCCTCCGCCGCCAGCGCCAGCGAGCGCGCCAGCGCCTTGCGCCGGTGCGCGAACGCGTGGTGCACAAGCGCCCGCACGTCCGGCTCGACCGCAGAATCCGCCCGCCGCCGCAACCCCACGAGCACCGAGTCGACGCGCGGCACCGGCCGGAACACCGTGCGCGCCACCGGACGCAGGACGCGCACCTCGCACGCCAGTTGGGCGAGCACGGACGGCGCCCCGTACGCGGGCTCGCCAACCGCGGCCGCGAGCCGCTCCCCGACCTCGCGCTGCACCATGACGACCCACGACCGTACGGACGACAACTCGTCGATCGTGCGCAGGATCACGGTGGCCGCGATCGAGTACGGCAAGTTGGCCACGACTGCGCTCGGCTCAGGGTCAAGCGCAGCGAAATCCAGATCGAGGGCATCGGCGAAATGCAAAGTGACGTTGGAGAAGCCGTCGAGCGCGGCGTGCAACGCATCGGACAGCCGTAGGTCGACCTCGACCACATGCAGATGCGCGACCTCACCGGCCAGCCGCTCGGACAGCACGCCCTGCCCGCCACCGATCTCGAGCACGACGTCGTCCGGCTCGAGCGCGGCCAGCCGCTCGATCACGCCGAGGATGTTGCGATCGACGAGGAAGTTCTGACCCAGGCGCCTGGCGCCAGCTCGGCATCCGGCCTCGCTCATTTGGCGGCGCGCCTGGTCATCCGGACGACCATCCGAACAGCGCGGCCGCAGAAGCCTCGACGGCGCGCTCGAACTCGTCGTACGGCACACGCCGCTCGACTGCCAACGCCTGCGCTGTCGAAACCACATGCGCCGGCTGGTTCGGCTTGCCCCGCACCACTTGCGGCGATAGGTAGGGAGCGTCCGTTTCGACCAGCAGCCGCTGCGCCGGAACGCGCACCGCGGCGACGCGCAAGGGTGAGGCCTTCGGATAGGTGACATTGCCCGCGAACGAGATCCACCAGTCTTCGTGCGCGAGGCACTCCTCGATCCGCTCGGGCATCGAGAAGCAGTGCAGGATCACCCGCACGCCCCGCGCCTCGGCCTCCAGGAGACCCAGCGTGTCGTCCTCGGCCGCCCGTGTGTGGATCACCAGCGGCTTGCCGACCTCCCGCGCGAGCGAGACCTGCGCGCGGAACGCGCGCTCCTGATCGGCGCGCGGCGCGTAATCGCGGTAGTAGTCGAGGCCGGTCTCGCCCACCGCCACGCATTTCGGATGGGCGACCAGAGCGGCCAGCTCGGCCAAGTCGCCGTCGTCGAACCCAGTGGCCGAGTTCGGGTGCCGGCCGATCGCCGCATACACCTGGGGAAAGTCCTCGGCCGCAGCCAGTGCGGCACGACACGAGGCGCCATCCGTCCCCACCGTGACGATCCGGGAGACGCCGGCCTCCGAAGCTGCGGCCACGAGCTCCGCGTCCGGGGGCTCGCACAGATCCAGGTGAGTGTGCGAGTCGATCAAGCGCGCTTGGGAAACAGCGGCTCGAGCGACTGGACGGGCATACCGTTGCCGCGCTCGGCGAAGATCGCCTGCGCGTACGACACATCCGGAGTGCCCAGCGCCGAGAGCAGCTTCTCGACGCTCGCCGGTATGTACGGATGCAGCAGCACGCTGACCGCGCGCAGTCCCTCGGCCAGCGACGCGAGCGTCTCCTCGAGCTTGCCCGCTGCCCCTGCGTCACGCGCGAGCTGCCATGGCGCGCGCTCCTCGACGTAGCGGTTCAGCCGCCGGACCCGGTCCCAGATCAAATCGAGCGCGCGGGTCGGTTCGGCGCGATCGAGCACCACTGAGACCTCGGCCGGCAGCACCTCGAAGTCCCGCGCCAACTCCGAGTCGGTGGCCACCGCGGGAATTACCCCATCGCGATAGCGCTGCAGCATGGCGATCGTCCGGCTCGCGAGGTTCCCGAACTCGTTGGCCAGCTCGGCCTCGTAGCGCGAGCGCACCGCGTCGGTCCCGACGCTCCCGTCGGATCCGAACGCGACGTCACGCATCAGGTAGAAACGCAGCGCGTCGGTTCCGTACTGGTCGATGACCTCGAACGGGTCGAGCACGTTGCCGAGCGACTTGCTCATCTTGCGCCCATCTGCCCCGAGTAGGAACCCGTGCACGAACACGTGATGCGGCACGGCCAGGTCCGCCGCCATCAGCATCGCGGGCCAGAACACGGTGTGGAACTTGAGGATGTCCTTGCCGATGATGTGATACGTGGCCGGCCAGAACCGGTCGGTGAGATCCTCACCGGGACGCGCATAACCGAGCGCCGTGTAGTAGTTGAGCAGCGCGTCGAACCACACGTAGAACACGTGGTCGGGATCCCACGGCACGGTCACGCCCCACTTCAGCCGCTTGCGCGAGAGCGAGACGTCCTGCAGACCCTGCGAGATGAAAGAGCGCGCCTCGTTGTAGTGGTGGCCCGGCATGACGAAGTCCCGCTGCTCGTCGAACAGCTGCTCGAGCGGCTCCTGAAACGCCGACAGCTGGAAGAACCAGTTCTCCTCCTGATGGCGCTCGAGGACGATCTCGTGGATCGGGCAGCGGTTGCCCTCGAGGATCTCGTTCTCGACCTTGAAGTCCGCGCATCGCGGGCAGTACCACCCCTCGTACATCCCCTTGTAGGTGTAGCCGTTGTCGTGCACGCGCCGGAGCACGTCCTGCACGCGCTTCATGTGCTCCTCGTCGGTGGTACGGATGAAGAAGTCGTTGGTCGCCTCGAGCTGGGGCGCCAGCGCCTTGAACTTCTCGGCGTTGCGATCGGCGAGCGCACGCGGCTCGACCCCCTGGGCGTGCGCCGCGTCGGCCACCGGCTCGCCGTGCTCGTCGGTCCCGGTCAGGAAGAAAACGTCCTCGCCGCGCTGGCGCATGTGGCGCGCCAGGACGTCCACGGCGATCGTGGTGTACGCGTGACCAAGGTGCGGCTGCGCGTTCACGTAGTAGATCGGGGTGGTGATGTAGAAGGACATCGACGTACGAGTGACTTTATTGGGCCTCGCTTCGCTCGGCGTCCATGGGACCGGTTCCGCCGGACGTCCATGCCCGGCGGGCGCGGTCCGGGCGTAGCCGACACCCCAGCCGGATGAGGCTTCCCCGGCGTTGCGGCGACGGCGCGCAGCATCCTTGCCTCACCCGATACGCCTGCCGCGACATCATCCGGAGGACGCCGCCGCAGGCGGCCCCGAAATCGTGTGCATGACACGCCAACCCCCGCTCAGAGGAGGGGGTGTGGCGCGTCATGCACGGTAGAGGAGACTGAGACGCCACTCGTCCGGTCGTCGGCCGGCGGTGGCGCGTCATGCACCCTAGTCAGCCGTGAGCGCGCGGTAGAGCCGGTTGGCGGGAACGCCGGTCAGCTCCGCCACCACCGAAGCGGCGGGACGCGGTTTGGCGCCCGCCTCGACGAGACGGCGCAGCGCCCCCAGCGCCGGCCCGATCTCGTCGAGCACCGATGGTGCGCCACCGACGACGAGCGCCACCTCGCCCCGCGGCGGAGCGTGCGCGTACCGCGCCGCCAGCTCGGCGGCGGTGCCGCGCACGACCTCCTCGTGGAGCTTGGTCAGCTCGCGGGCCATCGCGACGGGACGGTCTGGGTCGAGCGCGGCGAGCACCTCGAGCGATGCCGCCACACGCCGGGGCGATTCGAACGCCACCAGCGTCTCGGGGCCGCTGAACACGGCCTCCAGTTCGCTGCGCTTGCGAGGCAGAAAGCCGGCGAAGCGCCAGCGGTCGGCCGGCAGGGCACTCGCCACGAGCGCCGCGAGCGCGGCCGACGGCCCGGGCAGCACCCCGACCGCCAGCCCGGCCGCCACGCACGCCTTCACGAGCACGAATCCGGGGTCGGACACGAGCGGGGTGCCGGCGTCGGACACCAGCGCGACCACGGCGCCGTCGCGCATGCGGGCCACCAACTCGGCCGCTCGGTGGCGCTCGTTGTGTTCGTGGTAGCTGACCAGCGTTGCGCCCACGCCATAGCGGTCGAGCAGGATGCGGGTGCGCCGGGTGTCCTCGCAGGCCACGATGTCCGCCTCGCGCAGCGCGGCGAGCACGCGCAGGGTGACGTCCTCGAGGTTGCCGATCGGGGTCGGGCAGATGATCAGGCGGCCCGCGCTCACCGGTGCACCGTCCGGCACGCTAAGGGTCCGTAGGGAAATAAGATTGGTGTTGGGGTGGTCTGGGGGCGAGCGGGGCGGTGCCGGCGCGTGCGCGTTAGTAGCAGCGCTACGGTGCGCACGCGCCGGTGCCGCATCTGCGAAGTCATCCAGGCCGCATCCAGTGACGAGATTATTTTCATACGGGCCCTAAGCCCTCTGGGCCAACCCGTCGAAAGCGAGCGCCGCGGCGCCGATCATCCCCGCCTCGACCCCGAAGGCCGCCGGGAGAATCTCGACGATGTCTCGCGAGGGCGGCAGAGCGCGAGCGAGCATCTCGGCCCGGGCGGCCGATAGCAGGAGCTCGCCGGCGCCCATCACGCCGCCTCCGATCACCACCACCTCCGGATTGAAGATGTTCACGAAGCTGGCGATGGCCACGCCGAGCCGAGTCCCGATCAGCTCGATCGCCTCGACGGCGGCGGAATCGCCGTCGTGCGCGAGCTCGGTGACCAGCGGCCCCTCGAGCTCGCGCCCCTCCGCCAGCGCCTGGCCCAGCCCCGAGTCCGGCTGCTCGTGGGCGATCCGCAGGGCCTCGCGGGCCAGCGCGGTCCCCGACGCGAGCGACTCGATGCAGCCGTGGTTGGGGCAGTTGCCCTGACAGGGAGGACCGTGCAGGTCGATCACGGTGTGCCCGAGTTCCGCCCCCGCTCCGACCGCGCCGCGGTAAAGCTCGCCGCGCAGGATCAGCCCGCTGCCGATCCCCGTCCCGATCGTCAGCACGACCGCCTCGCTGTACCCCCGGGCGGCACCGGCGCGGTGCTCGGCCAGGGCGGCGAGATTGGCGTCGTTGTCCACGAACACCGGCAGTCCGAGCCGCTCGGTCATCACGTCGGCGAACATGACGTCCTTGAGCGGGAGGTTGACCGCGATGACCGAGTTGCCGGTGCGTTGATCGATCAACGAGGGGATTCCAAAGCCCACCGCATCCACCTCCGCACCGGCTGCGCCGCGCGTCTCTTCGACCGCGTCGACCACCACGTCGAGCAGGTAGGACTGGTCCAGGCGGTTCAGGCTGCGCTGCGCGCGGTGATGGACCGACAACCCGGAATCGACCGCGCCGGCGAGCAGTTTGGAACCGCCCATGTCGACGCCAATCGTGCGCCGGCCCGGCATGCCCGTCACTATATGCGTACATGCCGAGCAACCTGGAGGAACGCCCCTACAGGCTCTACCGCGCCGGACCGCGAGGTCTGAAGGCCCGTCTGCGCGGGGAAGAAGACGAGCTCGCGCTCACGCCCGACTACCGGACCTACCGGGACGGCGGGCGCAATCGGCCGCGCCGCCGCACCTGGAAGCGGGTGCTCGTCGGCCTGCTCATCGCCCTCGTCGCGTGGTTGCTCGTGTCGCTGGTCCTGTTCCTGATCAGCGCGTCGGTGCAGTCCGGCGGGGTGCCGTCCGACGCGCAGGCGGCGCTCACGTCGGGTTCGAACATGCTCACCGGGACCGACAACGTGCTGGTGATCGGCACCGACCAGCGACCGGCGGGAACGCACGAGGGGGGCGCCAACACCTCGGACGCCGGCAGCCGTTCGGACACGCTGATGATCTGGCGGATAGGCGGCGGGGTCTCGCGCCGGCTGTCGATCCCGCGCGACACGCTGGTCCGGATCCCCGGGCACGGCACGAACAAGGTCAATGCCGCCTACGCGTTCGGCGGCCCGGCGCTCACGATCAAGACGGTTGAGCAGCTGACCGGGCTGAAGATCAACCACGTGATCATCATCAACTTCGCCAACTTCCCGAAGTTCGTCGACGCCATCGGAGGCGTCACGGTCACGACCGGTCGGATCTGCTCGAAGATCAGCGGAGGCGTTCAGAACGGCGGCTTCACGCTGAACCTGCCGCCCGGCGTCCACCACCTGAACGGCCGTGACGCGCTAACGCTCGCCCGGACGCGCGAAAACAGCTGCAACGCGGCCAGCAACGACCTGACTCGCGAGGGCTACCAGCAGCAGATCCTCAACGGGATCAAGAGCCAGCTGCTGTCCGTGCATACGTTCCTGCACCTGCCCTGGGCGTCCTGGTACGCGCCCCAGGCGATCCGGACCGATATGGGCGGCTTCACGCTGCTCGGCATGTTCGCGGGCGCCGAGCTCGGCGGGTCGGCCCCGGTGCAGATCCTCAAGCCGACCGGCGCGGCGTCGGTCCCCGGCGTGGGCGACGCTTTGACGGTGACTCCGGAGGCCGTCCACCAGGCGGTGGACAAGCTGGTCAACGGTTGATCGAGAGGCCGCAGTCCGGAGCGGGTCGTCCGCTCTTAGACAATTACTACAAAAGGGGGACTTGAGGATCGCGGCCCGCTGCCGATAGGGGAAGTGTGGGCTTTGCGGATTTTCGGCCTTGCCGGCGGCGGGTCACATCGAACAAGCGTCCAGCCGGTAAGGCATGAACGAGCATGTGCGCCGTCACGTCGGATTGATCGCCGCCACGCTGGCGGTGCTGGTCGCTGCCGGCGTGGGCTACGCCTTGCGATCCGGCGGCTCAGCGCACGCCCAGTCGGCCCGCGCCGTCGGCCACGTTCATACCATCGCGCCGTTGCTCGCGGCGGCGTCCCAGCAGCGGGCGACCGGTAGTCGGTCGTTCGTCGCCGCGAGCGCTAGCCCACATCAACCGGCCCCGGCCGCGGCCCGGACGGCGCTGAAGCGCCCCGCGCAGCCCGGCGTCCCGACCCCCGCGCCCAGTTCGCGCGGCGTAGCGCTGGCCCTCAAGCGGGTCACCGGACTGACCCCCGCGCAGGTGACCTCGCGCCCCGTCTGCCCGAGGGCCGCCGCCGGGCACGCCCGCTGCACCGCGCAGACGCTGGTCCTGCGCTCCAGCGGCGCTCCGGTCCGCCCGCACGTCACCAAGTCCGCCTCGCTGGGCCGCGTGGCGCCGGCGCGCCGCCGGGGCGCGCACGCGGCGTCGATCGCCGCGGCCAGTCCGCCCACGCCCGGCACCCCGGCATACCTGCAGCAGGCCTATGACGTGACCGCCCTGGCCCAGACCGGCGGGTCCGGCGACACGGTGGCGGTCGTCGACGCATACGACGACCCGACCGCCGAAGCCGACCTCAATGCCTACCGCGCGAACTATGGCTTGCCGGCGTGCACCACCGCCACGGGCTGCTTTCGGAAGGTCAACCAGGGCGGTGCGCCCTCGCCGCTGCCGGCGGCCGACGCCGGCTGGGAGATGGAGACGTCGCTCGATCTCGACGCGATATCCGCGCTGTGCCCGAACTGCCACATCCGGCTGGTCGAGGCCAATTCCGCGGGATCGCCCGACCTCTCCGCGGCGATGGCGACCTCACAGCACCTAGGGGCAAACCAGATATCGGCCAGCTGGACGCTGTCGCAGAGCACGCCCCCCGCGGGCACCTACACGTTCCCCGGCGTTGCGACCGTCGCCGCCGCCGGTGACACCGGCTACACGGGCACGAGCGCCGACAATTATCCGGCGGGCTTCCCGGGCGTGACCGCGGCCGGTGGGACCAGCCTGGCCCCTGCCACCGCGACGAGCCCACGCGGGTTCGGCGAGGCGGCGTGGTCGTTGACGTTGAACAGCCTGACTGGCACCAGCACCGGCGGCGGCTCCGGTTGTGACCTGCGGTTCCCGCGGCCGGTTTATCAGCCAGCCGCGGGCTGCGGCGGGCGGGCCTACGCCGACCTCTCCGCCGAGGCCGACCCAAAGGCGGGTGGTCTCGCCGTCTACGACTCCGCGGCTCCCAACGACCACTGGATCGTGATGGGCGGCACCAGCCTGGCCACACCGCTGATCGCCGCCTATTACGCGATCACCGGCGTCGGCGGCGCCACTCCGCAGTGGGCTTATGGCGCCGCCAGCTCCCTCAACGACGTGGTGAGCGGTTCCAGCGGGAACTGCGCCGCGGGGATCGCCTATATCTGCAACGCCGGCCCGGGCTACGACGGACCGACCGGCGTTGGATCGATCTCGGGCGCGGTGGTCGCGGGCGCGCCAGGGATTGGCGGCCCGTCACTCAGCGGTGGCTCGAACAGCCCGAATACGTACACCCAGAGCGTCGGCAGCCAGAGCGCCACGATCGCCGGTGGGATCTACCGAAACGGACTCGATACGACGTGGTGGATCCAGTACGGGCCTACAAACGCGTACGGCAGCCAGACGACGGCGACTGACATCGGCGCCGGCAGCGCGCCTGTCGCGATCACCGGCTCTCTGTCGCACTTGACGCCGGCAACGACATACCACTATCGGCTCGTGGCCCAGAACAGCCTCGGCACCACCTACGGGTACGACTACACGCTCGGCACGGCGGCCGCTACCGCGCCCTCGGCAGCCTTTGCGGTTTCCCCCAGCGCCCCAAGCCCCTCGGCCAGGACCTTCGACGCGAGCGGCTCGACGCCGGGCAGCGGTTCGTCCATCACCAGCTATACGTGGAGCTTCGGCGACGGCACCGTTATTGACAGTGGGACGAACCCGACCGCCAGCCACACCTACAACGCCCGCAACAACTACACGGTCACCCTGACCGTGAAAAACAGCGCTGGCCAGACCAGCACCAGCATCCAGACGGTCACGGTCGACAACCCGCCGACCGCAGCCTTCTCCCCATCGGCTACGTTCGCGGCACCGGGCACTGCGGTCAGCTTCAACGGTGGTGCTTCGACCGCGGACCCCGGGGGGGCGATCCGAGACTACAGCTGGAACTTCGGGGACGGAACCGTTCAGGACACCGGGAGCACCCCGACGGTTGCCCACACCTACGCCTCGCCCGGCACCTACTCCGTCGTATTGACCACCACGGACGACCTCGACGTGGCCAGCAGCACCAGCACGCTGATCACGGTCGATCAGCCCAGCGCCACGTTCACGACCGGGCCCCCGAATCCCGCTCCGGGTACCGCGGTTAGCTTCAACGGCGCCGGCTCGACGGACCCACGGGGCACGATCATTGACTACGACTGGAGCTTCGGCGACGGCACCGTCACCGATAGCGGGACGAACCCGACGGCGAGCCACACCTACCCCGCTCGCAACAACTACACCGTTACCCTGACGGTCACCAACAACCACAACCAGACGAGCGTCAGCACCCAGACCGTCAGGGTCGACAACCCGCCTGCCGCCGCCTTCACGCCCTCGGCGACACTAGGCGTTCCAGGCACGATGATCGATTTCGACGGGAGCGCCTCAACGGCCGGTACCGGCGGAACGATCAGCGCTTACACGTGGAGCTTCGGCGATGGCGCCAGCGACATCGGTTCGCATCCCGGGCCGCACACCTACACGCGCACAGGTACCTACACGGTCAGTCTGACCGTCACCGACGACCTCGGCGCCACCGCCACGGCGTCCCAGCAGGTCGTAATTGATCAGCCCACGGCCGCCTTCACGATCGCGCCGGCGAATCCGGTTCCGGGCGGTGTGGTGACCCTCAACGCCACGGGCTCCACCGACCCACAGGGCACGATCAGCGACTACAGCTGGAACTTCGGCGACGGGACCACCGACGACAGCGGAGCGAGCCCCACCGCCACGCATCCCTACGCGCTCCGCAACCGATACCCCGTCACGCTCACGATCACCAACAACCACGGACAGAAGAGCACCGTCAGCCAATCCGTCACTGTCGATGACCCGCCGACCACGGCATTCACCGCATCTCCGACCTCTACAACTCCTGGAGCGGCCGTCAGCTTCAACGCCAGCGCGTCGAGAGCAACCAACGGCGGTTCGATCACCGACTACCGGTGGGATTTCGGCGACGGTTCAACCGCAGTCGACACCGGCGCCAGCGCCGCCGCCGCGCATACGTTCGCCACGGCCGGGACGTACACCGTCACGCTGACCGCCACCGACGACCTCGGGATCGCGGCGAGCGCCGCGACGCACGTCGTGGTCGCGGCGCCTGCGACACCGTCGCCGAGCCCGGTGACTCCGGCCCCGCCCGTCTCCACGCCCAGCCCGCCGGCGCCGCCCCAGCTCGTGGCCGCCCTGGGCGGCGCGGGCAAGCAGCGGCTGGCCTACGTACTCGCCCACGGCCTGCGCCTCGCGCTCGCGGTAAACCAGCCTGCCGGGGCCAGCCTCCAGATCACGATCCGGCCGCCCCACAGCACGCGCGCGGTCGTGCTGCTCCGTGGCGTTAGGAGGCTCGGCGCGGGCGGGAACGTGATCACGCTGAAGCTCTCGCGCGCGGCGGCCAGACGCCTGACGGCCACCGGCTCATTGTCCCTGACCGTCCGCGTCACGCTGACCGGCGCCGGCGGTGCGACGCTCACGCGCACGGCCAAGATCACGCTGATCCGCTGAGGTCAGTCGGCGGACTTCGTGGCCGTTTTGGTTTCGGAGGATTTGGAGTCCGAGGAGGGCTTGGCGTCCCCGGTCGACGAACTCGAATCCGATGACCCCTCACTCTTGCCGGTGCCTTCGGTGGAGTTCTCGCGGGAGCGCTTGCGCGTCCCGTAGTCCGTGTTGTAGAAGCCCGAGCCCTTGAAGTGGACGGCCACCGGGCGGAACACGCGCGCCACCGGTGCGGCGCACGTCTCGCACGCCTGGACCGGGCCGTCGCTCATGCGCTGCATGACCTCGAACGTGTGTCCCTGCTCACACCGGTATTCGTAGATCGGCATCGCTTCAGGAAGTATAGCCACGCATTTTGGCACTCTCAAGGCGAGAGTGCCAAGCGCCGTCGAGGCCGGGAATCCGTAAGCGCTCGGCGGGAATGCGCTCCGCGTCAGCCGCTCGGAGTCGCCGGCGTCTGTTCGCTGATCGGGTGTCCGGCGCCCGCGGCCTTGTCCTTGATCGACGAGACGAGGCCGTCGAGCGAGCTGGCGTCGGAAGGACTGGCCCCGCCCGATTTGACGCTCCCCGCGAGGTCGCGGATCTTGTTCTGCAGGTCGGTGACCGGGGCCACCAGCTTGGACAGCGTCGGATCGGCCTGGGCATCGGCCAGCGCGAGCTTGAGCTCGTGGTAGACGAAGGCGGCCGCCAGCGCTGCCTTTACGGTGGTGAGCTTGTGTTGCAGCGGGTGCGTGAGCTCGCCCGCCTTGGCCGGTTTGTAGATCCAGCGGTGGAAGGCGCCGAAGGCGAGGCCCGCGTGAAGGACGAACTTCGTCTTGGCGAACTTGGTCGTCGAGGTGGTGGAGGTCGGGGCCGCCGTCGTCGACGCGGAGGACGCGGTCCCCGTCGCCGTCGCCGGCGGGGAAGCGGCGGTGGAAGAAGACTTCGAGCTGCCACAGCTCGCGAGGGAGAGCAGCGATGCCACCGCCAGCACCGCGATCAAGGCCATGCGGCACCTCATGCCGTCACACGGTATCGAACGAGAGGGCGATCGAGAAGTGGTGCCCGCCACCCTTTCGTCGCGGCGCAAGCATCCCGAGGCCTAGCGCCGCGCCGGGACGTGCACGCATTGAGATGGAGCAGACCGGCACAATTCATCGCCTGATGTCCGCCACCGACCCGGTCACGATGGACAAGATCGTCTCGCTGTGCAAGCGGCGCGGATTCGTGTTCCCGAGCAGCGAGATCTACGGCGGGCTGGGCTCGAGCTACGACTACGGCCACTACGGGGTCCTGCTCAAGAACAACATCCGCGCGCAGTGGTGGCGGGCCATGCTTCAGGAACGCGAGGACATCGTGGCGCTCGACTCGGCCATCATCCAGCACCCCACGACGTGGCGGGCGAGCGGTCACCTGGAGGGGTTCACGGATCCGTTGGTCGACTGCCGCACCTGCAAGCTGCGCTTCCGCGCGGACAAGCTCGAGGACGGGCACTGCGGGCGCAAGCCATCCAAGCATCCGGGCGAGACACCCGACTGCGACCTGACCGAGGCGCGGGACTTCAACCTGATGTTCGAGACGACCGTCGGGCCGGTACGCGAGGAAGGTGCCACGGTGTACCTGCGCCCCGAGACGGCCCAGGGCATCTTCCTGAACTTCAAGAACTACATGCAGTTCGCGCGCAAGAAGCCGCCCTTCGGGATCGCCCAGGTCGGCAAGAGCTTCCGCAACGAGATCACCACCGGCAACTTCATCTTCCGCACCCGGGAGTTCGAGCAGATGGAGATGGAGTTCTTCGTGCCGCCCGACCAGGCTGCCGAATGGCACCAACACTGGCTGGCCGAGCGCATGCGGTGGTGGACCGGGCTCGGCCTGCGTCCCGACCATCTGCGGCTGCGCGCGCACGGCGCCGACGAGCTCTCGCACTACTCGAGCGCGACCAGCGACGTCGAGTACCTGTTCCCGATCGGCTGGTCCGAGCTCGAGGGAATCGCCAACCGCGGCGACTACGACTTGACCCAGCACGCCGAGTTCTCGGGCCAGAAGCTCGAGTACGTCGATACCGCGACCGGCGAGCGCTACGTCCCGCACGTGATCGAGCCGGCCGCCGGCGCGGACCGGGGCATGCTCGCGTTCCTGGTCGACGCCTACGACGAGGACGAGATCGAAGGTGAGCGGCGGACCGTGCTGCGGCTGCACCCCGTGTTGGCGCCGGTGAAGGTGGCGGTGCTTCCCCTGGTGCGCAAGGACGGCCAGCCCGAGCTGGCCCGGGAGGTCTATCTCGAGCTGCGTGATCGCGTCCAGGCCGACTACGACGAGGGCGGGGCGATCGGCCGGCGCTACCGGCGCCAGGACGAGATCGGAACACCGTGGGCCGTCACGATCGACCACCAGTCACTCGAGGACCGGACCGTGACCCTGCGCGACCGCGACACGCTGAAGCAGGTCCGGATCGCGATCGGGAACCTGGCGGATGCGCTCGAGGAGCGGCTCAGGGAGCCCTGGCGCTCGCCCAAGCTCGACTGACAGAAGGGGCCGCGAGATGACCGTACGTAGCGTCCGCCCCGCGTCCGGCGCGGACCGTGACCTGCAGCTGGATGTCGCCGACTCGAAGCTCGCGGCCGGACAGGTGGCGTTGACGCTGCACATCCGCGATCGCCGGGGCGAGCGCCGGCGGCTCGAGATCGGGTTGAGCACCTATGAGGCACGCCTGCTCGGGCACGCCCTGCTCGATCGGGCCAACCCCTCGCGCTCGGCTCGCGAAGACGACTGAATGGCGGCGCCGCAGATGGCGCGTTCGATCCGTCGCCTGACTGCGTAGGGTGTTCCGCCTCGGCCGGTCGCGAATAACATCAGACCGGATGCCCGCGATCGCCGCCGACCAGGTCTCCTACGACGATCTGTACGCCCGCTGGGAGCAGAGCAACTGGCGCGCTACCGAGATCGACTTCTCGGTCGATCGCGAGCAGTGGTCGGGCGTACTCACCGATCTCGAGCGGCGGAGCGCACTGTGGACGTACTCGATGTTCTTCCACGGCGAGGATTCGGTCACCGACAACCTCTCCCCGTTCATCGACGCTGCCCCCCGCGAGGAGCAGAAGTACTTCCTGGCCACCCAGCAGGTCGACGAGGCGCGGCACGCCGTGCTGTTCGCCCGCTTCATGCGCGAGGTGGCCGGCGCCGGCGCTTCCGTGGGGTCGGCGCTGGACGAGACCCGGCCGAAGTTGACCTGGGGCTTTGGCAAGGTGTTCGAACGACTGGATCGGATGGCCGACGAGCTTCGCCGCGACCGGTCGCGCCCGAAGCTGGCCCAGGCGATCACGCTGTATCACCTGGTGATCGAGGCGTCGCTGGCCCAGCCGGGCCAGCATTTCATCGAGGAGGGGCTCGGGCGACGCGAGTTGCTGCCCGGCCTGCGCCGCGGCATCGCGCACGTCTCCCGCGACGAGCAACGCCACATCGCGTTCGGCGTGAAGATGATCGCGGACCTAGTCCGCGAAGATCCCGACTGCGAGCCGGCGATCGCGGACCTGATGCGCGAGGTCCTACCGTTCACCACCGCCGTGTTCGTGCCGCCGGGCTGGGACGAGCGCTACGTCACGAGCTTCGGTTTCACCCTTCAGGACATCTTCGCCCAGGGGGCGGAGGCGATCGAGGGCCGCCTGCGCGCGGCCGGCCTGGATCCGGCGTCCATGCGCCTGGGCCTCCCCTTCGATCTGCCGCCGGCCGAGCGCGCGCGTCGCGGACTGACCCTGTTGCGCGCCGGCTATCTCGGCGAGCCCAACGGCCGCGTGGCGCCGAATCCCGAGGCCACCGCGATCTTGTTCGACGGCCTGCGCCGGCAGATCGATCCGTCGGTGGCGCCAGGCATCACCATCCAGTGGGACTTCAACGACGCCGAGCCCTGGCACCTGCGGATCGACAACGGGAACGCCTCGGTGGCGCCGGGGCGGAGCGAGCATCCCGATCTCACCTTCCACTGCCGGTTCGGCGACTGGGTCGACCTCACGGCGGGACGCGTAGAACCGTGGCGGGCGCTGCTGGCGGGCAAGGTGCGCCCGAGCGGCCGGCCCCGGATGCTGCTGCGTGCGCGCAAGCTGTTCGGGTAGCGGGTGGCCCCGCAGCGGACGCTGGTAAGCGCCTCAGCTGGCCGCGTGCGCTCGAAGCCCCGCCCCCGGCGGCGTACTGCGTGCCGCGTGCCGCGTGCCCGCCGGCGTTCCCCGCGATCGCCTCCGGCTAGGCGATCGTGACCGCCACCGGCGGCGAGGCGCCGCTGGCGTACCGCGTGCCCGCCGGCGTACTCGCGATCACCACGTAGCGACCGGGGTGCGGCCGCTTGATCCGGGCGTGGAAGCGCCCGCCGGCGGCGGCAACCGGCTTCGAGAAGGCCAGGCGCCGGCGCCCTCCCCCGGTCACCTGGTAGAGCTGGAGTGTCACGCCCGGCCCGGCGGGGCTGACGGTGCCGCTCACGATCAGCGGCACCGACGCGACGAGGCTCAGGGTCACGATCGGCGCCACCGAGAGCCCGATCACGTCCGAGACGACCGCCGGCGCGGGACGGTGCAGCGCGCGAAGCAGCGTGTTCTGGGTCGACGTGAGGCTGTAGGTCCACCGGCCGTCGGCGTCGCTGGTCACGGTCGCGAGCGTCGTCTCGGTGGCGGTGCCGGTGAGCTGCTGGATCTCGACCG
>JAFASQ010000133.1 GCA_019244395.1 Solirubrobacterales bacterium | reverse complement strand
GCTGGACAGTCCCACTTGACACTTGGCAGCGCTCGCCCCGATCGCCGAATCATTCAGGGTAGAGCGGTGCTCAAGATGCGGCGTGATGGCTAGCGCAATCGCTCTAAAGGGCGTACGATCCTCAGAACAAAGGGGACTGATTCGTTTGGGGAGTCGGCAGACATGACGACGTTGCTCAAGATCGCCGTCGCTGATGGGGGTACCGTGCTCGTTGAAGTTGACAGCCCGGCGGTTGGGCCGACGCTGCGCGGTGCAAGGTCGCCGGAGACGACGATCGTGGAAGCGGGGAAGAGTCTCGATGGGGTTCTAGCCGAGCTTGGTTCCATGACCCAAGCGATGGTCGCGCGCCTGCGCTCGTTCGACGACACCCCGCACGAGATTGAGGTCGAGTTCAGCGTCAAGCTCACGGCGGAGGCAAAGGTCGTCATCACGCGGGCAGCCGGAGAGGCGAACTTCCGGATCGCTATGCGTTGGGCGCCAGATCTTTCAACCACAGGATAGGTCTCGGTTCAGACTGGCTGATGTCGCGCGATATCCCCGATTACTACGAGGTACAGTTCCGCTCTCACCTGGGCCGGAATCGTCCTACAACGTCCTGGTTATTGGTCCCGATGGGTCGTCTGATCCGGGGGTTTTCAGATTGCCCTTTATTCGGCCGGAGATTGAACGCCCTCGGCTCAAGGTTGATCCTGACCACGCCCGCGCCCGAGGAAGACACGCACCGCGGCTCGTGAAAACGAGGAATCTCGCCGAGAAGCTGTTCGCTGCCCTCGTGCACGATGATGCGGTCCGCGGCGTCTACACCGCTGCCCGCTCTCGTGCTCGCTCGGAAGGCCGGGGGACTCCGTATAACGCTATCGCTGTCCAACGCTCCGAGCTGATGGGACCGCGGTGGGAGTCCCTCTACCGCGAGCCGTCATTCCTGGCGCAATCAGTGTGGAGTCCGATCGGTCGATATCTCGATCTCGACACTCCGCATCAACCGCTCAACGCCGCACGGCCGCTACGAATTTTGGGGATGGTCAGCTCGCCCGAGGATGACGAACTCGCGATTCTGGACGTCGCCCAAAAAAGGCAAAATCTGGCAATAGCGCTTAACCTTACTCACAGCGGCGGCCACGGAGGTTTGGCTGGTCTTGATGGGGCCTCTCGGGGGCGGCTTTGGGTTGTGAGCTAGAGATCGAGATTGCTGCCGGCGTTTCGCCCGGTGCGTACAGAGTCAACGTCGATTCGCCCGCTGGCGCGGCCTCTGGCAATTTTGCGATTGATGTCGCCGCTCTGTTGGCGCGCCGGCGGGAGCTGGCGGCAACGGTTCTCGCTTCGGCCGCAACGGCACGCGGTGGTGCTGTCTCGGCACAGGAGCGCGCGGTGCGCGAGGTCGGGTGCGCGCTCTTTGAGGCATTGTTTGCCGACCGGGTCTATGGCCGCTACACGGCGAGCCTGCAAGAGGCAGCTCGCCAGGGTGAGCCTTTGCGGATCGTATTGCGCCTGCGGGCTCCCGAGCTCGCCGCCTTGCCGTGGGAGGCGATGTTCGACGTGGAGATCAACGAGTATCTGTGCCAGCGCGAACCGGTCGTTCGCTACGTCGAGACTGCTCAGCCCGCAACTCCGTTGCTGATCAAGCCACCCCTGCGGATCCTGGGATTTGTGGCGGCGCCGAGCGATTTGCCGAGACTGGACGTCGGCGAGGAGCGCCGCCGGCTGATCGATGCGGTCTCCGACCTTTGCAAGGGGGGACACGTCGAACTCGTCTGGGCATCGGATGGCACTTGGCCATCGCTACAGGAGTTGTTGCTCGCCACCAACTGGCACATTGTCCATTTCGTGGGCCATGGCGGCATCGACGCATCGGGCGGCACCGGCGTGCTGGCCCTTGAGGACGAGAACACCGGACAAGAAAGCCTCGTTTCCGCAACGCGGTTTGCACGCCTGCTCCACGCCTGCCGGCCGGTGCCGAGATTGGTAGTACTGAATTCCTGCCAGTCTGGTGAGGCGGCCGCCGACGATATGCTTTCGAGCACAGCGGCTTCCTTGGTTGACAGCGGCATAAGCGCCGCTGTCGCAATGCAGTTCGCCGTCACTGACCCGGCTGCGCTCGCGTTCGCGCGCGGCTTTTATCAAGCGCTGACGCGAGGCCGGCCCGTCGATGAGGCCGTTCGGCTTGGACGCATAGCGATCGACGGGACCAGCGAGCACACCCTCGAATGGGTAACACCAGTCTTGTATCTCCGCACCGACGAAACGCGCCTCTTCACTATCAGTCCGACCACGCAACGCCGCTCACCGGAGGACGAAGTGTCTGTGAAGGAGAGCGCCGAACAGGCCGCGTTGCACGCCCTATATGTGCAGGCTCTAGCGGCGTTGCGCACTGATCGACCAGACGAGGCGATAGCGCTACTCGAGAGCGTCCTGACGATTGACCCCGGATACAGAGATGCCAGGGATCGACGCGACGCAGCTCGGCGAGCCCAGCGCCTTGCCGCGGCCTATGAGCGTGCGGAGACCGCCGAGCGTGCCGGCGACTGGGATGCCGCCGCGCGCGAATATGAGTCAACCCTCGAGATCGAGCCAAGCTACCGCGACACGGCTGAGCGGTTGGCCAGGTGCAGACGGCAGCAGCAGATCGCAAGCCTGCAGGACGAGATGAGGCTGCACGCTCGCGCGAACGAATGGCGGATGGTGCTCGCCGTCAGCGATGACATCAGGGCTCTGGATCCGCAGGCAAGCGATGTCGACGGCCTCGCCACAATAGCCAGAGACCGGCTTCGACACGAACAGCAGGTTCGCCCCGACGCGGATGAGCGGGCCCGCGGCGACGCCAAAGCTACCTTCGAAGCGAGGCCGTCGCGCGGCGATGATGCTGCGGTAAAGCCGGTGAAGCGCGGTCAGAATGCGATCGCGCGTCCAGAGGTGCCGGCAGCGGCGCTTACGCGAGCACGTGCGGGGGGCGCGGCGGCGGTCGTTGGGGGGATCGCGGTCGTCGCGTCGATCATCCCGCATGCCGGCAACCCTCGCGGCGGCCCCGACTGGGTGTGGACCCACCTGGGCTTCGTGTGGTACCGAATCCCCGTCGCGGTTATGTCCGTGGTGCTGATCGCGATTATCGGTTTTGCGTTCCGCTCCAATCGGAGGGCGCCACTCGTGGCCGCCACGGGTCTCGCCTTCGCTCTGCTCGGGGTGACCTCTCCTATGTCATGGCCGCCCTGGGCCCCCCTCACGTTCAGCTTTTGGGTGGGTGCTTGCGGCGCCGCAGTCGCTGCTGTGGGTGCGGCGTTCGCATCGTGGCAGGCATACCCTGAAGCGACGCCGGCCGGCCCTGAGGCGTCAGGCCTGACACTCTCCCGCACGAGTCGCGCCGCCTTCGCTTTGTCCGGTCCACTAATAGTCATAGGATCACTCTTCGTCCTGCCCGAATGGTCGGACTCAACAGATACAACGTGGGATAAGTGGCAGCACGACTCAATACTCCGCTATCCGGCAGCCATTATCCTGCTTTGTGGGCTGATAATCGCGCTGACCGTCGCGGCCATCCGGGTCAATCGCAAGCGCCTGCTCGTCATGGCCACAGCTGTTGGCTGTCTGGTGCTCGGCGAGGCCGTTCCGCTCATTTTCACGTCGGACCCACACTGGGGGTCGGGCCGGTGGCTCAGAATCGTCGGCGCTGTCGTCGCCGTCGCCGGCTTGGCGGCGGCTGCCGCTCGTAGGCGCCAGGACGCGCCGTCATCGCTGACAACTCGCTGACCTGCGGGTCGTGGTACTTGCCTCGCGCGGTTCGCGCACCCCAGCCTGTCGTCGGCATCCGCTGTCCGCCCAAGCATCCGCAGGAATCATGATCGCTAAGGGTTATGGACCCGTGCCCCGGCGCACCGTCATGGGGTGCACCGGCGGACGGTCAGCGGGATCGGTCACGGGACGCGGGGCGGAGCTGACCAACGACCGCCACGGCGGCCGTCCCGGAGACGTCGGACGCCCCCGGCCGGAAACGCACCTTCTACCGTTAGGTATGGATCGTTCGGCGGCAGGGCGCGGAGGTACGGTTCGGGCATCTGCGCGGCTCTATGGCGGGGCCGGCGAATGGGGGAGCACAAGCGTGACTCGATCATCGCCTTACTTCTCCTCTGTCGCCCACGGGGCAGCCGCGGCACGACTGCCGCTCTCGGTCACGGCGAAGCTAAAGGAGAAATCTGCAGCCGGGCGGTCGGCCACTCATTGCAGCCACTCGGTGACGAAGGTGGGGCTGGCGTGGATGCATACGAGGTTCGCGGGTCCGGGGCCGTGGTTGGTGAACTTGTGCGGCACCTTCGGCGGGACGATCACGATGTCGCCCGGCCCGGCCTCGAGCCGTTCCTGGCCGGCTTCGAAGGTGAGATGTCCTTCGATGACGACCCAGGTCTCGTCATAGGGGTGCTCGTGCAGTCGCGGCCCATGACCTGGCTCGCTGTGGTCGAGGATCAGCGAGATCGTTGCCCCGTGATCCGCACCTTTCAGGTTGCCGGTAGGGAGCGAGCTAGCAGCGATCAATGGCATTTGGGTCTCTCTTCCTCTGCTCACGGTTTGACTGTCATGGCCCAGGTGGCGACGCAAGCAGCAGAAGCTGAGGATCGAGCGCCACACCCATTGCCGCACATGCCGCGTCGCATCGTCGATTTTGTCATCGGCGATCGCGCACTCACGCCAATCGCGACCCGGCTCCGCGCTTTGATCCTCCTTTGGTCGGCCGGCATCCGAGAGTGCTGCTCTGTCGCGTGCCTGGGAACTGCGGCTGCGACTTGCTTCGGCTGACCGCACGCCCTGAGGAGAAGCCTCGCGTTGACGCCGGCGAGAGCATGACACGACTCGGGCTTCGTGGCTCGGCTGCCGGAGAGGGACACGCCGACGATTGCCGAACTGATTGTCGATGACTGAGCCGAACTCGCCTTCGTCTCCGGCTATGACGCACGAGGGCCGTGCCCGGTATCTGGCGTGGCTGGCCTTCGGCTCGCCGGAGGAGTTCGCGGATTCCCGGCTCGCGTACCGGAGACTGTTCTCGGAGGTGCTCGGCACGTTCCTACTGGTGCTGGCGGCGGCCGGCGGCGGGTTGCTGCACGGCAAGGGCGAGATCAGCCTGGCGGCCGCGGTGGTCGCCCCGGCGCTGACCGTCCTCGCGGTCATCCTGTTCATGGGTGCGGTCTCGGGCGCCCATCTGAACCCGGTCGTGTCGGTGGCGTTCGCGTTGCGGCGGGATTTTCCGTGGTATCGAGTGCCCTTATATGTGCTCGCTCAGCTTCTCGGAGCGACGCTGGCGTGCCTGTTCTTGCTGGGCATCTTCGGCAACGTCGAGCATCTCGGCGCCACGCTACCCGGACCGGGCTACCACGCCTGGCAGGCGTTCCTGATGGAGATCGCCCTGACGGGAGGACTCCTCAGCGTGATCCTGGGCACCGCATCAGCGGCCCAGAACGTGGGGACGATCGGCGCGCTCGGCGTCGGCGGCTACATCGCACTGGCCGGCCTGTGGGCGGCCCCGGTCAGCGGCACCTCAATGAATCCGGCGCGCTCATTCGGACCCGCGCTGGTGTCCGGCGACTGGAGCGCGTATTGGGTCTACGTGGCCGGGCCGCTGCTCGGCAGCGTGATCGCGGTCGGCTGCGCCTGGATCCTGCGAGGTTCGGGCGGTGACGCTACCGCGCGGGCAGCGGCGAGCGGAACGCTCGACCACCTCGTATCAACCCCACCCTGGAGGAAATGAGCCCATGCCCAAGGACAAACCAGCCAAGGCGGCGGACGGTCGGGTGCCGATCAAATGGCAAGCCGACGTCGCCGAGCACGACTACGCAGCCGCCCACGCGTACCTATCGATCAAGCTCACCCCGCCCGCGACCGACAAGCTGGTAGGTCGCCTGCGCAAGGCCAAGCTGACCACGCGCCGCGCCAACGACATCCTCCGCGCCTCTGGCCTCACCGCGGCACCGCTCGACGACCCCGGCGTGGTCAAGGACCTCATCAAGGTAATCGAGGGAAAGGCCCTGAGTCCCGTCCTGGTGGTGGGCGGCGCTGACGGGACAGACATCGCCGACGGCTTTCACCGCGTCTCGCTGGTCTACCGCATCGACCCCTACGGGGACGTTCCGCTCAGGCTGGCGGACGCCGGACGCCCGGCGGCCGGAGACTGACCACTCATCCCGCAGCGAGTAACCGTCACGCTTCTCTTTGCGGGGACAACCGTCGCTCGCTCGCTTTGATTGCCATTGCCGAGCCTACGCGCCCGACCTAACGGCGTCCATCGCGCTGAGTGCTCCTCTGATCGAACGCGGGCGGGCTCTCGCACCTCAACCAGACGTCCGCCTCCTCGCCGCCCGGGCTGTCAGATACCCGCCTCTGCTTCGACCGAGGGCAGACCGCAAGCAGAAGGGGCCGACCGAAGACAAGCCCGTCAGTGGCTCAGCCTTCGTGAATGCAGGGGCTCAGCCGCCTGAGCCGCGCTGCTGCCTGACACGCGGAGCACGAGGCTGCGCGGGGCTACTGCGTGTCCGACGGGCGCATAAGACAGTCGGCGCACCTCAAAGGCGCTCGGTCTGCCCAATAGCGGCAGCGCCGGACGACGACCGCACCCCCAGCGCGATCACACAGCGCGAATCCCGATAGACGGCGCTACTGCATTGTCGCCGCACGAGCGGCGCTTCGCTGACTGCCGCATCCGGTTGAGTGATCACCAAGGGAGAAGCACAGTCCGAGCGCCGACTCGCCTGGCCGGCGCGCCGGCGCGCCGGCGCAGCTTCTTGATGTCGTACAGCGTGTTGTGGTTAGAGCTGGAGTCCGGCGGTGGCCGAGATGGTGGGCGGTTTGCGGGAGCGGACGGCATCGATGATCTCGCTCGGGTCGATGCCTTGGAGATACGCCGAGGTGGTTCCGAGGTCGGAATGCCCGAGCTGGCGTTGGATGATGTTGACCGCGACCCCCTCACGCGCGAGCTCGACCGCGTGGGCGTGGCGCAGTTGGTGGGGCGCGAACCGGCGTCTGACCCCGGCCTCGATGGCGAGGTGGCGCAGCTCGGCCCGCGCGGCGGTCGCCGCCCACCGTCGTCCGCGGGTCTGACCATCGATGACGCAGAACAAAAGGCCGGGTGGCAGCGAGACGCGGTGAGCGAGCCAGGCGGCCAGTTGCTCGAACCCGAATGGGTCCATCCCAGCCTCGCGGCGCTTGTCGCCCTTGCCGTGACGCACCATCACCGACCCACGGCGCGGATCGACATCGGTCTCGTTGAGCGCCAGCGTCTCAGAGATCCGCAGGCCACCACGCCACAGCACCGCGATCAGCCCGGATCCGGAGACCGTGGCGATCCTGGCCGGCCTGGCGCATGACCAGGATGATCTCCTCAGCCCGAGGCGGGTCGGGCGGGTACTGCATCCCCTTGTTGTGCGGCGCGCGGCCAGCAAGGTACCCCGACCGAGTGGCGGGTGAACGCCGCCGGCCGGCGGCGTCGAGCAACACGATCGCATCGTGGGACATGAGCGGCTCCTCTCGAGTCCGCACCCCGGCCAATCCGGGACGCAATCACCGCCCATCCTTCATCCCGCCGACGGCGTCGCCAACAAGCGCGAGCGAGCTTCTGCATCGGCTCGTAGCGGACGCAGA
>JAFASQ010000048.1 GCA_019244395.1 Solirubrobacterales bacterium | reverse complement strand
GGCGAGCGTCCGGTCCACCCGCCAGCCCTCCGCGTTGGTCTCCTGCCAGTGCTCATCGCGCGCGGCCACGACCCGGTCGGCGATCATGTCCATCGCCCGCTCGAGCTCGAGCTCCTCCCATTCGGTCCCGTACGGTCGCCGGTAGAGCACCTTCGTCAGGCGTCCGGGCTGCTGGATGAGCTGGCGCGACGCCTGCCCCTTGGGACACAGCGTGCCCTGGTTTATCGGGGAGCGCGGATTGCCCTCGATGTCGACCAGCTCACCATCGCGCGTGTACACGAGCTGACCACAGCCGACAGCGCAGTAGGGGCAGACCGATTCGGTGACCTTCAGACCGGTGATCCGCGCGCCGGCCCGCCTGGTCTGCTTCGACACGGCCGATGGTCCTAGCCCCCAATCGGCCGCACGTCCCACCAGCGGCAGCCGGCGGATCCGCGCGAAGGAACGAGGGCGAGACGAGCCCCCACCCCCCAACTCCTGCCTGTCGGTGCTCATCCGCGGCCGCGGGCGCGCGCGTCAGTCCCGCCGGCCGCCGATCGGCGCGTAGCGCCCGAAGCCGGAGCGCTTTATGCGGTCTTGCTCGACGGCCGCCTTAAGCGCGCGGGCGAAACGTCCCGGGCCCCAGTACTTGCAGCCGATAAGATCACCGAGCTCGGAGCGGCGCATCTCGCCCTTGTCCCCCAGGGCGCGCTCGATCAGCGACATCTCACGCTCGAGCCAGTAGCGGTCCTCGTCGGGCTCATAGCTCGAGCCCGGCTGAAGCGGGGACCAGCTGCGTGGCCCGCGTTCGCGGAATTCGCCCCGGCGCCTGTTCGTCGCGACGCTCGATCCCGGACGGTCGCGGCCTGACTGCTCCATGGTTCTCACACTCCCGGGTTGACTTGGCTGGCCTGCGCCCCACGGGTTGGCCGCGGATGCCAGCCGCCGTGCTCGCGTTCTGCCGGACTGACGTCGCCGGATTCGATCACCGGTGGCCCGACCGGCCGGCCATGCTCGCGTGCGCGCGGCTCCGACGTCCCACCGACGGTGAGCACGTCGGCCGCCTCGGCCGTCTCCTGCTCCTCGGCTTCCTGGGCGCTGAGCGGCGCCGCGATGTCCTCGAGCTCGCGGCCCGCCGCCTCCACACCCAGCGCGACCTCGACGAGACCCGCGCCAATCATCAGCGCGGCGCCGATGATGTAGCCGATGAACACGTCGCTTGGCTTGCCGCTGGCGATGAGCGCGCCGAACAGGATCGGTCCGCCTACACCGCCCACCACTGTCCCGAAGGCGTAGAAGAAGGCGATCGCCAGCGCCCGGGTCTCCATCGGGAAGATCTCGCTGGTCGTCAGGTAGGCCGCGGAGGCGCCGGCCGAGGCGAAGAAGAAGATCACGCACCAGGCCGCCGTCTGCGTCACCGCGGTCAGCGTCCCGTTCTTGAACAGAAACGCGGTGATGATCAGCAGCACACCCGAGAGGATGTAGGTGCCGGCGATCATCGGCTTGCGGCCGACCGTGTCGAACAGCCGGCCGAGCAGCAGCGGCCCGGCGAAGTTGCCGGCCGCGAAGGGCAGGATGTACCACCCCACCGCGCCCGAGCCCACGTTGTAGAACTTGGTCAGCACCAGGGCGTAGGTGAAGAAGATCGCGTTGTAGAGGAACGCCTGCCCCGTGAACAGCGAGAAGCACAGCACCGTGCGCTTGGGATACAGCTTGAAGAACGTCTTGGCGATCTCGCTCATCGGAATGCTCTTGCGCTGCTTGATCCGGAGCGTCCGATGGGGCGGGTCGAGCTCCAGGCCGGTCGAGGCGATGACCTGCGACTCGATGTCCGCCACCAGCACCTCGGCTTCCTTGTCGTAGCCGTGGATCACCATCCAGCGCGGGCTCTCGGGCACGTTGCGCCGCACGAGCAAGATCGCGACGCCGAAGATCGCGGCCAGGAAGAACGAGACGCGCCAGCCGACGTTCTTGGCGAAGATGCTCGGGTCCAGCAGGACAACCGACAGGCAGGCACCAACGGCCGTGCCGATCCAGTAAGACCCGTTGATGATCAGGTCGACGGCGCCGCGGACGCGGGCCGGGATCAGCTCGTCGATCGCGGAGTTGATCGCGGAGTATTCACCGCCGATGCCCGCTCCGGTGATGGCGCGGAACAGGATGAACCACCACACGCTGAACGAGAAACCTGTGGCGATCGAGCCGCCAAGGAACACGAGCAGCGTGATCATGAACAGCTTCTTGCGGCCGATCCGGTCCGCCAGCGAGCCGAAGTAGAGCGCGCCGAGGCACGCCCCGATGATGTAGGCCGAGCCAGACGCGCCGATCTCGGCCGGGGTCAGGCGGATGCCGCTGCCGTGCTCGGTAAGCCGCCCGGCAATCGATCCCACGATCGTCACCTGAAGACCGTCGAGGATCCAGACCGTGCCAAGTCCAATCACCACCATCCAGTGCCAGCGCGACCACGGCAACCGGTCCATCCGAGCTGGAATCGAGGTCTCGACCGTCCGCAGCTCGGCCTGCGCAGCTTTCACAGCCATGTCCACCCTCCTGCCTCTCCAAATCCTCGGCCACCAGCTACGCCCGCCCCTGA
>JAFASQ010000045.1 GCA_019244395.1 Solirubrobacterales bacterium | reverse complement strand
TCGACGGCGAGCGCCGGGAGGCTTTTCGCGCTGGCGGTCACGGCCGTTGTCTGGCTGTGCCGGTTGCGTTAGCCGCGCCGGTCGCGGGTAGAGTCATGTCGCATATATGTGCGGAGGCGCTGCCGGCGGTTCGGCAGGCTCTTGAGGGGCAGTGCGGGTCGCTCTGGCATCGCAGTCCAGCGAGGTCGAGAGTGTGAGCGAGTACAACACCAAGCGGGCCACGCGGTATCTGCCGCACGTTGCGCTTGCCACTACGGCGGTTGCGGTGATGCCGGTTGCCGTTGTCTGGTGGTTACGCTCGCGCGGCGCGATCACGTCGGCCTGGACGGGCGTGCTTCTGGCCATCGCGCTCTCGCTCCTGGCGTCGTTGGTCGGGAGCGCTTACTGGAAGCGACGCCACGGCCCGAAGGATCTGCTGTTCGGCGAGCTGCTGGTCTGGGGCTGGTTGCGCCGCGTGAGGATGGAGCGACAGCTCACCAAGGCGATGGAACTGCTGCGCACGCACGAGGAGCTTCGCGACGACGTCCACAGCGCGGACCAAAAATTCAGCATCCTCAGTCAGCTGGCCGTTTCCCTGGAGGCGCAGGACGCGTACACGGACGGTCACTCGCGGCGCGTTGCCGCGCACACCGTGATCGTCGCCCGCAGAATGGGGCTGACCAGCTCAGAAGTGGCGAGGCTGCGGGCGGCAGCGGCCATCCACGACATCGGCAAGGTCCGGATCCCTCCGGATCTGCTCGACAAGCCGGGCAGGCTCACGAGCGCTGAGTTCGAACTCGTGAAGCGCCACGCCGACGAGGGCGCCGAGATCGTCGCTTCCCTAGGGGATCCTGAGCTCACGGCGATCGTGCGGCACCATCACGAGCGCTTCGACGGCACCGGATACCCGTCTGGCCTCGCCGGCGAACGGATACCGCTCGGGGCAAGGATCATCGCTGTCGCCGATACGTTCGACGCGATGACGTCGGTCCGGCCCTACCGTCCCGCGGCATCGCACAAGCAGGCCCTCGAGGCCCTCGTCGACGCGTCCGGCACCCAGTTAGACCCGGCGGTGGTACGCGCCTTTCTTCGCTCTTACTCAGGCAACAAGGCAATTGTCTTTTGGTCGTTACTGACGGTCTCTCCGCAGCAGGCTCTCGCTTGGTTGCGCGATAAGCGGCCGGCGCCCACGAATATCTTGCTCAGCTCGCTGGCCGCAACCGTTGCGGCGATCAGCACGGTAGCCCTTTTGGCAATCCAGACTTCCATCGGCCCGCGACCCGGTGTGCCGGGAGTGCCCGGGCTTCACGAGAACCCGCCCGGCGCGATCGCTGCCGCCCCGTTAGGGTCCTCGAGCTCCGCTCCGCGAAGAGGTTCACGCGGCCTCACGGCATCACTGCGCCGATACGCTGCGCAAGGGTCCCGCCAAGTGTCGCCAGCCAGCCGCACGGCCGCCCACACTCCTGCTCCGGCCAGCGGATCGATTCGGGGCCACGGGTTTGGAGCCGGCTCGGGCGGTGGCTCAAGCGGCGGTCCGCAGCCTAGCCGCACCGTCGGTCCGGGCGGCGCGCCAGCCGGCGGTTCAACCGGCAACTCGGGCGGCCGACCAGCCGGCGGCTCAACCGGCAGCTCAGGCCGCGGCTCCAGTGGCGGATCGGTCGGTGGTCCGAGGGGCGCTCCGCGCGGCGGATCGGGGGTCGGATCAGGAGGCGGATCATCCCGTGGCTCGGGGGGCGGACGAGGCAGCGGATCGGGCGCCGGCTCGACTAGCGGCGCGGGCGCGGGATCAGCCGGCGGGTCGAGCGCGGGATCAGCCGGCGGGTCGGGCGCTGGATCAGCCGGCGGGTCGGGCGCCGGATCAGCCGGCGGGTCGAGCGGGGGATCAGCCGGCGGATCGGGCGCCGGCTCGACGAGCGGCGCGGGCGGGGGATCAGCCGGCGGATCGAGCGCCGGATCAGCCGGCGGGTCGAGCGGCTCGAGCGGCGCGTCCGGGAACTCCGGCGGAACCGGAGCGGGCCGGCCGTCAACCAAGGATCAGTGCAAGAACGGCGGCTACGTCCAGTACGGCTTCGCGAACCAGGGACAGTGCGTCGCCTCGGTCGAGCCGGGGCCCCACTAAAGGCCTCGCACTAGCCGGCTGCCGGTGCTCACCGGCGTCGGCGCCGGCCCCGATTCGAAGCTGACGCCGACTCTCTCGACTCCTCATGGCGGGGAACTCATCACTCGTGCACCCCCGCGCACGCGAGTGCGGCGAAACCCGTGTCAGAGCCGGGTGAACATGTATTCGGCCCGCGCCGCGGGTCGAATGATGAGTTGCCGGCGCACGCTGCTGACTCGGCAAAAGACCCTGGCGGGTCGAGTTCGCGGTTCGCCGGCGCGTCGAACGCACTTCGACGCGTCGAACCGGACGCGCCAGCCACCGCGTCATCTCATCGGCGCTCCGGCTACCCGCCGGCGGGGTTCGGCCCGACGTTGCGGTTGATCCGTGTGGTGCCGTCGGGCGCATCCTGGATCTCAGCCGGGCGGAGGGGGCGAACGTTGCCCGGGCCGGGCGCCTCGTCGACGACGCTCTGCTCGAGGCCCGAGATCCGAGTCGCCAGGCTCTTTATCGCATCGGCGATCGGATCCGGAAGGTGCACCCAGTCGGCGTCGGGCCCCTCGGGCCGGCGCCCCTCGACCCGCACCGGGTGGCCGGGATTGCCGACGACGGTCGAGTTCGGCGGAACGTCATGGATCACGACGCTGTTCGCCCCGATCTTCGAGCCGTGGCCGACGGTGATCGGACCGAGCAGCTTGGCCCCGGAGCCGATCGTCACGTTGTCCTGAACGGTGGGGTGTCGCTTCCCGGTGGCGAACCCCGTGCCGCCCAGCGTCACGCCCTGATATAGGGTGACGTCGTCGCCCAGTTCCACGGTCTCGCCGATCACAACGCCCATGCCGTGGTCGATGAAGAAACCCTGACCGATCTTCGCCGCCGGGTGGATCTCGATCCCTGTGACGGCCCGCGAGGCCGCCGCGATGACGCGGGGAAGAAACGGCACGCCGATCTCGTGCAGGGCGTGGGCGATGCGGTGAGCGAGGAGCGCGTGCACGCCGGGCCAGGTGGCGAGAATCTCGAGCCGCCCGACATCCCGGGCCGCGGGGTCGCGGCTACGCGCCGCGGCGACATCCCGCCGCACCTCCGCGGCGATGCGCCCGATCAGCCCGAGGCCGAGCATGAAGAAAGCCTAGCTACCTGTCTCCGTCGGCCTGTCGGCCGCCGTCAGGGGGCGAAAAACGGGGTCGTGACGTAGCGCTCGCCAGAGTCGGGCAGGATCGTGACGATCCTGGCGTCGCGGGTCTCGTCCCGGCGCGCGACCTCGAGTGCCGCCCACACCGCGGCGCCGCCCGAGATGCCGACCAGGACTCCCTCTCTCTGCGCCAACTCTCGCGCGGTCTCGATCGCGGCCTCGTCGTCGACCGCGATCACCTCGTCGATCACTTCGCGGTTCAGGACGCTCGGGATGAACCCGGCTCCGATGCCCTGGATCTTGTGCGGCCCCGGCCGCCCCCCGGAGAGAACCGCTGAGGCGCTTGGCTCCACCGCGATGACCCGACAGCGCGGGTTGCGCGACTTCAGCACCTCGCCCGCGCCGGTGATCGTCCCCCCTGTCCCCACGCCGACGACGAAGGCATCCACCCCGCCCTCCAGCGCATCCCAGATCTCGGGGCCGGTGGTCCGCCGGTGGATCTCCGGGTTGGCCGGGTTGGAGAACTGATCGGGCAGGAACACGTCGCCGCTCGTGGCCATCGCCCGGGCCGCGTCGACCGCCTCGTTCATTCCGCCCAGCGACTCGGTGATCTCGACCCGAGCGCCGTACAGGCGGAGCAGCCCCTCGCGTTCGCGGCTCATGCCCTGGGGCATGGTCAGCACCAGGTCATAGCCCTTGGCCGCGCACACGAAGGCCAGCGCGATCCCCGTGTTGCCGCTCGTCGCCTCGACGATCGTCGTCCGCCCCGGCTCGATGATCCCGTCCCGCTCCGCCGCCTCGATCATCGACACGCCGATCCTGTCCTTGACGCTCCCGCCGGGGTTGAACGCCTCCAGCTTGGCGAACAGTCGCGCGTGCGCATCGGGACGCATTCGGGTCAGCTCCACCATCGGTGTGCGCCCCACGTGAGCCGCAATGTTGGTCGGGATTGACGCCATTGGGCGCGAACCCTACGGAAAGCGCCCACCGCACGCGGAGGCGCATGGCCCGCCCTGGGCCGCTGGACATGGGAGGTCGTCCGCTACCGCGACCGCGTGGAGCGGCCGCTCCGGCCTTCAGATGTGGTACATGGCGGCGCCGGCGGCGCGCGACTCCGCCTCGGCCACGTCGGCAATCGTCGACTGCGCCAGCACCGAGCGCGCCGCTCCCGCCGCCTCGGCGAATACGCCGCTGGCGCCGCTTCCCACCGGTCCATCCAGCAGTTCCACCAGTTCGAGCACGGTGATGTCACCCGGCGGGCGGGCGAACGAATAGCCGCCCTTGACGCCGCGCTGGGAGCGCAGGACTTCCGCCCGCCGGAGCGTGGCGAAGAGCTGCTCGAGGAACTGGACCGGGATGTCGCGCCGGCGAGCCAACTCGGCGATCGGCACCGGCCCCCGGTCACCGTGATGGTGCAGCTCGACCAGCGCGCTCAGGGCATACGGCGACTTCGTCGTGATCGAGATCATGGCTCCGGGCGATCATCGCAGGAACGCGGCGGTCTGACTGCGTAATTCGTCAGGCCTGCGCCAAGGCTAGGGAGCGAGCCTGGGACCGGTTACCGGGCACGCTCGCGCGTTGAACCCTGCCTCGAGTGCGCCCCACCGCGTGCGATCACCACCCGTTCCTCGATTGGCCACGCGCGGGTGCCCGGGAGAGCGGGTTCGGGCGAAGCGATCAGATCCAACCGCGCTCGGTGGCGATCAGCACCGCCTGGGCGCGATCCATCGCGCCGAGCTTGCCGTACAAGTTGTGCAGGTGCGTGCGGACGGTGCTGGTCGAAAGACCGAGTTCGGAAGCGATCTGCTTGTACACCATCCCACGCGCCAGCCGGCGCAGGACCTCCACCTCGCGCGTAGACATCGGGGACGGATCGATCTGGCGCCGGCGTCCCCCCGAGGTGGGCAGGGGCAGGTCGTACATGACGGTCCGCAGTTCGCTGGGGGCGACCCCCACCTGGCGCGCGACGGTGAGCAGCTCGGAAGGGGATACGGCCCCGCCCAGGGTGTAATGGGCGAGCATGTCGGCCAGGCGTACGACCGCGGCTTCGCCCTCGACGTCCGCGGCGTGGTGGCGCTCGATGACGCTGGCCACCGCCTTCGGTAGACCCCAGCGGCGGGCCAGCACGCCGCCCACCAGCGCGTGGTCGACCCCCAACTCGCGCCGCTCCGACTGGATTCGCTCCTCGGGCGTGCGTGCGTCGGCGTGGATCTGGCGGGGATAGCCGGGATACGCGTGGACCAGGACCAATTTGCCGATGTCGTGCAAGAGGGAAGTGACCATCAACCGGTCGCGGGCTTCGTAGCCGAGCTCGCGAGCGATGCGGTCAGCGGCCCGCTGGGTGGCCACGGCGTGCAGGCGGAAGCGCTCTGGCACGCCCTGCCACACCGCGGTGCGCTCGAAGAAGTCGAAAGTCCTGGCCTTGCTGGCGATCGAGTGGACGGTCCGCGGCGAGAGAACTTCGACGCCCTTGACCGCGCTCTCGACGCGACCGCGCATCCGCCCGTCGACCCGATTGGCGAGCCTGAGCACGGTGACGGCGAGGGCGACGTCGGCTTCGACCGCGGAGACCACATCCGCGGTTGACGGCTCACCGGTCTCGAAGAGGCGCATGACGCGGTTACGGGACTCCGCCAGCATCGGAAACGCTTCCAGCGCCTCGAAGGCGGCGGTCAGCCTGCGCCCATGGCCCTCGTTGTGATGGCGCTCGCGCGAAGCGTATGGGTCGGTGGGAGTGTTGACTGCGGCTAGGCTGGCCACGACGGGCGGGCTCGTCCTTCTTGGCGTTTCGGAGGGCGGGTCTAGAGAGCTCATGGCCGCCTCAACTAGCGTTATCGGCAGACATACGACGTTCATTTAGTCGGGCGCTAACCGGCATGTTCCAGCGCACGGTCGATGCGGGCAAGGGTCTCGGCTCGGCCGAGCAGTGCGACGCTTTCGAAGATGCCCGGCGAGACGGTGGTGCCGGCGATCGCGACGCGCACCGGCTGGAATACCTTGGCCGGCTTGGTGCCTCGATCCTCCACCACCTCCCGCAGGGCGGACTCGACGTTCTCGACCGTGAACGGCTCGGCCCGGGCCAGCGCATCCCGGGCCGCCTTCAGGCACTCCACGCCGCCGTTGGAGCAAATGACCTTCTGGAACGCCCTCGGATCGTTCGCCGGCCCGTCGAACAGGAAGCCGACCAGCGGCCAGAACTCGGTCAGGGTCTGGATCTTCTCCTCGGAGATACCCACCGCATCATGCAGTCCGGCGCGTCCGGTGAACTCCTCGAGACGCCGCGTGAGCTCGTCCGTCCCGAGTTCGCGGATCCAGCGGCCGTTCAGGTGGCGCAGCTTGCGCTCGTCGAACACTGCGGGGTTCTTGGACACCCGCTCGAGTCGGAACCGCCGAGCCAGCTCCTCGAGTCCGAAGAACTCCTCGTCGGCGGCGAAGCCGGCCCCAAGCAGCGCGATGTAGTTGTCAACCGCCTCCGGCAGATAGCCGGCCGCGCGTAGCTCCTGCACCGAGGCGGCGCCATGGCGCTTGGACAGCTTGCGGCCGTCCGGACCGTAGAGCAGCGGCAGGTGCGCATATCGCGGCGCGGCGATGCCCAGCGCGTCGAGGACGAGCAGCTGCTTGGGCGTGTTGGAGATGTGGTCTTCGCCGCGAACCACGTCGGTGATGCCCGCGTCCAGATCATCGACCAGGTTCGCGAACACGTACAGCACCGAGCCGTCGGCTCGAGCGATCACGAAGTCGTCGATGCTCGCGTTGGCGAAGCGGATCTGCCCGCGGATCACGTCGTCGAAGATCGTCTCGCCCTCGTCCGGGACGCGCAGGCGAACCGCGCCGGCGTCCTCCTCTCGACCCCGGAACCCGCGCTCGAACCCGTGCCGCTCCTTGTAGGCCTGTACGTCTTCGGCGTTGGCGGCGGAGTGGTACGCGTGCCCTGACTCGAGCACCTGCGCGAGCACCTCGCGGTGGCGCTCAGAACGCTCCGACTGGAACACGGGACCCTCGTCCCAGCCGAGGTTGAGCCACCTGAGCGCGTCAAGGATCTGCTCCACGTTTTCCGGGGTGGAGCGTTCGCGATCGGTATCTTCGATGCGCAACACGAGCGTCCCAGGCTTGCCCTCCGGGCCGTACGCCTGGCCGCGGGCCAACAGCCAGTTGTAGAGCGCCGTCCGGGCACCGCCGATATGCAGTGCGCCGGTCGGGGAGGGAGCGAAGCGAACGCGCATGACCTACAGAATCGCATGCTAATCGGCGCCCACGTGTCGAACGCGGGCGGGCTCCCGCGCGC
>JAFASQ010000402.1 GCA_019244395.1 Solirubrobacterales bacterium | reverse complement strand
TCAGGATGCAAGTACGTCCGGGGCGGTGGCGTCGTACTCCGGGATCCATGCAGCGCCGCGGCCCTCGCGGTCCTTCCCGAGACGCCGGCGCAGAGCGATCGTTAGGTCACGCCTCCACGCGGCGATGGGCGAGCTGAGATGGTTGCTGAGGCCCCGCTCGCGGGCGGCCAGCACGACGCTGCTCGCCCTCGGGCGGCGGGTGCGCTCGTAACGAGCGAGCCCGGCCACGGGATCATCCCGCTCCGTTGAGAGCGCTCTGGCGAGTACTGCCCCGTCCTCTATCGCCTGGCAGGCCCCCTGCCCCAGGTACGGGAGCATCGGATGCGCCGCATCGCCGAGGACCGTGACGCGTTCCTTGGTCCACTTCGGAATCGGGTCGCGGTCGTAGAGCGCCCACTTGTACCACGTGTTGCCGGCCTCGAAGATCCTCAACAGCGACTCGTGCCAGCCGGCGTAGCGGTCGAGGACCTCGCGGCGATCGCATTCGTTGACCCACGACTCGTGTCGGTAGTGCTCATCGTCGTAGTGGCAGACGACGTTGATGAGCTCCTCGCCGCGCAGTGGGTACAGGACGACCGTCCCGTGAGGGCCGAGCCACTGGGTGTTGTCGGTCGAGGGCCGGGCTCCTCGCACAGCGTCGGTTGGCACAACGCTGCGGTAGCAGATCTTCCCGGTGAACCGGGGGTCGTCCGGGCCGAACAGCTCCGCACGCACGCGCGAGTGGATACCGTCGGCGCCGATGATGACGTCCGCCTCGATCTCGCGGCCATCCTCGAGGCGGGCCACCGCGACGTCCTCGTGCGACCTAACGCTCGTACACCGCGTCCCGAGAGTGACGCTCCCCGGGGGAAGGGCGGCGGCGATCACGTCAAGCAGATCGGCGCGGTGGACCGTCGCGCCGCTGAGACCGAAGGTCGCCGCCTGCTCAGAGCGGCTGATCTTCGAGATGACCCGTCCCGTCCTCCAGTTGCGCGTCGCCGAGTACTCGGAGTGACCAGCGACCCGGCGCACGGCGTCCTCCACGCCGACCATCCTGAGCACGCGCATCGCATTGGGATGGAGCGCCACGCCGGCACCGATCTCCTTGAGCTCGGGCGCCGCCTCGTGCAGTGACACCTCGAGCCCGGCCTGGGCCAGCGCGCACCCTGCGGTGCTCCCGCCGATCCCGCCACCGATGATCGCCACACGCGTCAGCCCTACGACCTCCTGTCCCTAAGTCGGCACCCGCCGAGGACGCAAAGGCTAACTGGTGTCGGCGCCCAGGAAAGTCCGGCGGCGCGCAGGGCCAGGGAGTACCGAGTGGACTGGGGCGTACGCGGCCATGGCTCAGCGGTTGTGATTGACGACCTCGACGTTGTGCCCGTCGGGGTCCAGGACGAACGCGCCGTAGTAGCCCGGGTGGTAGACGGCTCGCTCGCCGGGACCGCCGTGGTCCTCGTAGCCGGCGGCGAGCGCGGCGGCATGGAACGCCCGCACGGTCGCGTCGTCCTGCGCCGGGAACGCGAGGTGGACGTGCTCCGTGAGCGGCCGCGCGTCATGGATCAGCGAGAAGCTGAAGTTCTCGCCGACCATCTGGACATGGTCCGGCTCCTCCACGCCGATCCGCAGCCCGGCGTAAGGGGCGATCGTTGTGTAGAAGCTCTTGGACGCTGCGGGGTCGCGGACGCGGATCCAGAGGTGGTCGACGCGGCCGTCGGGCACAGGGTCCTCACGCTCCGTGTGCACCGCCTCCGCGCTGTGGCCGTCCGGGTCGAGCAGGAAGCCGCCGTAGTAGTCCGGGCCGTAGATCGTGCGCGGGCCGGGAGCGCCGTCGCTGCGGTAGCCCGCGTCGATCCCCGCCTGCCAGAAGGCGTCCACGGCCTCTCGCGACGGCGCTCGGAAGCCGACGTGCAGGCCGCGGGTCACAAGGTGCTCGCTGTCCGTCGCCCCGATGTCCCAGTCCTCCCACTCGACGAGCTCGGCGTCCGCGTGACTCGGCTCGGCGCCCAGCACGGAGAGGACGGTGCGGTAGAAGCGCTCGGACGCGGCGAGGTCAGCGACGGCGATTGCGACGTGATCGAACACTGCGGCCGAGGCTACCGAAGCGGGCATGCTCGAAATCGAGCACTGTGCTCGGCCGCTTCCGGGACAGCTCCAGCCACGCGGCCAGTGTCGGCGCGGGGCTGCTCCGTTGCGGTTGCGGTCGCATGAGCTCATCGGGCTCGGAGCTGCCGAGGGCACGGCGCAGCTCGGTCGTCTCGTGGATGCGGCGCAGGTGCGGTCTCCCGTGCGCGCCTGGCAACCCGAGCGATGGGCGAAGGCCCTTCTCGCTTCAAGGTCTGTCCGGGGTGGTGGAGACTCCGCTGTTCATCGGTGCACCCGTCCGTCACGGCGGCCGCTGGCCAGCAGTGTCACGCCCGGGAAATCGAGCCCGTTATCGGTTTGGTAGGACTGGGCGGACTCCCGGGCGCGGGAGCGCAGGCGCTCTGCGGAGCCTGCGGGGAGCGAGGCGAGAATTTGGGTCAGTGGGCCGGCGAGCGCGCACGTTCTGTCCCACCATTCGTCGAACGTTGCGGCGCGGAGCGGAACGGATATCTCGCTGACCTCGACGTGCGACAGTCCAGCGTCGGACAGGAGCGCAGCGAGTCGGGCGGCGTCGGCAAGCGAGAATGGTCCGGGCGTCCCGGGCGGTGGGACCGGCCTTCCGAGCTCGGCGCTCACGGCATCGAAGACGACACCCAGCCACGGGTTGCGCTCGCGCGGGCCCCAAACCGCAAGGGCGGCGCGTCCGCCGATGCGAAGGACTCGGGCGATCTCGCGGGCGCCGCGCGCGGGGTCGGTGGCGAACATCAGCCCCTCGCGACAGAGCACGACATCGTATGTGTCGTCGGGCTCGTCGATCGACTCGAGGTCGAGCACGCGCCCGGTCACGTTCGCCAGGCCGAGCGCGTGGGCGCGGTCGCGGGCGATGGAGGTCATCTCGGCGGCGACGTCTGACACGACCACTTCGCCGGCCGGCCCGACGCGCTGCGCGGCGGCTAGGCCGACGCTACCCGGGCCACAGGCCAGCTCGAGCACTCGGTCGTTTGGCCGCAGCGAGCTCAGCTCGAGCATCCTCTCGGTCACGGCCGAACCTCGGGCGTCGACGTCCTTGGCGTACTCGCGCCAGCCGCCGGCCACGCCGGCCCACATGGCGTGCAGGCGCGCCCGGAAATCATCGTTGGCCACATCCGTTCTGCTATCCGCCTGTTGGGCGATGCTGCTGGTCCCCATAGCGAAACCCCTCGATGTTTGAGTACTCCTTGCGAGTGTTGAGTACTCGTAATGTGTAATGAAGTGTGTGACAGACTACATAAATGGCTGACCGTGTCAAGGCAAAGCGCCCGTACCACTCGCCGCGGCGCCGCGAGCAGGCGGCCGCGACCCGACGCGACATCCTCGAAGCGGCCCAGCGGCTCTTCGAGCGCGACGGCTACCCGGCGACGACGATGGCCGCTATCGCCGACGAGGCTCGAGTTGCCCTTAAGACCGTCTACCTCGCCTTCGAGACCAAAAGCGGTGTCCTGCGGGCGCTCTGGAACCTCCGGCTCCGGGACGACCGGGACCAGCTGCCCGTGTCCGAGCAGCGGAGATACCGCGAGGTCCTTGAAGAGCCGGACCCCGAGCGACAGCTTCGCTTGAACGCCCGCAACTCATGCGAAGGAAAGCTACGTGTCGCTGCGCTCGCCGAGGTGATCCGCAGCAGCGCCACACTCGACCCCGACATCGGCGCGCTGTGGGAGCGCATCAATCGCGAGTACCACGCCAACCAACGTGTGATTGTCGAAAGCCTCGAGAATAAGGGCGCCCTCCAACGCGGGCTCACTATCGACCGCGCCACCGACATCCTCTGGGCCCTCAACCATCCCGACACCTGGCAACTGCTCGTCACCCGCCGCGGCGGGACGCCCGAGCAATACGAGCAGTGGGTCGGCGACACCAGCAGCGCACAGCTCCTCTCCGCGCGGTCGGCCGGTCCGCGACCTCGGCGCCGGCCGACGCAGCGAGAGAGCTAACGTCCGTTCCTCGCTCTGGATACAGGCGTCAAAGTCGCCAGAGAGTGCCAGATCACGCCTTCGCAGACGAGAATCTCGGTCCGCCCCGCGCACTCGAGAACTGGGGAACGCCGGGTCGGGGTTAACCCCTGAGGCGAGCTCAGCAGCCTCATCGAGGCCGCCACCGCGTGGCGCCGATCAGCGCTTGGCGCGCGGCCGTCCGGGAAGGCGGGGTATGCGCGTGAGTGCGACGTCGGCGGCGCGGGGGAGTCCGATGCCGTAGCGCAGACCGGCCATGCGCATCAGGAAGCACGCTAGGGCGCCGAGGATCGGGAACACGATCGTGCGGTCCCCGGCGTGGTAGGCGACGACCACGATCCCGGCCCCGACCAGGGCCGGGATCGCGTAGAGCCCCCCGCGTAGGACGGCGGGGATCTCGCCCACGAGGATGTCGCGCAGCATGCCGCCGCCGATCCCCGTGATGGCCCCGAGGATCACGGAGTCAACGACGCCGAGGCGGTGGGCCAGCGCGGTGGCCGCGCCGGTCACGCAGAACAGCGCCAGTCCTGCGGCGTCGAGCACGTCGATCGGACGCTGGAGGCGGTTGATGGCAGGATGCGCGAGGCTCGTCACCAGCCCGGCGCCGCCGGCCACGGCCAGGTAGCGCCAGTCGCGGAACGTGGCCGGCGGGGTGCCGATTAACAGATCGCGGATAGTGCCGCCCGCGATCCCAACGACCACGGCGAGCACGACCGCCCCAAACAGATCGAGCTGGGCGCGCACGCCGGCCATGCCGCCACTCAGCCCGAACACGAAGGTTCCGAGCAGGTTGAGGACGAGCAACAGGGTGGGATTGAACCCGTGAAGCAAGGGCGGGGACGCCATCGGGAGGTACCGCAGGCTAGGGGGCCAGCCAGGCGCACGACGCCGCGACGAGCGTCTCCACACCAGTCTCGAGCGTCGGATGGATGACCGGGGCGAACCTCGGGTTGTGATTGGTGGGCAGCTCGCTCACCCGGCCCTCGCGCTCAGCCTTCGCGTAGGTCTCGGGGTCCACCCCGCCGATAAACCAGAACACCGACGGCGCATGCCACTCGGCCCCGAAGGACCCGAAATCCTCACTCGCCGAGGCCGGCCCGGTGTGAATCACCCGCTGATCGCCGAAGCGGTCCCGCAGCGCCTCGCGCACCCGCTCGGTGGCCTGATCGTCGTTGCGCACCAGGTCATAACGATCGAGCGCAGTGATCTCCGGTGGCCTGGGGGCGCCGGAGGCCTCTGACTCGGCGTTGACGATCCGCTCGATCGCGCCGAGCACCCGCTGGCGGACGGCCTCATCGAACGTGCGCACGTTGAGCTTGATCACCGCCTCGTCCGGGATCACATTCTCCTTGGTGCCGGCCTGCAGCGCACCGACCGTGACCACGGCCGCATCCGACGGCCCGACCTCGCGCGAAACGACTGTCTGCAACCGCAACACCGTCGCGGCGGCCATCACCACCGGGTCGATACTGGCCTGCGGCATCGAGCCGTGCGCACCCCGGCCGAACATCCGAATCCGAAAGCTGTCACCCGCCGAGGTGACCACCCCAGACCGACTCGCAACGACCCCGGCAGACATCGGCATGACATGCTGAGCGAGGATCACCTCAGGCTTGGGAAAACGCGCAAACAGCCCATCGTCAATCATCGCCCGGGCGCCCGCTGCGACCTCCTCCGCGGGCTGGAAGACCGCCAACAGCGTCCCCCGCCAGGCATCCCTGGCCCCCGCCAACAACGCGCTCGCGCCAGCCAGCCAGGTCACGTGCATGTCATGACCACAAGCATGCATCACCGGCGTCTCGTTCCCGTCCGCGTCGGTCGCGGTTACCGTGCTGGCATACGGGAGCCCCGTGGCCTCCTTGACCGGCAAAGCGTCCATGTCCGCGCGCAGCATCACCGTCGGTCCCTCGCCATTGCTCAGCAGCCCCACCACACCCGTGCCCCCGACACCCGCGGTCACGTCGAACCCTGCCGCCCTCAGCCGCTCCGCGGCCAGCCCGGCCGTGCGCTTCTCCTGCAGCGAGAGCTCCGGGTGGCTGTGGATGTCCTTATACAGCGCCTCCAAGTCACCGAGCGCATCGGGAAGCCCCCGAAGGACCAAGGCGCTCGCCGATCCATCACTCATGGCAACTCCCTCGTGAAGACAGTGCAGTGCGACGCTCGCGCCGATCGAGACCGCCGCGGTCGCGACGCTACCACCCCCGCGACCGGCGAACGTCCCGGCCCGAAACATCCGACGCGGCGGCCGGCCGGCGCCACCGATAAAGATTTGCGATCACGGCCTCGGACTCGGGGCGCGGTGGACAAAGCGACCGCAGCGCCTCCGAGGGCCGCTCGACCCGGTCGCCGCCAGCTCGTACCGCCGGCTCGCGCCGCTCTATAGGTCGCCGAACGCGTTGCCTGACAAGCTAATGCGTCGTGTGAGCAGACGACTAGTCGGTCCGATGACGCCGGGGCATGGCGACGCGAACCACCCGGCGCCGGCGGCCGAAGGATGAGGAGGCGGAGATGAGCGGTGCAACAGATAGCCGGGTCGGATTGCTGGGGACAGGCCTGATGGGAACGGCGATGGCGCATCGCCTGCTAGGCCAGGATGTCGCGGTGATCGCCTGGGACCGCGAGCCTGATCACGTGCAGCCCCTCGCAGAGCGCGGCGCCGAGGTTGCCGGCACGGCGGGTGAGGTGGTGAGCCGCGCTCACGCGGTGATTACGATGCTGCCGACGGCCGAGATTGTCCGCTCGGTCGTCGAGCCGCTGCTCGATGAGTGGCCCCAGGAGACGATCTGGCTACAGATGAGCAGCGTCGGGGCGGCCGAAGCAGACCGACTCGTGGAGCTCGCCACGGCTCATGGTGTGACCCTGTTCGACGCGCCCGTCTCGGGAAGCACCCATCCCGCCGAGGAGGGCCAACTGACGATCCTGGCCTCCGGGCCCGACCAGGCGCGCAAGGAGGTCGAGCCGGTGTTCGAAGCCCTCGGCTCGAGGGTCCAATGGGTCGGGCAGGCCGGCATGGGCTCCCGCCTGAAGCTGGCGGCCAACCATTGGATGATCGCGATGGTCGCCGCGCTCGCCGAGTCGATGCACCTATGCCAGCTGATGAGGCTTGAGGAGCAACAGTTCGTCACCCTGCTCGATGGTGGACCACTGGGCTCCCCCTACGGTGTGGAGAAGCTCGGGGAGATGCAACGCCACCAATACCCGGCGGGCTTTCCCGTGCGGCTCGCGCTCAAAGACCTCAAGCTAGTCAGGGAGGTTGCGAAAGACTCGGGCGTCGAGCTGCCCCTGCTCGACGCCGTCCTCGAGCGAATCGGTGACGTCGAGAACCGGCACGCCAATGACGACCTCGCCGCCGTGTACGAGCTCAAGCTCCCCAGCCGCGCCCAACGCTGAACCCTCCATCTGCTCGACGCGCGGGGCGGCTCCGCGAGTCCGGGCTCCGCCGGCGGTCGCAAGGGCCGCCCCCATCGCTGCGTCGTCTCCGGTCGGCCCGGGTGCCCGGCGTGCGGCCCATGCCTGCGCACCCGGTCGTCGAGTTACTCCCCGGGCATGATCAGGTCCGTTTGCACTGACCAATCACGGTGCCGCGCACCTGATTTGCCGTCTGCCGTAGCCCGCCGTCGGCGTCACACGACAGGTTTAGCTTCACGTGGTTGTTAGACACCGTGTTCGTGTGCCCTCGGTTGCCGTGGAAATCGAGGTTGCCGTCGATGGTGTTGGCTCCGCATCCGCCGATGTTCCAGCCGACGGCGCCGCGGCTGTTTTGCACCTCGAGGTTTCCGTGCACCGTCGTATTGCAGATGACGTTGCTGCCCGCGCTGAGCGGGTCTGCGGTTCCTGTGGCGTTCGTGGCCCTCAGATCGCCGTAGACCGTGACCCCCAGGATCCGAGCGCCGGCCGTATGGTCGAGCTCGAGGTCGCCCCGTACCGTGACGTCGACCAGGTCGCACCAGGCCCCGTTGGGCACCACGAGGTCGCCACGGATGACCGTCGCGTTGATCTGCTCGTCCGCGCAGATCGTGGCCTGGTGGCTCCATCCATGTTGCCGCCCACCGAGGGTAGCCCGGAGCGGCAGGTGGGATAGAGCATCCGCGTCACCCACGAGCACCTGGCGGCCGCCGGCGTCGAGGATCCATTTCTGGGCCTGCTGTGACCAGTAGGAGAGCTGGCGCGCCGGGATGTGCAGCGTGATGTCCGTTGACTGCCCCGCGTTCAGGTAAACGTGGGCGAACTGGGCCAGAGAACGCACCGCGAACTGGATCCCAGACGGCTGACGTGACGGCGGGCCCACGTATACCTGGACCGCGTCAGCGCCGGCGGTGTGGCCGGTGTTCCTCACCCGGACGCTCACATCGGCGCCTCCGTCGCTCGTCGAACGGACGTTGAGGTTGGAGAAGCCGAACGTTGTGTAGGACAGGCCGAACCCGAAGGGGAACTGTGGCGTGATGCCCTCCCGGTCGAAGAACCGGTAGCCGGCGTAGATGCCTTCGGTCTCGACGGTCCCGGTCGCGATCGGGCACGTGGCCGTGGATCCCGCCGGAACGGTGCAGCCGCCGTTCCCGTTGAGACGCTCGGGATGGGTCCCCAGCGTGTCACCGGGATAGAGCGGCTTGGTCTCGTTGTAGCCCCAGATCGTGTCGGTGGCGTTCTGCGGCCAGGTCAACGCGGTGTGCCCGCTCGGATCCGCCTGGCCGAGCAGGATGCGCGCTGCGGCGGTGCCGCCCTCCTGACCCTGGAACCACATCTCCAGTACGCCCTTTACGTTCGGGAGCCACGGCGTCAGCACCGGGTTGGCGGTGTTGAGCACGACCACCGTGTTGGGGTTCGCTGCGGTGACCGCGTTGATCAGGTTCGTGCTCGCGGGCGAGAGCTGGGTGGGCGCCGATATGTTCGTCCCCGTCAGCGCGGGATCGGGATTCGGAGTGGTCGAGATGGCGTCGGTTCCGTCATTGACGAACACCAGTGCGAGCTTCTTGCCCTTCGCCGCGGCGGCGGCGTCGGCGATGTCGCCGTTCACCCGCGAGTACGCGAAGCGGAAGCTCGCCGGCGTGCACGGAGCGGGAACCGCGGCGACGGCCGGGTTCGCGGTCGTGGCGGCGGCCGGTGGGGTTGAGACGCAGTTCGTCGCGTTGTTGACGGTGATCTTGATCTGATGGAAGCCCGGCGTTAGGGCGGACTGCGAGGTGTCGCAGTTCGTCGTCCCGGGCTCGAGCGCCGCCGTGCCGGTGGCGCAGGTCCGGCTGATCAGCCCCTGGTCGGTGTATCCGGCCGTGGTCGGGTTGCTCGGCACGGTCGCCCCGTAGACGTTCGCGGTCGTGGCATTCAGGTTGAGCTGGGTGCCGTCGAGCGAGAACGTCACCGCGTCGGGCGGCGAGCTCGTCTGCGACGCATTCGCCGCGGTGAACGGGCTGCACATTGTCAGCGTCGGATTCGACGGCGGCGTGTTGAACTGGCCGGTCTGCGGGCAGTTCAGCGTCGTCGGCAGCGTTGGGCTCTGTTGCAACGCGAACGTGTAGGTGTCCGCGGTCGGCACGTAGAGGTAGCCGCTCCAGGTGTAGGTGTGCCCGGGGGCAAGCTGATTTCCGTGAACCGCCTCGTGGTCGACTGGGGTCGTGTCCTGGCTGGCCGGACCACCGTCGACGGACAGGTCAAGGCCACCCAAGCCACTCGCGTCAGGCGTCGTCGACAGAGCCGACGTCGGCACCGTGATGCCGTCCGGATCGTTGGCCGGGACGAAGTCAAACGCGTTCGGATTGCCGCTGAATCCTTCCAGTTGCTGCAGCGGGTTGATGGCATCTCGGCCGATGAACCCGGTCGACGCTTCGCTGGTCGGGTCGGCCACGTTGTGGTTGGCGCTCGAGCCGGTGACGAAGATGCCGCCGCTGAGGTCGGAGCTGGTGATCGGCAATGCGCCGTTGTCGTTCTTGAGCAGCGTGGCGCCCTCCTCGGCCATCCGCTCGACGATTGCGTCGTCGCCGACCTGGGTGCCGAGCTGTCCGGTCGAGCCGGTCGGCAGCAGCGCAGTTCCGGTGCGATCGCTGCCCACGCCGCCCGGGTTCTTGCACGACGCGGCCGGCGGCGAGTCGTTGCAGCCGAGCATCCCGAAGCGCTGCTCCTGATACAGGATGCGAGCGAGCGACTGGTTGAACAGCGACAGCGGCAAGTTGCCATCAACCACCGAGGTGACCAAGGTACAGCCGAATGTGTTGGGGCAACCCGAGCCCCCTGAGCCCTGGAAGTTGTTCGGGATCCCGGCGACGTGCACCGCGTCGGCCGCCGTGCAAGGCTCATAGTTGCCCGACGCATCGGCGCACGTGCTCCCGGTCGGATCGAACGCGGACGGCGGCCCGCCGAACCCGCCCCCTGAGGTCGTGCTCAGAGCATCGTTCGCGCTGAAATAGCCGGCCTGCGTCGGCATCTCCTGGTCCTCGCCCTGCACTATCGCGGAGGTGCTGTGAGTCGCCGGGTAATCCGAGCCGACCAGCGCCTTGGACCCCCACATGTAGCGCAGCACATAGTCGAGGCTCAGCGGCTGCTCGCAGGAGAAGTGGGACTCGTTCAGCGGCCACGTCATCACGGCCGATGTGCCGAACGGGCTCGGCTGCGTCAGTGCCGGCACCGGCCCCGGCAGGTTGGTCGAGGTATCTCGCCAGAGCTGATACGAGCACATCGTCGCCGCCGCGCGTCCGTTGACGAACCCGCCCTCGTACGGGGTCAGGTAGAGCTCGTGTAGCCCCTGATCCTGAATGTCGGTATTCAGGTTCTGGTTCTGCCCGTTGTAGACCACGAAGTGCTTCATCTGCGACATCGCGCCGGCACCCTGGATACCGTTGATCTGCGTCGCCACCATCTGGTTGCTCAGGAACGGATCCTCGCCGGTCGTGGTCAGGTTGCGGCCCCAGTTCGGCAGCCGGTCCAGGTCGGTCTGCGGCCCGAAGGTGCCAGTCACCATGAACTCACGGGCCTCGCTGCCGAACGCCTGACCCCACGCGTTGCCGAGCCGACGATCGAACGTCGCCCCGAGCGCCATCAGCGTCGTCGGCGCGGTCGACCCGCGCGCGTTGTTACCCGAGGTGTTGAGCACACCCTGGGCGTCCGTCCAGCAGATCGGGGTAATGCTCGGCGTCGTCCCCGTCGGCGCACTCACCGGGCCGACGTTGTGACAGGTCGAGTTCGGTCCGTCATGGAGCAGCGCATCGGCGTTGGCCAGCTCCGCCTGCGTCGGCGGGTTGCTCGGCTCGAGCTGCGCGATCAGGCTCAGCACTGCCGGCGTATACGGCGCCGCGGCGTTCACCGACGGAGAGTTGGCCCTCGACGGGAGCAGTGCGTTCAACGAGTACGGAACGTTGCTCGGCACCGACGACGGGGCAGCAGCTGACATGCCGAGCCCAAGCGCCAGCGATGCGACGGCCACGACCATCGAAACGAGTCCAATGCGAAGGACAAAGCGCCGACGATTTGGCCGGTGAGCAGCGGATCCGCGCATGCTGAAACTCCCCACGTGACTTGAATGTTTCATCTGGGCGACGTGACCGACTCGCCCCGTCCTAAGAACAGCTGTGACATCCGTCGTGGCGCTCCCTGCCGCATCATGAAACCCCCCAACTGCCGAGCAAACGTGTCAGCCCGGGGCCGGCATCAAATGGCTGCCGGTTGGCGGTGACCGCATACCAGTACAGCGTCCGTGCCACGTCGACCGCTTGTGGCACCGAGGCATCGTGGCCGTAGCTGTAATAGAAGAAGATCAGCGGCGCACAGGCCAGGACACGGGCCGACTCGAGCGCACCGGCGGACTTCTCCGGGCCGCCCGAATGACAGACGCGCAACACCTTGTCGCGCGTCGCGGAGGTGTAGTCGACATCATTGAACGACGCACGGCTCACCGACGGATGTGATCGATACAGGGCAAGCACCGCAGCGCGCGCCTGCCCAAACGTGGTCGGCCGTACCGGCCCCGTCAAGATACTCGGCGCCGGGACGCTCGCCGTCGGCGAGCTCGAAGCGCCCAAGCCGCCGAACGCCGCCAGCGCCCCGATGGCCGCTGCCATCAAAGTGACAACCACCGCGCCCCCCACCCGCCACGGCCGTCGCGCGACAGGACGGACGACTCCCGGCCACGGTCGCGCTACGGACATCTTCGATGCCGCCATCGAGCTTGGAACCCTCTCTCTTCCGCTCTTCCCGGCCCCTGTATAAGCCGGGGGAGGACAAATACACCCGCAGCCTTTGGCTGTCAAGCGGCAGAACGGAAATAACATAAGCCTGTGAGAGGATTAACTACTATTCCCGCTCGCGATGCCAACCCGCCTTCCCGATCCATCTCCTCGCCGACTGCGCACGCAACAACAGCTCCTGAGCGCGATCCGCCGACACGCGGGCATCACACGCCGGGACCTCAGCCGGCTGACCGGGCTCTCTCGCAGCGCCACCGCGGAGGCCGTGCAGGATCTTCTGGCTCAGTGCCTGATCGCCGAGCGGCGAAGCGACTCCGCCGCCGGCGTCGGGCGTCCATCGGCGCTTCTCTTCCTCAACGCACCAGAAGCGCTCGTCGGAGCAATTGACTTCGGCCACAACCACGTAGCGGTGGCCGTCGCCGACTCCGGCAGCCGGGTCCTCGCAGATCGACGTCAAGCGGTTGACGTCGATCAGGAAGCGACCCATGCGCTCGACCAGGCGGCCGCGCTGCTCGCTGACTGTCTGGACGAGAGGGGCCTCACCGCGTCCGATCTGGCCAACGTCACGGCTGGGATACCGTGCCCGCTAGACGCCAGCACCGGCGTCGTGCGCTCACCGACGATTCTTGCCAGCTGGGTGGACCTGGATCCAGCCCACGAGCTGGCGGCGCGCACCGGGCGACTCGTGTTCGTGGACAACGACGCGAACATGGGAGCCCGAGGCGAGCAGCGGTTCGGCGCCGCCTGTGGATGCCGGGACTTCATTTACGTCAAGGCCGCCCACGGCATCGGGGCCGGGCTCGTGCTCAACGGCGAGACCTATCGCGGAGCGCTCGGGATCGCCGGCGAGATCGGCCACACCCAGCTACCCGACGCCACCAGCCTCTGCAGGTGCGGCAATCGAGGATGCCTCGAGACTGTCGTGTCGATCACCGAGGTGAGACGTCAGCTCGCCCTCATCCGACCGCAAGCGCATGCAAGAACTGCCGAGCCGTCACTCGCGGAACTGAGTCGTGACCCTGCCGCCGCACGCGTCGTTGGCGCCGCCGGCCGCACGCTCGGGCGTGTTCTTGCCGACATCTGCAATGTCCTGAACCCCGAAGCCATCATCGTCGGGGGCGAACTGAGCCTCGCCGGTGAGCCGCTGCTCGCGGGAATCCGCGAATCCCTCGATCGCTACGCCCAACCCGCGGCGGCGCAGAAAGTCCGCATCGACGTGGCCGCCCTGGGTCTTCGGGCTGAGCTCATTGGCGCAGTCACGACCGCCCTCGCCCACGTGGTCTGACCACCCGCACCGCCCGGGCGTGCGCCCGAGGCTGCCCGTGTTATTTGCCAGGCG
>JAFASQ010000370.1 GCA_019244395.1 Solirubrobacterales bacterium | reverse complement strand
ACACCGGGCGAGCGTGCCGCCGAAGCGATACAGTTCGGCATGTGATCGTCTGTTCACAATGCGCACAATTTCGGAGGTACGGGTGGCCGAGCTGATGTCGCTGAGCGACGCGGTCGCCGAGCTGGTGAGCGATGGCGACTCGGTGGCCCTCGAGGGCTTTACCCACCTGATCCCCTTCGCGGCCGGGCACGAGATCATCCGGCAGGGCCGGCGCGAGCTCGAGCTGATCCGGATGACCCCCGACCTGCTCTACGACCAGATGATCGGTATGGGGGTGGCGCGCCGCCTGGTCTTCTCCTACGGCGGCAACCCCGGCGTGGGCGGGCTGCACCGCTTCCGCGACGCGATCGAGCACGACTGGCCGCGCCCGGTCGAGATCGAGGAGCACAGCCACGCGGGGATGGCCAACCGCTATGCGGCCGGCGCGGCCCACCTGCCGATGGCTGTGATGCGGGGATATGCGGGCACGGACCTGATGGCGCGGAGCACCGTGGCGCCGATCACCTGCCCGTTCACGGGGGAGACGCTGACGGCCGTGCCGGCCCTGCGGCCGGACGTGGCCATCGTCCACGCGCAGGAGGCCGACTACGAGGGCAACGTGCAGCTCTGGGGGATCCCGGGCGTCCAGAAGGAGGCCGTGCTGGCGGCGAAGCGGTCGCTGGTCACGGTTGAGCGGATCGTCGACAAGCTCGAGCTGGCGCCCGGGGGGATCGTGATTCCGAGCTGGGTGATCACCGCTGTGGCCGAGGCGCCCGGCGGGTCCCGGCCGTCCTACAGCCTCGGCCTCACCGACCGCGACAACGACTTCTACAAGTTCTGGGACAAGATGAGCCGAGACCGCCAGCAGTTCACCGAATGGATGAACGAAAACGTCCTGGGGAAGGAACTATCGAAGAGATGACGGTCACCATGCCCGAGGTCAGCGCCGGCGAAGTCCAGACGATCGTTGCCGCCCGCCGGCTGCGCCACACCAAGACCGTGTTCATCGGCGTCGGGCGCCCAAGCACGGCTGCGCTCCTGGCCCGAATGGTCCACAACCCCGAGTTGATCCTGGTCTACGAGTCGGGCACGATCGGCGCCAAGCCGTTCCACATCCCGCTTTCGATCGGCGACGGCGAGCTGGCCGAGACCGCCGACGCGATCGTGTCCGTGCCCGAGATGTTCAACTACTGGATCGGCCCGGGGAGGATCGACGTGGCGTTCCTGGGCGCGGCCCAGATCGACCGGCACGCCAACCTCAACTCGACCGTGATCGGCGACTACGCGCACCCGAAGACCCGGCTGCCGGGCGCCGGGGGCGCCCCCGAGATCGCCGCCAGCTGCGGCGAGGTGATCGTGATCGCCCCCCACGCGAAGCGTACGTTCGTCGAGAAGCTCGACTTCGTGACCACGGTGGGCCACGGCACCGGCCCGGGTTCCCGCGAGCGCCTGGGCTTCGCCGGCCGAGGGCCCACCGCGGTGATCACCGACCTCGGCGTGCTCGAGCCCGATCCGGCGACCTGCGAGCTCGTGCTCACGCAGATCCATCCCGGCGTCGAGGCCGGCGGTGTGCGCGAGGAGACCGGGTGGGAGCTCAGGGTGGCCGAGGAGCTGAAGACGACCGAGCCGCCGACCGACGAGGAGCTCGGCAAGCTGCGGGAGTTGCTCGAGCGATGAGCGCTGCCTACGTGCTTGACGCCGTGCGCGCGCCATTCGGCCGCTACGGCGGAGCCTTAGCCAAGGTGCGTCCGGACGATCTGGCCGCGCACGTGGTCGAGGCGCTTCTCGAGCGCTCGCCGGAGCTCGAGCCGGAGCGGGTCGACGAGGTGTTGTTCGGCGACGCCAACCAGGCCGGCGAGGACAACCGCAACGTGGCCCGGATGGCCTGGCTGCTGAACGACCTGCCGACCAGCGTCCCCGGCTCCACGATCAACCGGCTGTGCGGCTCGAGCCTCGATGCCGCCATGCAGGCCAGCCGTGAGATCGAGACAGGGGAGGCCGACATCGTGTTGGTCGGCGGCGTCGAATCGATGAG
>JAFASQ010000168.1 GCA_019244395.1 Solirubrobacterales bacterium | reverse complement strand
CTCGACGCGCCTGAAGCAGCCACGGCAATGGCCCGGCTGCTTTCCGCCCGGAGCAGCAGCGGGCCGACTGCGCCATGGAGAGCGGCGCCCGTGACGGCCGAGTCTTCGCGCCCGTAGTGTGAGCGGATGAAGATTCGTCGCCTCGCTTTGATTGCCACGGTCGTCGTGGTCAGCGGCTGCGGCTCCCGGACAAGCTCACCGGCAACCCGCCAGACGACCGCCCATGCGGGTCGGCCATACCAGCTCTACACGCATTGCGGCATCGATTGGGCCAAGATCAACGGGACGTTCTGGCGGGCCCAGCATCCGATGTCTGACGGCAGCGGCAACCCTCCTGCGGGCAGGGGAAATCCGCTTCAGGACGGCCCGCTCGTCTTTATCAATCCGGCGACTGCAAGATTCGACTCGTCAGCGGGCAGCGTGACCTTCGAGCGGACGTCACTCAAGCAACCGCCATTTATCTGCTCATAGCCAGTTCATCAACCGTTGACAGACCCCAGCTGCCCCGTCGCTTCGGGCTAACTGCAGCAGTGAGCCCGCGGGACGAATCGGCTCTGAGAGTGCTGCTCTCCGACAGATGGGTCACCTCGGGTCGGCCAGCGGCGTCGAGCTCCAGCCGCTACCGATCGACGCCTATAGGGGCCACGACGGTGGTGTGGCTTGCTCTCCGCGAACAGTGACGGCAGTCTGGCTGAGAGTCCCGCCCGGCGACAGCAGTGGTGTTGCGGGTGACGACCGCCTCCGCCACCAAATCGATCAGAGCAGCAGGCAGCAAATACCAGAGGCCTCAACTACTCAACGTGGCATCGTAGTCATCGCCTCAGCTACTGCCCGAATTTCCTGATGGCGTCCGGGTGGACGGGATGTATTCTCGCGCTGTGATCCGTGAGGACAGCGCGTCCGTACGGAAAGGAGGTTTCATGTCGAGCACGGCCATTCGTCTGAGAGCCGACGAGGTCGACAAGCTGCTGGCGGCAAACGCTGAGGCGCGGAGGCTGCTCGCGAAGCACCAGTGGAGCGGCCTGACGCCGATGGAGTCACACGGGGTGTGTCCTGAGTGCTGCGGCTCGTCTTGGTCTGGGCATCGGCCCGGTTGTGCCATAGCCACTGCGCTTGAGGAGCTTGAGCTGAGCTAACGCTTCCAGGGCTTCCTCGATCTGGCAGGACAACTCAACTGTTGCCTCGGACTAGTCCGGGCATTCACAAATGTATGGCGAGACACGTGCTGACACGAGGCGTGCGTCGTGTGCTCGGCTCCCGGCGTCCCCAGGAGGCTTCCCCTCGGGGCATGCGATCGGCCGGTGCAGTAGTCGCAGCCAGAGTTCCGAGGCGGCGAAGAACGATAAGTCCCAGGCGCGCCTCGATACTTGTCACATTCTGGGGCCCGCTTCATGTATAGGGCATGAGCCATTTGAGGGCGAGCGACACGCAGCTGCTTGCGGCCTCCGTGAACGTGATACCGGGCGGGTTGTATATATGCGCGCGACCCTTACGGGTCAGCCGCCAGCCGTGTGTGCGCGGATCGCGCCGACCTTCGACGAGCTCGAGACGCACGCCGACCCTGACGCGGGGCGGCGCTCATCGAGTTCTATCGACGCCACAACGAGATCGATCTCTTATTGCCCGTTGTGTGACAGGCCCCCGGCCGTAGCCGACTGACGCGAGGCCGCGCCGTGGCACGGACGGTCGCTCGCAGGCCGGGCTGCCGCGGTGATCGAGAAGGAAACGCGACGGCGTCGTGCCTCCTTCTTGCGTCGGAGGGCGGCGCTTGGGTCGGCGATCGGGCCGAGCGCCAGGGTCGCTGGGAGCCTTGGCCCATGGTGCAACGCTAGATCCTTCTTTGAAAGCGCCCGGTTCGTGGGCGCCGCCGCCGGCCGGGCCGACCGACGAGCTTGGTTTCATGGGCGGGGCGCGGCCCGCAACCTAGCGAGCGCCGGACATAACGTCGTGGTCTTTGACCTCGATCTGCGGCGGGTCGAGGACCTGGCTCGCACCGGGGCCCGGCCGGCCTCGAGTGGAGAGCGGCCGGCGGCGCAGGTTGATGTGCTGTTCACCTCGCTGTCCGGTCCACGCCAGTCGGCCGCGACGATACCCGGGCTGATCGACGCGCTGCCCTCGCGTGCGATCTGGATCGACATGACGATACTGATCGCGACCTCGTGGTTGAGCTCGCGACGCGCGCCGGGGGCCCAGGGATTGCCGCGCTCGATGCGCCGGTCACCGGCGCGGTCGACGCCGCACGAACAGGCAACCTGACGATGTTCGTCGGCGGTCCTGACGAGTGATCGAGACGGTTCGGTCCTACTTGGAGGTGCTCGGGCGGATCATCAAGTGCGGCGCCCTGGGCAACGGCAACGTGGTCAAGCTGATCACCAGCCAGATCTGGTTCATCAACGCCGCCGCAATCGGCGAGGCGCTGGTGCTGGGCAAGAAGGCCGGGGTCGAGCTCCCGGTTCTGTGGGGTGCGATGAAGGACAGCGCGGCCGACAACTTCGTGGTCCGTCACGACGTCCCGTCCATCTTCGCTGGCGACTACGACCCGTCGTTCACGCTCGACCTCTGCTGCAAGGACCTCGGCCTGATCGCGTCACTAAGCGACAAGACCCAGACCGAGACGCCGATGACACGCCAGGCGCAGGAGCGCTTCGAAGCCGCCCGGACGAGATTCGGAGGCGACCAGGCCGAGCTGCTGGTCTGCAAGCTGATCGAGGACGCGAGCGGCGCCGATCTCCGCGTGGAGGGCGACTAGCCCAAGCACCGGGAGGCCTGACCTCCCGCGCCCGGGCCGACCAGGCCTGCTCTCGCGGTTGCCGCGCCGCCAAGCGGGCGGTTACCGTGCGCGGCATGGAACTCGACTGGCATGGCGATCGCTCTGATCTGCCCGAGCTCGCATTGCTCGACCAGCTGCGAGCCGACGAGCCGATCGACCTCGAGGCCGTCCGGGCCTACCGGCTGAGCCGGTTGCGGGCACAGATGGAGGCTTACTCGATGGACGCCTGCATCCTGCTCGACCCGGTGAACATCCGCTACGCGACCGGAGCGCGCAACATGCAGGTCTTCCACGCCCGCAACCCGGCGCGCTACCTGTTCGTGCCGCGGTCCGGGCCGGTCGTCCTGCACGAGTTCGCCGGCTGCGCCCACCTCGCCGAGAACCTCGAGACGATCGACGAGGTCCGGCCCGCGATCACCGCCAGCTACGCCGCCGCCGGCGATGCCATCCGCGACGTCGAAGCCGCCTGGGCACAGCAGGTCGCCGCGCTCGTGCGCGAGTATTGCGGACGGCGCGCCGCCGTCGGGATCGAGCGCGTCAACGCCGGCGCGGCGCTGGCACTGCGCGACCAGGGCTGTCACCTCGCCGACGCGCAGGCGCCGGTCGAGCGCGCCCGCGCCGTGAAATCGGACGAGGAGCTCAAATGCGTGCGCGCCGCGGTCAGGGCGACCGAGATCGCGGTCGGCCGCCTGCGCGAGGCGATGCGACCCGGCCTGACCGAGAACGAGCTGTGGTCGGTCCTTCACCAGGGGGTCATTGCCCTCGGCGGCGACTACATCGAGACCCGCCTGCTCTCCTCCGGCACGCGCACCAACCCCTGGTTTCAGGAGACCGGCGACCGCCGGCTAGCCGCCAACGAGCTCGTCGCGCTCGACACCGACGTCGTCGGCTGCCACGGCTACTACTGCGACTTCTCCCGCACCTTCCACACCGGCCCCGATGAGCCCACCCGCCATCAACGCGAGCTCTACCAGGTCGCCCACGAACAGATCCAGCACAACATGGAGCTACTGCGCCCCGGCGTCACGTTCCGCGAGTACTCCGACCGCGCCTGGACGATCCCCGAGCGCTTCGTGGCCAACCGCTACTACCTCTCCGCCCACGGCTGCGGCATGACCGGCGAGTACCCCTACCTGTACCACAGCATCGACTTCTCAGATTCCGGCTACGACGGCGTGATTGAAGCCGGCATGACCCTCTGTGTGGAGAGCTACATCGGCGAGAAGGGCGGCGACGAGGGCGTCAAACTCGAACAGCAGTTGCTCATCACCGACGATGGACCCGAACTGCTCTCGTC
>JAFASQ010000467.1 GCA_019244395.1 Solirubrobacterales bacterium | reverse complement strand
GAGTACGACGGACTGCGCGTCCATGGCGTGATCGGCGACTTCCAGCGCCACCTTGCGCGCGTGCCGGCCACGGACGGCGCGCCGCGGATCGTGGCCCTGCTCGGCGGGACGATCGGCAACTTCCCGCCGGGGACGCGCCGCGGCCTGCTCCGCGAGATCGGCGCGCTGCTCGGCCCCGAGGACCGGCTGCTCCTCGGCACCGACCTGGTCAAGGACCCGGACGTGATCGAGGCCGCCTACGACGATGCGCAGGGCGTGACCGCCGCGTTCAACCGCAACGTGTTGCACGTGATCAACCGCGAGCTCGACGCCGACTTTGACCCGGACGCGTTCGACCACGTCGCCTTCTTCGACCACCGTCACGAGTGGATCGAGATGCGCCTGCGGGCGCGGCGCGCGCATACCGCGACCGTGGCGGCGCTGGGGCTGGTCGTGAGCTTCGAGGCGGGCGAGGAGCTGCGCACCGAGATCAGCGCCAAGTTCACCCGACCGCGCATCGAGGCGGACTTCCAGGCCGCGGGGCTGACCCTGGAGGGTTGGTATACGGACCGCGACGGGCTTTTTGCGTTGTCGCTGGCCCGGCGCCTATAGGGTTCCGAGGTCATGCACATCGGAGGGAGTGGGGCGCTCGTAGCGGGAGGCGCGTCGGGCCTGGGTGAGGCGACGGCACGCCGACTACACGGCGCTGGTGCTTACGTGGTGATCGCCGATCTCAACGAGCAGCGGGGTCGGGCACTGGCTGTCGAGCTGGGCGAGCGCGCCTCATTCCTGCCGACGGACGTCACCGATCCCGACGCCGTGCAGGCGGCGGTGAGCGCCGCCGTTGATCAGCCCGTGCCGCTGCGTATCGGGGTCTCGTGCGCTGGCATCGGCTGGGCAGGCCGTGTGGTGGGCAAGCGCGGCGTCCACGAGCTCGCGCCATTCGAGACGGTTATCCGGATCAATCTGGTCGGCACCTTCAACGTCATGCGGCTGGCCGCCGGGGCCATGGCCGAGAATGAGCCGACGGAGGCGGGCGAACGCGGCGTGTGCATCAACACCGCTTCGATCGCCGCCTTCGACGGGCAGATCGGCCAGATCGCCTACTCGGCCTCGAAGGGGGCAATCGTCAGCATGACCCTTCCGGCGGCGCGCGACCTGGCGCCGCTCGGGGTGCGGGTGTGCGCGGTCGCGCCCGGCACGTTCGACACGCCGCTGCTGGGCGCGCTGCCCGACGACGCTCGGGAGGTCCTCCGCCGGGTCGTGCCCTTTCCCGCTCGCTTCGGCCGTCCAGACGAGTTTGCCGCGCTCGTCGCCCACATCGTCGAGAATGAGATGCTCAACGGTGAGGTGATCCGGCTCGACGGCGCGCTGCGCATGCCTCCCCGCTAGCTACCAACGAGACATCGCCCGGACGGCCATCACGGACCGGCCACGTGAACATCGACAAGAGGGATTCGGCAGCTTCGAGCTTGATCTCGAGACCGGTGCCGTGACGTACTCGGCGGGGGTAGGCCGGATGCTGGGCATGCCGGCGGATGCCGTGTTGACGTCGGCGCTGGTGCTCGAGCGCATGCACCCCGAGGATCGCGAGGCGCTCGAGGCGGCACTCGAGCGCAGCCGTCGCGAGCACGAACCGGTGGAGTTCGAGGTGCGGCTGCGGCGCTTCGACGGCGGCGAGCGCGTCGTGCGCGGAAGCGGCGACATCGTCAACCCGCCGGACGGCCAGCCGGGCCGGATGGTGGGGGCGCTCCGGGACGTGACCGAGGAGCAGGCCGCGCGGTCGGCCCGTGATCTGTTCAGCTACGTCGTGCAGTCGAGCAGCGACGCGATCATCACCGTGGTCGGAGATGGCACGATCACCAGCTGGAACCGCGGCGCCGAGCAGCTATACGGCTACACCGTCGAGGAGGCGATCGGGCAGCCGAGCGCTCTGAGCGAGACTCCTGAGCGCGCCGGCGAGTGGCAGCAGCTTCTCCAGACGGTGTTCTCGGGACAGTCGATCGAAAACTTCGAGACCGAGCGCTTGCGCAAGGACGGCAGCGTGGTCGCGGTATCGCTGACCGTCTCACCGGTGCGCGACGCCACCGGCCGAATCGTCTCGGCCGCGATCATCGCGCGCGACACCACCGAGCGCGTGCGCTACGAGGAGCGGCTGCGCCACATGGCCGATCACGACCAGCTGACCGGCCTGTTCAACCGCCGCCGCTTCGACGAACAGCTCAAGCGCGAACTGGCGCGGGCCAGCCGCTACGCCGAGCACGGCGCGGTGCTCAGCATCGACATCGACAGCTTCAAGGGCATCAACGACTCCGCCGGCCACGCCGCCGGCGACGCTGTGCTCACCCATGTTGCGCGCGTGCTGGACGAGCGCTCCCGCACTACCGATATTGTCGCCCGCCTGGCCGGAGACGAGTTCGCCGTGCTGCTTTCGGCCGTGGGAGCGCGCGAGGCGCGCACCGTCGCCGAGCACCTGCTGGCCGAGATCCGAAGCTCACCGGCCGTGTATGGCGAGGAGGCGTTCCGAATCACCGCCAGCGTCGGCGTGGCCACGTTCGAGTCGGACGACACCTCCGCCGGCGAGATCCAGGTCAACGCGGACCTGGCCATGCACGCGGCCAAGACGTCGGGACGCGACCGCGTCGTCGTGTACACGCCGAGCGAGGCGCGCCGGGCGCGCGCGATGACGAAGCTGGCGTGGTCGCAGCGGATCCAGGACGCCCTCGAGCACAACCGGTTCGTGCTGCACCTCCAGCCCATCCTGGAGCTGGCCAGCGGGCAGATCACGCACGCCGAGCTTCTGCTCCGGATGAAGGGCGACGGTGGCGAGCTGATCGCCCCCAGCGTGTTCATGCCCGCCGCCGAGCGCTTCGGGCTGATCGACGCCGTCGATCGCTGGGTGGTGCAGCGGGCCATCCAGCTGGTGGCCGATGTCCTCAGACCTGTCCCGCGGGTTGGGATCAACCTGAGCGGCGAGTCAATCGTTGGCGATCCCCACCTGCTGGTGTTGATCGAGCAGCAGCTCGACCGTTTCTCGGTTGACCCCGCCAGGCTCATCTTCGAGGTCACCGAGACCGCCGCGATCGCCAACATGCCAGAGGCCACCGAGTTCGCCCGCGGCCTGACCAACCTGGGTTGCAGCCTGGCCCTCGACGACTTCGGCACCGGCTTCGGCTCCTTCTACTACCTCAAGCACCTGCCCGTCAGCTACGTCAAGCTCGACGGCGAATTCATCCAGAACCTGCCGCGCAGCGAGGTCGACGAGCACATGGTCAAGGCGATCGTCGGCGTGGCGCAGGCTCTCGGGATCAAGACGGTGGCCGAGTCGGTGGCCGACGAGGAGACGATCGCCCTGCTGCACGAGCACCAGGTGGACTACGCGCAGGGCTTCTACGTCGGAAAGCCGGTGCCGCTGGATGTGGCGCTGGCCAAAACTGGTTGGCTGTCGCAGTTCGGTGGGCCGGTGCTCTAGGGGCCCGCGCGACCGTCCGCCAGACAAATCCCCTGGCTCTAGCTGAGCCGTTCAATCAGCATGGCCTGGCCCATACCGCCGGCGACGCACATCGACTCGATCCCCAGCCTGCCGTCCCTCGCCCGCAGTCCGTTGATCAGCGTGGTCATGATGCGCGCCCCGGTCATCCCGAACGGGTGGCCGAGCGCGATCGCACCACCGAACGGGTTGAGCTTGTCATCCGGGATACCGAGTTCGTCCTTGCAGGGCACGATCTGGGCGGCGAATGCCTCGTTGATTTCCACGATGTCGACGTCGTCGATCTTGACGCCGCTCGCCTGGAGCAGCGCCTGGATCGCGGGGATCGGGCCGAGGCCCATGATCTCGGGGCGGATCGCGGCTACGGTGGAGGCGAGGATCCGCGCCTTGGGCTCAAGCCCAAGTCGCTTGGCCTTCTCCTCGGACATGATCAGCACTGCCGCGGCGCCGTCGTTGAGCGGGCAGGCGTTGCCGGCAGTGACCGTGCCGTCGGGCTTGAACGCCGGCTTGAGCCGGGCCAGGGCCTCCATGGTGGTGCCCGGGCGTGGCCCGTCGTCCTTGCTCACCAACGTATCCGGCATCTCGACCTCGTTGCCCTCCTTGTCGGTCTCGGCGTGCGCGGGAACCGGCACCGGCACGATCTCGGCATCGAAGTGCCCCGAGTCTCGGGCGTCGACGGCGCGGCTGTGAGAGATGACCGCCCACTCGTCCTGGTGCTCGCGCGTGACCTGACAGCGCTCGGCCACGTTTTCGGCCGTCAATCCCATCGGGATGTAGACGTCGTACGGGGCGCCGTTCGACCCGCGCAACTGAGGATGCTTGGCCTCATCCATCATCCCGGCCCCCACCCCGGCCCGCGACACCGCCTCCACGCCGGCCGCGATGTACTGGTCGCCCTCGCCGGACTTGATCGCGTGGAAGGCCATCCGGATCGTCTGCAGCGACGAGGCGCAGAACCGGTTCACCGTGCATGCGGGGACGTGATGGTCGATGCCTGCTAGCAGCGCCGCGTTACGGGCGACGTTGTAGCCCTGCTCGCCCACCGATGACGCCGCACCCATCATCACATCGTTGGTCTGCGCGAAGTCAACCTCCGGGTTGCGCTCGATCAGCGCGCGCAACGGGATCGCGGCCAGATCGTCGGCGCGCACAGTCTTGAGCGAGCCCTTCCCGGCCCGGCCGATGGGCGTTCGGATGGCGTCGACGATGACGGCTTCCGGCATTCGTATCGCTCCTGTTCGAGGTCGGTTTAATCAGAGGCCCAGGCCGCGCACGCCCTTCTCGTCCCACCCGAGGTGGTGGGCAAGCTCGTGGCGGAGTGTGCGGGTCACCTGCGCGCGCAGCAGATCCGGGTCATGGCCGAAGTCGCGCAGAAGGGTGTCGCGGAAGATCACGATGCGGTCGTGGAAGTAGTCCTGCGCGGCGGTGTCGCCCTGGTAGAGACCGTAGGCGCGTGCGCGACGCCCGCTGTCGGACACCACGACGGCGACGTGCTCGAGCGCGCGATGGAACTCGAGCGGAAGATCGTCGATCGCGCGGCGCACGAGCGCCTTGAAGTCCTCTTCGTTGTGCGGATCGAACAGATCCTCATCCTCGTCGAGGTCGTCCTCGTCCTCCCACGACTCCCAGGACCCCTCGGCGGCCAAACGTTCGGTTCGCTCCACGAGGGCCTCGAAGTCACCCTCGGACTCGGGGTCGCGCCAGCCGGCCAGGCGGATCATGACCAGCACGACCGCCCCGCCCACGATTACCGCGCCGGCCGCGAACACCGCGATGCCCTGCAGCAGGCGCACCGGGGGCGACTCGCTGAAGCCGGCGATGAGGCTCACCGCGCCCAGGCCGACGGTCAGCGCCGCCAGGGCCGAGAGCAGGACGCGACGGAGGGTGGGCGGATCGGATTGCATCATCACTAGCGTAGGGTGCGCGCGATCACCAACCGCTGGATCTCGTTCGTGCCCTCGTAGATCTGGGTGATCTTCGCGTCGCGGAGCATGCGCTCAACCGGGTACTCCTTGATGTAGCCATAGCCGCCGAGGACCTGCACCGCCTCGACCGTCACCTTCATCGCCACGTCGGAGCAGAAGAGCTTGGCCATGGCCGAGTACTTGCCGACCTCGCGGTCTTCCCGGTCGACCTTCGCGCACGCCTGATACAACAACTCGCGCGCCGCCGCGCACTGCGTCTCCATGTCGGCGAGCTTGAACTGGATGGCCTGGAAGGCGTTGATCGGCTGACCGAACTGCCGGCGCTCACGGGCGTAGGCGGCGGCGTAGTCGGTGGCGCCCTGGGCGATGCCAAGGGCCTGCGCCGCGACGCCCAGGCGCGAGCGGTCGAGCGTCGCCATCGCCACCTTGAAGCCCTGGTTCACCTCCCCGATCAGGTTCTCGTCGGGTACCCGCACGCCGTCGAAAATCGGCTGCCCGGTAGGCGAGCCGCGGATCCCCAGTTTGTGCTCGAGCTTGCCCACGCTGAACCCGGGGCGGTTGGCCTCGACCACGAACGCGCTGATCCCGCGCGAGTGGCCCGCCTGCGGATCGGTGACGGCGAACACCACGTAGAAGTCGGCCACCCCGAGGTTGGTGATCCAGTTCTTGGTGCCCGTGATCACCCATTCGCCGTCGTCCCGCACCGCCCGGGTGATCATCCCGCCGGGATCCGACCCCGCCTCGGGCTCGGAGAGCGCGAAGGCCGGCGACCACTCGCCGCTCGCGCAGCGCGGGAGGAAGCGGTCCTGCTGCTCGTCGGTGCCGAACAGCTTGATCGGGAGCGTCCCCAGCTCCTGGATCATCAGGATGAGCGCGGTCGAAGCGCACGCCTTGGCGATCTCCTCGACCGCCATGTTGAGCATCAGCGTGCCGGTGCCGGTGCCGCCATGCTCGGGCTCGAACGGAAGCGCGAGGATGTCCTGTTCGGCCAGGAGCCGGCGCAGGTCGTGCGGATACTCCGCCTTCTCGTCGATCTCGGCCGCCCGCGGCGCGATTCGCTCACGCGCGATCTGCCGGATGGTGTCGCGGAAGGCAAGGTGGTCGTGCGGGATCGTGTAGAGCTCGGCCAGCGCGGACATGCGCTGGATGCTACGGCAGAGCGAGCGGCGCTCGACGGCCGCACGCCGGCGGCCGCTTCGGTACGTCAGGCCCTACAACCCGGGGGGGTGGCGAACGACGTAGTTGCCGCCGTCGGCGAGGTTGCCGAGCGGATTCGAGCGCCAGCGCGGCCCGGACCCGGAGGGGATGTTCGGCCCGCCGTAGTTCGCGGTGTCGAATGCCCGCCCGGCGATCACGATGAACGCGTGGGCGGGGTCGGAGTAGATCGTGACCCAGCGCCCGGGGCCGGCCACGCCGTAGGACTCGAGACCCGAGGAGTCCTCTGAGGAGCTGAGCAGGCCCGCGGCGTGCAGGACGTAGCTGACCGATCCGGAGCAGTCATAACAGCTCGACTGCCACTGACCATGGCCTCCCCCGATGCAGTACGAAGTGTCGATGATCTGGTTGCCGGCGGTCACCATCGCCTGGACGGCCGTCGGGGCCCCCGCGGGCGCGGTCGCGGTGCCGTCCGGGTTGATCCGGACGTTGCCGGTAGGCACGTCGGCCGTGTAAGCGCTGATCGCGGTCCGCAGGGCCGCCATGAAGGCAGGCCCGGCCACCCCGTTGACGGGCGACATGTTGTGGGCCTGCTTGAACGCGGCCACGCTGGCCGCCGTGGCCGGCCCGAAGTCCCCGTCGACCGATGTGGGGAAGCCGGCGATCGTCAGATAGCCCTGGAGGATCGTCACATCGTTGCCCTGAAGCCCCTGCCGGAGCATGCGCCGGCCGAGCTGACTCGCCGTGCTCGCCCTGGTCAGCGTGCCCGCCGTCTTGATCGTCGCCGCCATCGACGCACCCCCGGACGCCGGCCGTTTCTGGGTAGCCGCGGTGGCCTCCGTCGCGCCGGCGAGAACCGCCGCCGCCATCAGTACAGACGCGCCAACCCTACGGGCGATGCGCATGGTGGCCAGATTCGACAACGGCAACCCCTTCTCTTTCTTGCGCCTACGGGGTTAGCTGTCGGGCTCGCGCTGAAAGAGTGCGCTACGCCGGCGATCCGGCGATTCGCCCCCCGGGGCCTCACGGCTCCAATGGGTTCCCCGCTCCCCGGCGCCGTGGGCGACGGGGATTCGGCTGGGTTTTTCTCGCGCGGCAGCCTACACGACGCGCACGACAAACGTCACCAGCTCGTTATGGGGCGCGCGCAGCCGCTCTGCGCCAAGGCGCTCCTCGGATTGGGTCAGGGATGGCGAACCTCGTGCGGGGTTGCGGCCGGGGGGGCCGGCGGCGTACGCTCCACCTCGACCGTCGACGAGGGGGATCAGATGCGCGTGGACTCAGGCGGCGTGGGGATCGAATACGACGTGAGCGGCGAGGGGCAGCCTATCGTGCTGATCCACGGCTTCCCGGACACGGGCCGGCTGTGGCGCCACCAGGTTCCAGCCCTGGCCGAGGCGGGCTTCCGGGTGATCGTCCCCGACCTGCGTGGCTACGGCCGCTCGGACAAGCCCGACGCGGTAGAGGCGTACAAGATCGCGGCCCTGGCGGGAGACGTGCTGGCGGTGATGAGCGACGCGGGCGTGCCTCGGGCGCATGTGGTGGGGCACGATTGGGGCGCCGGCCTGGCGTGGGCGCTCGCCGCGCTGGCCTCCGATCGCGTCGACCACCTCGCCGTGCTCTCGGTCGGCCACCCGACGACCTTCCGCGCCGGCGACGGGTTCGAGCAGCACGAGAAGTCCTGGTACATGCTGCTGTTCCAGTTCCCGGGGGTGGCGGAGGAATGGCTGTCGGGCAACGGATGGGCCAACTTTCGGGCCTGGTCTCGCCATCCCGACGCCGACGCAGTCATCGCCGAGCTCGAGTCCAGCGGCGCGCTGACCCCCGGGCTCAACTATTACCGTGCCAATATCCCGCCGAAGGCGTGGCTCAGCCCGGGCCGAGCGCTCCCGCCCATCGAAATCCCCGCGATGGGCATCTGGAGCTCGGGCGACGTCGCGCTAACCGAGCGGCAGATGACCGACTCGGCCCGGAACGTAACCGGCCCCTGGCGCTACGAGCGGCTTGACGGAGCCGGCCATTGGATGCAGCTCGAGGCGCCCGACGAGGTGAATCGGCTGCTGCTCGAGTTTCTCTCGCGCTGACGGCGTCCCGGATGGCGCCGTCAGGCGACGTAGCCGTCAGCCGGCTCGAGCGGCAGACCCGTCGACGCCCACTCGAGCAATCCGCCGGCCATGTTGTGGGCATCGAAGCCAGCGCCGCGGAAAGCCTCGGTGGCCATGGCCGAGCGGCTGCCGCTGCGGCAGTAGAACACCAGCCGCCTCTCCCGGTCGATCGTGTCGACCGCGAGTGCGAGCTGGGAGAGCTCCACCAGCCGGTCTCCGGCGATCCGGCCGGCCTCGTGCTCCTCGGGCTGACGGACGTCGATGAGCTGGATGTCCTCTCCGTCCTGCATGAGCTCGAAGACCTGGTGCGGCGTGTAGTCGCTCACTGCTTCCACTTGATCGAGCAGCCGACGGGTTTGGTCTCGGCTCGGGCCGGCGCGGCGCCCGAGAGCACGGCATCGAGCGCCTCCCGCAGCCATTCGGCGCGCAGCCCCGGATCCTCGTAGTCGCCGTCAGGCGCACCGCGATAGCGCAGCCGTCCGGCGCCATCGAGCACGAATACGTCGGGTGTGACCTTGGCCCCGTAGGCGTGCGCCACCTCCTGAGTGGCGTCGTGCAGGTAGGGCATCGGCCAGTCCTCGCGCGCCACGCGAGCACGCATCGCGTCATACGAGTCGCGCGGATAGCGCTCCTCGTCGTTGGAGTTGATAGCCAGGAAGCGGACGCCGCGATCGGCGTAGTCGCGTGCGGCCTCGGCGAGCCGCTCGTGCCAGGCAAGCGCGTACGGGCAATGGTTGCATGTGAACACGAGCACGGTGGCCGGCGCGCCGTTGCCGTCCGCCATCGACCAGGTCTGGCCCTCGGTGTCGGGCAGGGCGAACTCCGGCGCAACGTCGCCGATTGCAACAGTCATCGAGTCACCTCCGTGCGCTCAGCCGCGCGTTGCAGGGCCTCGCGCAGGTCATCGGGATCAGGAAGCGGGCTCACCCGACCGTCACGCCGGCGGTACACCCGGCAGCTCAGGCCGATCTGCTCCTCGGCGGCGGCCGGAACGAGATCCTCGCCATCGATCAGGATCGTGGGCGAGCCGACGAAGCCGGCCTCGCACGCGTCGTCGTCGGTCACGATCTCGCGCATCCGCACGCCTGCATCCGGCAGGCCCAGCTCGGCCAGGGCTTCGCGCACCGCGTCCGCGGCCCGCTCGGTCGACGGGCAACCCTCCCACCACAGCAGTTCGACATCGGGCTCGCGCACCCGATCAGCGTAGCGAGTGGCTCTCAGCCCTCAGACGCGCGGGGCACGTTAACCGATGGTCCAGCTGTCCGAGCCGACCAGCAGATCGGCGAGTTCGACATCGGTGGCCGGCGTGGCCCGCACGGTGCCGCCGCGCCCGTAGACCGGACGCTGCACGTCGCGGAAGACGCCGATCGGTGTCGGCACGGTCGGGTTGTCGGCCAGCCGAGCCAGCGAAAAGGCCAGACCCGGATCGAGGCGTCCCGGGTCGTGGACGATCAGAGCATCCTCGCCCACGTCGGCCACGTCGACGATCGCCAGCCCCCCATCGGGCCCGCGCGCGACGCCGCGCTCGTTCTCGACCCCGAAGCGGATTGGCTGGCCGGCCGTCAGGCGAATCTGATTGGCGTCCTTGGTCTCCTTCTCGGTCAGCACGGAAAACGCCCCGTCGTTGAACACGGGGCAGTTCTGGTAGATCTCGACCAGCGCGGCGCCCTCGTGCAACGCCGCCGCTCGCAGCACCTCGGTCAGGTGCCGCTTGTCGCGGTCGATCGTCCGCGCGACGAACGTGGCCTCGGCGCCGAGCGCCAGCGAAACCGGGTTAAACGGATGGTCAGCCACCCCGAACGGCGTCGACTTGGTGATCTTGCCCAGCCCCGAGGTGGGCGAGGCCTGCCCCTTGGTCAGCCCGTAGATCTGGTTGTTGAAGAGCAGGATCTTGATCGGGACGTTGCGGCGCAGGGCGTGGATCAGGTGGTTGCCTCCGATCGACAACGAGTCGCCGTCGCCGGTGACGATCCAGATCGAGAGGTCCTCCCGCGTCGAGGCCAAGCCGGTGGCCAGCGCCGGCGCGCGACCGTGGATGCCGTGCATCCCGTAGGTGTTCATGTAGTAGGCGAACCGGCCGGCGCATCCGATCCCGGTGATGAACACGATCTTCTCGGGCGCGATCCC
>JAFASQ010000521.1 GCA_019244395.1 Solirubrobacterales bacterium | reverse complement strand
TCGGGCGTCCTGACCGTCGACGACGATCTCTGGGTCGACCCACGGGACCACTGGCAGGACAACGAGATACGCGGTGCCGCGCTGCAGACGCTGATGTCGAACCATGAGATCCCCGCCCACCAGATCGACATCACCGTCGCTAACGGCTGGCTGACCCTCAAGGGCGAGGTCAAGCACCAATACGAGAACGACGCAGCGTTCGAGGCGGTCTGCCGGCTCCCAGGCGTCGGCGGAATCACGAACGAGATCAAGGTCATCACGGCCGGCATGGCCGGCTGACCGGCCACTGGCTCGGGCGTTGCAGGGCGAAGTTCCGGCTGGCCCCGCCGCCGTGGGCGGCGGGGTCAAGTCCTCACGAGCGAGGGGAAACGACCACGTGAAGGGCGCCGGCGACCGTTTCGAACTGCCCGGGGATGCTTCCGTCGAGCTCGCCGTCCAGCGACAGCCCGAGAGGATGCGGGCTGTCGACGCCGAGGCGTTCGACTTGCAGCGCGCGGACGCCAGGGACCGAGCGATTGATGCCCAGGAGCAGAAACAGCCCGGCGCGGAGCATCTTCGGCGGCGAGACGTCCTCGACAGCAAGCACGTCGAGTCGATGCTCGGCGGGGTGAGGGCCTCTCACGGTCAGGCCAAGCGCCCCGCCGATGACGGGGGCGCTGATCACCGAGAGCTGGAGCAGATGTAGCTCGTCGGTGACGCCGTCATGTTGCAGGCTACACGTGAAGGTGGTCCTCTCGCGTACGGCGTAGACTGCTGCCGCCAGGTAGGTGAGGCGCCCGAGCCGGCCGCGTACCGATGCGCGGGTCGCCAGCTTCGCGAAGTCGACGTTGAGCCCAACGGTCGCCGCGTGCGCGAAGTATCTCGGCGGCCCGACAGGACGTGTGAGGCGGCCAAGGTCTACGCGGGAAATCTCGCCGGTCGCCAGCAGCCGGGCGGCCCGGCGCGGGTTCAGCGGAATGTCGAGCGATCGGGCGAAGTCGTTCCCCGTGCCAAGCGGCAAGATGCCGAGTGGGTTCTCGGTGCCGGCCAGCTGACCGGCCACCGATCCGACGGTGCCGTCACCGCCGGCGGAGATCACCAATCGTGGCTCTCCGTCCGGCGCACGCAGCAGCTCGGGCAGGCGATCGAGGTGTTCGATCTCGAGCTCCTCCGCCACATGGATTCCGTGCCTGTCGAGCGCGCGTCGGGCACGCGTGAGCTTGCGGCTGCGGCCCGCGCGAGGGCTTATCACCAGCACGGCCTCTGATGGCAACGGCCTGGCGGACGATCGGGACGCACTGCTTGCGTCGGTCGAGAGCTTCTTGTCGGACGGAACCATTGCGATAGCTCACCGGACGATCGGGTGAGCGGTCATCACACGTTTTGCGTGATCCGTTCCTGGGTCTCAACCGGCCGCTTCCGCGAGGCTCTCGGCGACGATGATCCGCGCGGCCGCCTCCACCAGGGCCAGGTGCGAGAAGGCCTGCGGGAAGTTGCCCAGATGCCTGCCGGTATCGACATCGAGCTCTTCGGCATACAGGCCGAGCGGAGAGGCCGCCCTTACGAGGCGCTCCATGAGCGCTCTTGCCTGCCGCGTCTCGCCGATGATGGCCAGCGCCGACACGAGCCAGAAGGAGCAGATGAGAAACGTCCCTTCCTTGCCGGAGAGGCCATCGTCGGTCTCGTCGGTGTGGTAGCGAAGTACGAAGCCGCTCTCGGTCAGCTCGTCGGCGACGGCCAGCACGGTGGCACGGAGCCTCGCGTCGTCGTGGGGCAAGAACCCAAAGATCGCTGCCAGGAGCGTCGAAGCGTCGAGCGCGTCGGTCTCGTAGTGCTGGCGCAGCACGCCGCGCTCGTCCAGCCCGTGCCCGAGGATGTCGGACTTGATCTCGGAAGCGGTCTGCGTCCACGTGTCGGCACGCTCGTTGTCGCCGCGTATGTTCGCGAGTTGCGCGGCGCGGTCGAGCGCCACCCAGCACATCAGCTTCGAGGAGACGTAGTGCCGCGGTTTGCCGCGCGCCTCCCAGATGCCCTGGTCGGGCTCTCGCCAGATCGCCGTGGCGCATTCAGCCTGTGCCTGTACGAGTGGCCACAGGCGCCGCGGGATCCGCTGGCTGCGGCGGCTGTGCAGTAGGACAGTGTCGAGCGCGGCGCCGAAGACATCGTTCTGGCGCTGGTCGAAGGCGCCGTTGCCGACGCGGACCGGACGAGCGCCGTCATATCCAGACAGCTCCTCGCGCACCGATTCAGTCAGTTCTCGGCGACCGTCGATCCCGTACATGATCTGCAAGCCGCCATCGTCGTTGGGCTTGACGTCGGCCATGAACTGCATGAACTCGTCGGCCTCCCAATCGAGGAGCAGGTAGTGCAGCGCCCGGAGCAGGAAGGTCGAGTCGCGGATCCAGGTGTAGCGGTAGTCCCAGTTGCGCTCGCCGCCGGGCGTCTCCGGCAGCGAGGTGGTGAGGGCCGCCACGGCTGCCCCCGTGGGCATATACGTGAGGCCCTTGATCGTCAGTGCCGAGCGCTGGATCAGCGGTCCGAACTCGTGGTCCGGGATGAACGCGCGCGCGAGCCAATCTCGCCAGAACATCGTCGTGGCGTCGAGTTGCTCGAGGGCTTCATCAGCGGTGCTTGGCACGCGCGCTTCATCGCTCCAGGTCAGCGCGCAGAAGACTGTCTCGCCGGCCCGCAGGACGTGGCGAGCTCGGGCGCGGCCGCCTTCAATGCCGAGCAGCATGTCCGTCTGGAGCCGGAGGGCCTGATCGGCCCCGGTGACCTCGCCGCGATGGCAGTCGGCGCTCACCGTCCACTCGCCCGGAACGCGACCGTAATCGAACACCGGCTCGCACACCAGGTCGATCTCGACCGTGCCGCCGATGCAGCTCGCGGTCCGCACGAGCGTGTGGTCGGCATCCTCGTCGGCGGGCGGCCGGGTGTGAGGCGTGACTGTATCCGGTCCGCGGCGCCGTCCCATCGTCAGCGCGTCGCGCACCACCACCCAACCTGTGGCCGTCTTCCACGACGTCACCAGCGAGTTGGTCCCCGGCTCATAAATCCTGTCGCTCGGGACGTTGATCCCGAATGGAGCCAACCGGAAGCCGCCAGCCTCACGATCGAGCAGCGCTCCGAACACGCTCGGTGAGTCGAAGCGCGGGACGCAGAGCCAATCGACGGTGCCGTCCGGGGCCACCAGCGCGCCCGTATGGCAGTTGGACAGGAAGCCGTAGTTGGCAATCGGAGTGAACGGCGATCGGGCCGGTGCGCTCTCTGGCGCGGCGCTCTGCGACGGGGCACCTTTGCTGTATTCACCTTTGTCCGCGGCGGCCATCGGTTCTCCTCTTGGTGGGCTGAGCGAGTGCCGTAGCCAATCGCCTGGCGGGTGAGTAGTCATCACGCAATTTGGATGATTGGGGCGCTCCCGAGGCCCCGCCCTCGTGGCCGGCTTCGAGCACCCTGGCCACGGTCATCCGAAATGCGTGACGACCGATCACCCGTCTGACCTTCAAGCTGCCCCCATGAGTAATGAACACCTCACATCCAACCAGCCGGCCACCACCGAGTGGGACGGCCGCAACGTGATCGCCGTCTCGTTCGAGGACGATCGCGAGGCATACCACGCCCTCACGCTCATCAAGGAGCTCGACTCCCAAGAGCGGGTCGGCGTCCAGGAGGCCGTCGTCGTCGTCCGCGGCGAGGACGGACAGCTGGTCGAGAAGGACAGCACCCAGTCGGCGTACCTGCTGGGCACCGCGAGCGGAGGCCTCATGGGCCTGCTGCTCGGGGTTATCGGCGGTCCACTTGGCGTGGTCATCGGCGGGGCGACGGGGCTGATGGTCGGCTCCCTGTTCGACCTGGACGACTACGAGGAAACCGACTCGGCGCTGGCGGCGATCTCCAGCTCGGTCAAGGTCGGTCGCACGGCGCTTCTGGCCGTGGTCGTCGAGGGGACTCCCGAGGTCGTCGATGCGGCCATGTCCGGAGTTGGCGGCACGGTTCTGCGCCGGTCGGTAGCCGAGGTCGAGGCCGAGATCGCCGTCGCGGAGGAGGCCCAGCGCAAAGCCAAGCGCGAAGCCCGTAAGGAGCTCCTCCGTTCCCACCACGAGCACGACAAGACGGCCGTCAACGCAAAGATCGACGAGCTGAAGGCCAAGGTTCACCACGGCCAGGGCGACTCCGCGGTCAGCGCCTGAAGAGCATCCCATTCACAGAGGTTCACATGAGCGACAACACGACAGACGAACGGTCCCGCGAGATGCGCGACCCAGACGAGTACCTGGAGTTGCAGCAGCGGCTCATGGCCGCCGAATCTGAGCTCGAAGCGGGAATCGCCGATGACAAAAAGGCGTTCGGCGACGCAATCGAGACCCGGCGGGAGCAAGCCAGGTCCGCCATCCGCCGCAGCCAAGCCAAGGATCACGGCTAGGCCTCAGCCTCTGCCTGTGTGCGCCGGTTGCTACGGGCGTCGACGAGCGCATCGCGATCGAGCTGCCTGATTGCGCGTGGGCGCGGACCAGCGTCCACGCGCAATCGGTTGGGGCAACCATCCGACAAAGCCTTAGCCGGCGGCCCGCATCAGCCGCCGCCCTTGCGCCGCCCGTTCAAGCGGCTCCTCGAGCCGCCCCCTGGGTCTGCTCCCCAGTGAGCACACAAGCTCCCGGAGGGAGCTGATGCCTACACACGCGCGGCACCCCACATCCAGCGTGCCATGGCGCAACCACCGCTCCGAATCATCCGTTCCGCGTGACGACAGCTCACCTGGCGCGACGCGATCGTGCTGAAGCGTAAGGCAGAACCTATTCAGGCAAGGAGAGATCAGATGCTCATCACTCGGTCACAACGGTCGCACATTCGGCTCGAGGCGCTGGAGAGGTGGCGTGCTGCGGCGCAACTCGTCTCGGCTCGCTGGGAAAGATTTCTTCATACCGAGCCAGAGATGCGGATCTTCGCCTACGCCTCATACGTGGCCGCGCTCGACTCCGAGGAGGCGGCGGCCGCCTACCTGGAGGCGGTTGCGCGGCCGGCGGCCGCGTAGGAGACCCTTCGCGTGGCCGAAAATCCTCGTAACAGCTGCTTGGTGCATGAAGCGAACGGACAGGGGCCGTTCGCTTCACGCGTCCAACCGCAACTGCGCACAGGATGATTCCGCGTCTCAGCTCGGGGTGCGCGTTCGCGCAAACACCTGCTGCTCCGTGATCGTGCGCTCCGGCCGGCCGCGTCCGAGAAATGCGATGGTCCAGCGGGCGAGGGTGGCGAGTCGATTTTTGAAGCCGGTGAGGAACGCGAGGTGGACGACGAGCCAGAGCAGCCAGGCCACGGCTCCGCCGACTCGGACCGGGCCAAATGAAGCGACGGCTCGGAAGCGGGAGACCGTCGCCATCGTCCCAAGATCGTGATAACGGAACGCGCGCATCGCGTCCTCGCCATGCAGGCGCCGGACTATCGTTCGCGCCGCATGCCGGCCGGATTGCATGGCAACCTCGGCGACCCCCTGCAGGCCGCCCAGGCTCATCAGGTCACCGATGACGAACACCTCCGGATGTCCCGGCAGCGTACAGTCCGGACACACGGCGACGCGGCCTGACCGATCCACGGTGGCGCCGCTCTTCGCGGCCAGACGCGACCCGAGTACGGACGCCTCGACACCCGCAGCCCATACCTTGGTGCGGGCTTCGATTCTCCCGCGCGACCCATCGGGAAGGAGAACGTCGAGTCCATACTCATCGACGCCGGTGACCCTCGTGCCGAGCCGGGTGTCGACGCCGAGACGCCGTAGGTCGCGGTGCGCGCGACGCCGGAGCGCCTCCGGGAAGGTGGGAAGGACCGTGTCGACGGCGTCGAGCAGGATGACACGTGCCTGCGCGGGGTCGAACGTCCGGAAGTTACGTGTGAGCGCCCGGCGCGAGAGCTCGGCGATCTGACCGGCGACTTCGACGCCGGTAGGTCCGGCCCCGACGACCGCGAGCGTCAGCCACGCATCCCGCTGTCCGTCGTCCCGCTCCAGCTCGGCCATCTCGAAGGCGCCGAAGATCCGGCCGCGCACCTCGAGCGCATCGTCAATCGTCTTCAGTCCCGGAGCGTGCTCGGCGAACTCATCGTGGCCGAAGTAAGACTGGCCGGCTCCGGCGGCGACGATCAGGCTGTCGTAGGCGACGGAAGTGTTCCTGCCAACTGTTTCGAGCGTCACCTCGCGCGCGTCCAGGTCCACGTCGATCACGTCGCCGAGCAGCACGCGGGTATTCGCGTGGTGGCGGAGGATGTCCCGGATCGGCGGAGCGATGTCACCCTCGGCCACCACACCGGTGGCCATCTGGTAGAGCAGCGGCTGGAAGAGATGATGGTTGGTGCGGTCTATCACCGTCACGTCGACCGGAGCACCGCGAAGTGCCTTAGCGGCGGCCAAACCGCCGAAGCCGGAGCCAACTATTACCACGCGGTGCCGTCCGTTCGATGAGCTCATGGTGATCCTCGCGGGTTGTTTTGGGCCCTCAAGCTGCCGCACAACGAGGTGACCCGTAATCACGCATTCCGGGTGATCATAGGCCCGTCGCCACCGCCAGTAGACACGCGGTTCGCAAATCACGCAAAGCGCGTGACGCCGAGTCACCCGGTCGCCCTGCAATCTCCCGCGAGCAATGCTCGAGGCGAGTACCACCTCAAACGCTCCTCCGAGTCCCGATGCGGTCCTCCCCCCGCTGGATGCGGACCAGCTCCACGCCCTGCGCGACGTTGGCTCCGCGTGGGGGCAGAGTTCCAACGGAGGTAGCAGTTCGCTCCCAATCGATCCATCGCTTGGCCGCCAGCCGGAGCTGAACCAGCCAACTCGAGGCAGCCGGCTCGTCCACGTCAAGCCGGCCAGCGGGTCGCCGGACGAGCTGGAGGCGACGGTCGACGACGGGGGCGTGGCCCTCGATCCCCAGACCGTCGGTCACCGCATTCGCCGGGCCGTGCTCGGGCCCCCGCTCAAAAGCACGGCGATCGTGCAGGAGCGGATGAGAAAGCTGATAGCGCTGCCCGTTCTGTCCGCGGACGCGCTCTCGTCGGTGGCGTACGGCCCGGAGGCGATGCTCGCAGTGCTCGTGCTTGCGGGCGGCCCCGGTCTCGGATGGTCGCTGCCGATCTCGGGCGCAATCGCCTTCCTGATGCTCGCGGTGGGAATGTCCTACCGACAGACGATCCGCGCCTATCCCCATGGTGGCGGTTCGTACATCGTCGCCGGCACCAACCTCGGCCGAGTCCCCGGCTTGATGGCCGCGGCCGGTCTGATCACGGACTACGTGCTGACCGTGGCGGTCTCGATCTCCTCCGGCCTGGCCGCCCTGACCTCCGCGGTTCCATCACTGCATTCGGCGGTGGTGCCGATCGGTCTCGCGCTGATCGCCTTGCTGCTGGCGGCTAACCTGCGCGGCGTGCGGCAGGCCGGCGCGGTGTTCGCGGCCCCGACCTACGCGTTCATCTTCGCGATCGCGCTGCTAGTGATCGTCGGTCTCATCGATGCCGGCCGGCGCGGCTTCCACCCACTCCCGGCTCCCGTTCTTCATGCCTCCCAGGGCGTCGGCCTGTTGCTCGTGCTCCGCGCCTTTGCGTCAGGCTCGACCGCGATGACCGGCATCGAGGCGATCTCCAACGCGGTCCCCGCGTTCAAGCCCGTGGAGTGGCGTAACGCGCGTACCAGCCTGACCTGGATGGTCGGTCTGCTCATCACGATGTTCGTCGGGATCATCGCCCTGGTCCACCTCGACGGGGTCGTCCCCGAGTCGGGTCAGACCGTGCTCTCGCAACTGGCGCACCTCGACTTCGGTGCCGGCCCGCTGTACGACTTCACGCAGGCGGCGACGGCGCTCGTGCTCCTACTGGCCGCCGACACCGCGTACAACGACTTCCCGCGCGTGATGTTCTTGCTCGCGCGCGACCGCTTCGCGCCAACGCCCTTCCTCAGGATGGGCGATCGCCTTGCCTTCAACAACGGGATCGTCGTGCTGTCGATCGTGGCGGCGCTCGTGTTCGCCGCGTTCAACGGGAACACGGGCTCTTTGATCCCGCTCTACGCGGTCGGCGTGTTCCTCGCCTTCACGCTCTCGCAGGCTGGGATGGTCGTCCACTGGCGGCGCCTTCGGGGTCCACGCTGGCGCGCGAGCATTCTCGTCAACGGAGTTGGCTGCGCGATGTCGGCGATCGTGTTCCTCATCGCCTGCATCACCAAATTCACCGCCGGAGCCTGGGTCTCGCTGCTAATCGTGGCCGCGTTCACGAGCGTCGCCCTCCTCACCCGCCACCACTTCGACGGCGTCGCCGACGCGATTGCTCTGGACGCCCCGGCGGCACGGGAGGGCGAGAAGGAGGAGGCGCCCGCAGAGGTATCCAACCTCGTGATCGTGCCGGTCGCCCATCTCGACCGGGTAACCGTCCGGGCGCTCGCCTACGCCGCCTCGCTCCGCCAGCCCGTGTTGGCGCTGCACGTAAGTCCCACCGAGGAGGAGTCGCAGCGCTTCCATCAGTACTGGGCCGCGTGGGGTAACCACGTCCCGCTCGAGGTCATTCAGTCCCCCTACCGCGCCGTGATTCCCCCGATCGTCGCCTACATCGAATCGGCGCATGCGCAGCGATCCGACCTCACATTGACCGTGATTGTTCCGGACCTCGCCGTGCGTCACTGGTGGCAGCGACCGCTGCACGAGGACACAGCCGTGCGGCTCCGCCATGCCCTCGCGCCGCTCTCGAAGGTCGTCGTAAGCAGCGTTCCGCTCCACGTCTAGCGGACCTCGGCGCGCCTGCCACTTGTCGGCAGGATGACGAGTCGGCAGGATGACGAAGGTCGGATCACGATCGGTCAGGCAGTGTTCCCACCAATCTGATCGGGTGACCACCAGTCGACAAGGAATCACATTCGACATCGGCCACTCGCTCCAGGAGTATGCCGCGCCGTCAGCGGCAAAAGCGTAGTGGCTGACTTGTCCGCCTCGAGCAGATCGTCACGCCTCACGATCTGCTCGAGGACGGTCACCGCAGCATGGTGATGAAATT
>JAFASQ010000502.1 GCA_019244395.1 Solirubrobacterales bacterium | reverse complement strand
GCGGGTACACGAGCCGGGCCGCGAGGCGGTCGACGAGCACCATCAGCAGCTCGTCCTTGCTGCCCACATGCCGGTAGGGCGCCATCGCGGACACGCCGAGCTCGTTCGCGAGCCGACGCATCGTCAGCGCCTCGGCGCCCTCGGCGTCGAGCAGCCGAATCGCCGTGTCGAGCACGGCCTCGCGATCAATCGTCGGCGGGCGACCCCGGCGGCGCTCGGCGGACGCGGCGTCTCGCGACCGTTCCGATGACCGTTCTTCTGACGACCTGGCTGACATTTGATTTACGTGTACTAATCCGGATGGCACACGGAACCCCTACCCTCGCAACCGGCAAGATCTGCTACCTCGAGATCCCCGCCGCTGACGTCGAGCGCTCCTCGCGCTTCTACCGCGACGCATTCGGCTGGGAGCTGCGCACCCGGGGTGACGGCGCGATCGCGTTCGACGACGCGGTGAAGGAGGTGAGCGGCTCGTGGGTCACCGGCCGGCCGCCGTCGGCCGAGCCCGGGATCATGGTCCACATCATGGTCGCCGACCTCGAAGCCGCCCTCGCGGCCGTCCGCGCCGCGGGCGGCGAGGTGTTGAACGAAGACGCAGCGCCCGGCGAGCGCGTGGGCTACGTTCGCGACCCGGCGGGCAACGTGATCGGGGTCTACCAGCAGCCTGGCCTGGCGGAACGCGAACGGACCGTCAGACCGGTGCCCGACCACCTCCACACCGTCACGCCGCGGCTCGCGCTGAGTGATGGCGCCGCTGGGATCGACTTCTACAAGGCCGCGTTCGATGCCACGGAGCTCGGTGAGCGCTACCGCCTACCCGACGGAACGCTCGTACACGCGGAGCTGCTGATCGGCGACTCCGTGGTGATGATCAAGGACGCCCAGGACGACGAGTTCAACGCGCTGCTCTGCACCTACTGGCCTGACGTGGACGCCGCGTGGGATCGCGCCGTGCGCGCCGGAGCCAAGGTCGTCTACCCCCTCGCCGACCAGTTCTACGGCGAGCGCGGCGGCCGCCTCGCCGACCCGTTCGGCAACCAGTGGATGCTGGCCGCTCGGATCGCGTAGCGGGATCGTGGCTGCGCTAGACAGTCCTCTTGGACACGGCGGCCGGTACGGTCTTACTCACAGCAGTTCATCCTTCGATCTTGACACGATCGCCGATCACGCTCCCACGGGGTGGAAATCCAGACGGCTCTGTGCACTGTCTGCGGCGGAGATCACCGGAGTACCGGGAGACGATACTTATTCGGGCGCGATGGACGCGGATTCGAAATGAAATCGGACCCGATCTTGTGCTGTAGCGCCATTCGTGAAACGGACGAGTGGCGCCCCAATAGGTTCCGCTGCGAAGGGTTACGTCAAGAGGGGTGTCATGGGTTCTAAATCGCGCCTTGCCATCGTCGCCGCGATTGCCGCGCTCGGTGCCGGGCTCGCCGCTCCGTCCGATGGACTTGGCGCCGGAGCGCCGAAGTGCTTCAGCTCGCAGCTCACGCTCAGGTTCGTGACCTTCCAGGGAGCGACCGGCGGCCGGTTCTGGGAGATGGCGTTCAAGAACACGTCGACCACCTGCACGCTGCGAGGGTTCCCAAAGGTCAAGCTGCTCGACCAGCACGGGCACGCGATCCACAAGTCGATCGGCCACTGGACCCTCGTGCCGGTGAGGACCGTCACGCTGGCCCGAAACAAGCTCGCCTTCTTCGTCTTCAGGTACACCGACGGCGGCTTCTGCCCCGGGATGAGCTTCGACGCGGCGCGGTTCGAGTTCACTCCACCGAACGACCACGCGGGCTTCGTCTACAACCCCGTCCCGAAGAACCACGGCGTGCCGTCGCTTTGCACCGGCTCCGCGCGGGTGACGGCGGTCAGCGCGAAGAAGATCTGATCAGCCGGTAAGAAAGGGGACGGCCGGCGCGCGCGAGCCGCGCCCCGTTCATGCGGACGGCCGCCCGTTCGGGTCACACCTGGGTGGGTAGTCGATTGTCGTTGTGGCGGTGTCGCCGCGGCAGGAGATCCCGTGGCGGCGCCGAATGCGGCGCCGATGGAGAGTTCAGGCCAAATGCCCGCATCCGCGCCCGGTGGGGTGCCGCCTGGCAGCGGCCACTACTACCCGCTGACGTTCTCGGTGGACTATCCGGATCGCGACCTCGACCGCCTCAGCACAGCCTTTCGGATCTTCTGGATCATCCCGATCGCGATCCTCGCCGCAACGGTCGAGGGCGGCAGCTACACGACTGGATCGGGCGCACGCTACGCCCTGGGCGGCGTCGGGATCCTCGTCATCCCCGTGCTGCTGATGCTGCTATTCCGCAAGAAGTACCCGCGCTGGTGGTACGACTGGAATCTGCAGCTGAGCCGCTTCAGCAACCGGATCGCCGTGTACCTGACGCTGATGGACGACCGCTATCCCTCCACCGACGACGAGCAGTCCGTCCACCTCGACTTCCCCTACCCGGACGCCGAGCACGAGCTGAGCCGCGGCCTGCCGATCGTCAAGTGGCTGTTGGCGATCCCCCACTACATCGTGCTGTTCTTCCTGACGATCGGCGTGGTGTTGGCCGCCATCGGCGCCTGGCTCGCGATCCTCATCACCGGCCGTTACCCGCACTCGCTGTTCGACTACGCCGAGGGCGTGATTCGCTGGCACAACCGAGTCGGGGCCTACGCCTTCCTGCTGATCACCGACCGCTACCCGCCGTTCAGCCTTCAGCCCTAGAGCGAGTCGGTCGATAGCGGGAGTAGGCGCGAGAGCGGCAGAGAACTGCTCGACGCTTCCCAAGGCGTCGTAGGGCTACGCGCTCAGCCGCAATCGATTCCCGCCCCGATCACGCAACGAGTATGGCGCTGTCACCGACGACCCTCCAGCAGCGCGCGGCAGGGGGTACACCACCACCGGCCGGCTGGTGACGGCCCGCAGGGTGCTCGCGTCGTTGCCGAGCAGGTGCGCTCCGGCCCTCCCTGAGTCTGCATGTTGTGAGGTGGATGTCGTCAGAACCCACGGTTGTTCGAGGGGACGTGATGGTGACCCGGGCCGCACGAGTTCCCGATTAGACCGCGGATCGATACTCGCGATGGCGGCGGCTCGGTATGCGGTTGGTGAGCGCTTCTCGTCGTTTCGTCGCGCGTCCGACCCCCTCAGCTTCGGGACGAACGTCATCTGCAACCACACCGTCACCGGGAACCTGACCGTGCATAACAGCGCTGCCGCGGCACCATGGAACCTCGGACTCTGCGGGGAGAACACGATCGACGGAAACCTCGTGTTCGACCACAACGCCGCGACAACCAACGCGATCACCGGTAACACGATCGGCAAGAATCTGGCCTGCACCGGCAACGGCGACGTCACCGGTGCCAACAACAAGGTCGGCCGCGGGGCGACCGGACGGTGCGTCGGACTGAAGACGTAGCCGATGCCCTGACACCGGTGAGCAGCCGTCGATTGAGTCGCCGCCTCGCTCGCGATCCGCGACGGCAAGCGCAGGCCTTGACTTCCCGATCGGAGCAGCGCTAGCGTCGCTCGATCCCGAACAACCACGAAAGCCAGGTACGACGCGTTTGCTTCGTTCTCCGGGTCCGGCCCGACCGTGCTGAGGAATACCGGGACCGACACGCCGCGGTATGGCCGGAGATGCTCGACGCCTCAGGAGCACCGGCTGGCGTAACTACTCGATCTTCCTCCGAGACGACGGACTGCTCGTTGGCTACGTCGAGTGCGATGACTTCGAGGCCGCTCAGGCAACCTCGTCCACGACGACGCGATCCGCAACCTCCACGCCGCGCTCGACCCCGGCATCAACTTCATTGACACCGCCGACGTCTACTGCGCCGGCGAGTCCGAGCAAATCGGTTGATGCGACTCGCCCTGCGCCCTCGCCTCGCCCGCCGCCGGCCGCGTGACTAGAAGCGAGAGCACCTGCAGCAACGGCACGATCAGCGCGACCTTGTACATAAGGATCATCAGATCGCCGCCATACCACTCCCGGAAATCGAGGCGCGGCTTCCAGTTGAGCGTCTGCGGGATGTCCAGCAACGGAACGGCGTGCGCGAGGTGCCAGAGGTAAGTGTTGAAGGCCGCGAACGATAGGCCCCGGGTCTTCGGGTGACTCCCAGTCAGGCCGAAGATGTGATGGTCGACGGCGAACGCCGTCACCGTCGCGAAGCCGACGGTCGGCACGATCACGACCATCGCTATCCAGTAGGCCTTGTTGGTCAGGCTCCACCCTGCCAATTGCTGGGTCACATTAGCCCGGTTTCGTCCGAAGACGAGGAGGTAGAGGACCGCGCTAACCGCGAACGTCATTGCGGCAAAGAATCCGACGATCGCGAGCTGAAGGCCTGCCGGCGCGTGCGATGACGCGTTCGTCGCGATCAGCAGGAACATCGGCACCGCAACCGTGCTGAGCGCGAACTCGACCCAGACGTCCGCCCGCGAGCCGGTCCGGGGGAGCCACGTCAACGACGCAACCTTCTCGAAAAACGGCGCCTCGACCTCTCTGCGCGCGACCTTCCCGTGCGCCGTCAGGGGCCCGCTTCGCAGGCCCTCCTCCACGAGCGCGCTCAAGCGCTCGCGCTCCCCCGGGATGAAGGTGCGGACGTTGCCGAGCGATGGCAATCGTTCAGCGACTCGGTGTGTGCGGGCTTCTGCGGTCACGTTGTCCTCGTGGGAAAGAGGCAGCGGCACCGCGCGAGATACACCACGATCGCGCCAGCATTCCCGTACTACCCCCGAGGACGAGGCGGCGCTCGCCGGGTAAGCGCAGGTTCGTGTGGATCTGGGCGACACCGGCGGCCTGACGGCGCCTGCCGACGTCGTCGTGGCGCTGGTGAAGGACGCACGGCGGCGGGCGCCTCTCCCCCTCCTCGGTGCGTTGCGGCGGCGCCCCAGCGATACGCTCTGCATCGACTCCCGGCTGAGGAGGAGAAGAAGCCTCGTGGCGACGCCGGCGAGCCGTGCCACGGGCCGGCGATCGACGGCGCGGTGGGTGGATCTCAGTCCGTTCTGAGGATTCCGGCGATTGACCGGCGAGCACCGAGGAGCGACGGTATGGCGGTGAGCAGCGCGACCGCGATCATGGTGCCTGGGATGACGGCGAGCACCGACACTGCGCGTGGGGCTGCGGGCCCGAGACGGCCGCCCACGGTCGCATAAAGGAGCAGACCGGCGGGGATCCCGAGGCAGGCCGCGGCGAGGCCGGAAACGACCTGGCTAACTGTCAGGCCGGCGGCGATCTGGCGGGGGGTCGCACCGAAGGCTCGGGCTAGCGCGCTTGGGCGCTGTGCGTCCATCACCGTCGTCCATGTGCTGAAAATGGTTGTGATCGCGGCGGCGATCACAAGCGCGACGCTGACGACCGTGATCACCTGTGTGAGCGGGTTTGTCGGGTGGTATTCGTCCGGTGGGGTGAGCGCGCTGGCGCGGTTGATGAAGTTGATCTGATGCTGGAGCGTGATGGCGGTGACGACCCACGCGACCGCGAACGTCATGCTTGCGATCGTCAGCGCGGTTCGCCTCGGGCGGCGGCCGGCGAGCCGCAGGCCGAATAGGAGGGGAAAGGGCAGCCAGGCCGAGAAGGTGATCAGTGCCGGCGCTCGGCTGGGCACATTCGCGGCGTCCGTTATGGCTCTCATCGTGGTCGCCCGCGCGGTGCGGACCGTGGGCACGAGAGTGGCTGCGAGGGCGATCGCGGCGGCGGCAGCGAGCACGATCACGGTCGATGCCGCGCTTAACGACGGAGCCGTCGGCGGCCCAAGTAGCCCATCGCCCGGGTTGGTGAGCAGAGGTGCGAGCGCGTGGGCGGCGGCCAGGCCGAGCGCGGCCGCCGCGAGCGCCAACAGCAGGTTCTCCGCCAGTAGGACAGCCGCCACCATCCGCGGCGTGGCACCGACGGCCTTGAGCAGGCCGACCCGTCGGGTCTGACCGATCATCCGCCCTTCGACCACGACTGCGATCGAAGCGGTCGCGAGTATTGCGATGAACCAGCTCATGACCACCAACACTCCCTGATTGCGAGCGATCGGACGATAGGCGGCATCGCCGATCCACTGCCACGGCTCAAGCATCACCATCCCGCTGCATGTGTGGCAGAACGCGTTGCCCGCGGGGCTGTTGAGAAACGCGGCGGCGCGGCTCGGATCGGCGAGCCTGACGTCCAACACGTATCCGAGGGGGTGCTGGCGAGTCGCCAGCCCCTCCGTGTCGGCCCGGACCAGCCACACGGTGTCCTGCGACGACCACAGATTGACGTCAAGACCCGTCGTGACGGCGATGCCGGTGACTGGGAACGGCCGGCCGTTGAGCGCGATCGTGTCGCCGACGCGCAGGCCGAGCTGGTCAGCGAAGCTCCGTTCGATCACCGCATCACCGGGCCGCACCCAGTTGCCGGCAGTGACGAGCGGCTGGTCGATGGCTGCCGGTGCGCGGTCGCGACCCTCGGTCTGGGCCAGCACATCCATCCCGCGGGCCCTCAGGCGGACGAACGCAACCGGATAAGGCCCCGACGCGCCGATCACGGCCGGAGCCCGGACGAGCGGCGCAAACGCCGTCGCCGGCTTGAGCGACCAGTCGGGAGTCTGCACGTACTCCGCGACCATGTCGGGGCCCCTCGTGAGCGCACGAGTGAGAGCGAAGGACCCCTTGCTGGCGCCGCCCAGAACCAACCCGAGGGCAAGCATCGTGGTCGCCGTCGCCAGCATCAACACCACCAACGCCGACTCCAGCCCACGACGCCGGAGCTCACCGATCGCCAACCTCCCGATCAGCAGCGCCCGGCCCACCGTGACTCAGAGGTCCAGACCAGAGATCGCGCCGAGCTCGGGGCCGGCCCTGCCGGCGAGCGTGCTCTGATCCACGAACCGTCCGTCGCGCATGAAGATCACCCGATCGGACATGGCCGCGATCCGCTCGTCATGGGTCACCACCACGAGCGTCTGCCCGGCCGCATGCAACTGGCCGAACAACCGCAGCACCTCGGCGCCCGTGGCGGTGTCGAGATTCCCCGTCGGCTCATCGGCCAGGACCACCGCCGGCTCATTGACCAGCGCGCGGGCGATCGCGGCACGCTGACTCTCACCCCCCGAAAGCGCCGACGGCAGATGGCCGGCGCGATCGGCCAGCCCGACCTGCGTCAGCAACTCCCGTGCGCGCTGCCGCGCCCTTCGCGACGAGGCGCCGGCCAGCAGCACCGGCAGCTCGACGTTCTCCTGGGCGCTCAGCTCTTCGACGAGATGAGAAGCCTGGAAGACGAACCCCAACGCCCGCCGGCGCAGCCGCGCAAGCTCGCCCTCCGTCATCCCGTCCAGCTGCCGACCGGCCAGCCGCACCGTTCCCGCCGTCGGCCGCTCCAGGCCACCGAGCAGATACAGAAGCGTCGACTTACCGTAGCCGCTGGGACCGACAATCGCGACCGACTCACCGACGGAGACCGCGAAGCTGGCGCGATCGACCGCGCGTACCAATCCGGCCCCCCCGCCGTACTCCTTGCACAGCTCGCCCGCCCAGAGCACTGGCCCGCGCAACTCCCTGATCATCCTCTCGCGCTCCAGTGTGCTGCGCACGCCTCCAGCCACCGCAGATCCGCCTGCAGACGCAGCACCACCCCCTCCAGCAACAGTCCTCCCACCGATCCCGTCGGCCCATCCCATGCCTTCTGCTGGGCGTCACGCAGCGCGAGCAACAGCTCATCACGCTGCAGCTTCACTAGCACGACCGGATCCGCCAGGCCCGCCGCGGCCGCCGCCACCAGCTTTAGATGAAACACGGCCGGAGCGGGCGCCGGCCAGCTCGTGTCTCGCAACCAGGCAGCCACCCGCTCGCGGCCGGACCGCGTCAGCTCATACACCTTCCGCTCCAGGCGGTCAGTCTGATCGACCCGCTTTGATCTCACCAGCCCGGCTCGCTGCAGCCGCCCGAGCGTGACGTACACCTGGCCGTCGCTCAGCGACTCCGCCAACGGCCCCAGCGCCAGCGCCAACCGCGTTCGCAGCTCATAGCCATGCGACGGCTCGCCGGCCAGCAGGGCGAGCAGCACCTCCTGCACGATCCGCAACTCGTAGCCGCGTGCCGGCTGCTCAATTGACTCGGACGCGAATCCCAATCGAAACCCCTAACGGTTGGCTGATCATAACCGTTGGAGGTTTCGGGCGTCAACCTGCCGTGCCACCCGGCCGCTCGATCAACGTGGTGGTTGGTGTGGTCCTCACCGCGGCACCGATCGCGCTTGCCAGCGAAAACGCGGCGGCGACTTATCTCCCTCCAAGTCATTTGACGCCTTATGGTGTCGGTCCAACCGCGGCTGCGATACCCATGGACGTCGAACTCGACAGAATCGGTCATCTGACGGGGACTTCGGCGCAGCTTGGTTCCGTCGAACTGGCTCTCTCCACCTGGTTAGACAAGAGCCGGCAACATGCGCTCAGTAGCAGCCTCGGTAGTTGTCCAATCGCAGCGATCCCCGTCGCTACGCGAGCGACGTGGCGCGTTCTAGGAGCGGTCTCCGGCGACCGCCTCGGCCTCCCGCGGCCGGACTGTACGGTCGCCGCTAGATCGTGACCGATGGCTTCGCAGACGCTGACCGCACTCATCAGCGCCGCCGCGGGCCTCGCGGTGGCGACAATCGGAGCGATCGTGAAGGGCGCGCTTGCGCAGCGAGCCGGCCTGGATGAGGCGCTTCGAGATGTGCGCACCAAGCTGTACACAGTGGCCTGGCGCGCCACCGGCGCGATCTCCCTCTGGCCGAGGTCGGATCTGACCTGGGGCGGTCTGCGGGCTCTCCAGCAGGACCTTCGTGACTGGTACTTCGCTGACGCGCGTCCCCTCGGGTCCGCGTCCGACAGCCCCGGAGGCCTATATCTTTCGAGCAGCTCGCAACTGCGCTACCGCGAAATGCAGCGACTAATCGGTCTCTCGTTGAAGGCGGCTAAGAACGACCACGATCTTGTCCCGGACGATGTCTACGACGATCTGCGGGACGAATGCAGCGCCTTCCGCACCGCTTTGACCGAGGACCTCGAGACTCGTCGGAAGCGCTCTTTCTGGTGGGCCATTCGAATACGCTGGCGGCATCACATTCAGGAGCGTGCCGCCGAGGCGCGCGCCCGAAGCGCCGAGGCGCGGGCGGCCGAAGAGTCGCAAGCCTCCTAGCTACGCATCAGTACACCTGCGCTCGTGGCGAGCGGCTCACGGTGTCCGCCGTAAGGCGTCGAGCAGCCGAAGCGGCCGGCGACCAGCGCCACTGACGGCCCACTCCCGACTGCGGATTCATTCGTTGTCGGCCTCCGCTCCGTCATGTGTAGGCCAGAAACCTCGTCGGGGTCTCCGCGGGCCGCGCGGCAAACGGCTCGGCGTGATCAGCTGGGGCCGTGTTCCTCGCCACGCCCGTTCCGTCCCACGAGCGCCCTTGAGGGGCGCACATCTTGTATAGAAATTTCTATATGAAGCGTTAAAGCACCTCATGACCCGGGTAATCCACTTGGTGAACCCCAATGCGAAGGAGACACACATGCAGGTTGGAGAACTGCGGGCAAGCATGCTCGTGCGTCCCGCGAAGGCGGAAGCGTTCGCGCGCACGATCGAGGTGACGGTATGAGGCTGATCGGCGAGATCTCGGTCGTCTGGCTCCCCGTCACCGACCTCGACCGAGCGCTCGATTTCTACCGCGACCGGCTCGGCTTGAGCGAGAACCGCCGCGAGTCGGCGTGGGCGGAGCTCAACGCGGGTGGGCTTCGGATTGGCCTCAACGCCCGCGAAGAGGAGACGCAGGGCGACGGAGGCGCGGTGATCGCCTTCCAGCCCCACGGGGAGCTGAACGAGGCGGTCACCCAGTTGCGCAACGACGGCGTCGAGTTCGTCGACGGGGTGAGTGAACACCCGTGGGGGCGCGTCGCCGCCTTCCACGATCCCGACGGCAACAGTCTGCAGCTCTACGAGCCCCACCCCGGCTCGTGAACGAACACACCAACACCAGGAGGTATGGACAATGAAGAAGCTCGACGCGGTCGCCGCGCTGCTGTTGATCGTCGGCGGCCTGAACTGGGGCCTTGTGGCGATCGCCAAGTTCGACCTCGTTGCCGCGATATTCGGCCACGACTTCGGAGGGACGAACGCGGGCAGCCGGATCGTCTACGGCCTGGTCGGTCTCGCCGCCGTCTACGCGGTGGCCTCGCTGCTCGCCCGGTCGTCGGCGGGTTCGCGGCGGCCGGCAGCGTCCCACTGAAGCAGGCGCTTCTCGTGCGGCGGCGGCGGGGCGGCCAGTAAGCATGGCCGTCTGGCCGTCGCCGTGCTGCTCTCGCTAGGCGACCGCCCTCGACCCCCGATGACGGGGGTAGCGCCCCGGAGCGGGTGGGCACGACCTGGGTCAGAGGAGCGAGGCCGCGTGCCGCCCGAGGGCGGCCTCGCACCCCCCACCGGCGCCGGACCTCACAGGGGGCCGATTCAGCCCGCGATCGCGGATCGGGTCACCGCGGATTCGATGTTGCGATCACGCTGACCGGCGTTGCGCGTTGGGTGCTCTGATCGGCGCTGCGGCGGGGGTGGCGAGCGGCGATGCTGGGCTGACGAACGTGCTGCCGTCCGGCCCGACCTGCACCGCCTCGTGCAGCGCGCTCCCCCGCAGCCACTGCTTCCAGGGCAAAAACCACACCGTCCAGCCGTTGTCCCAGGTCCCCGCCCGCGGGCTGCCGATGATCTTCACCGGGTCGCCCGGAACCGCCATCTTGTAGTAGATCTCGGCGTCGGCAGGCGACATGTTCACGCAGCCGTGGCTGACGTTGGTGAATCCCTGCTCGCCGACCGACCAGTACGCGTCATGCAGATAGTCGCCGCTGAAGGTGAACCTGACCGACCACGGCACCTCGATGTTGTAGCCGGGACCGATCATGTCGACCGGGTTCTCCTTCTCGATCGTCAGGTAGGTCCCGTTCGGGGTGTCATCTCCGGGCCGTCCGCTGCTGATCGGCCAGTGCGCAAACAGTCTCCCACCGCGATAGACGTTCATGTAGTGGCCCGCCGTGTTGGCCACGACGCTCAGGGAGGAGCCGATCGTGAACGTCTGAGTGAGGGTGTGGTGCCCGTACACACCAGGGGCGACCTCCACCCCATTCAGGTGGCCCGTGAAGCTCACTCGAGTGTGCGTCGGCCAGTAGCCCCGGGTCCGGAAATACAGACACATCGGCGCGAGGCGGCAGCTGCCGTCCCAGTACCAGGCGCCCATCACCGGCTTCGAGGCGCTGACCTCGAGCGATCGTTCCACCGCCGCCTTGTCCACGATCGGCCGGCTGAAGAACAGGATGATCGGCGTTCCCACCCCGTAGGTCTGCCGGGATCCCTCGATGATCTGTGCCCTGAACGTCTGCCTCGGCGAGACCGTGCGAAACGAGCTCGTCTGCGTGACCGGCTTCCCGGAAACCGCGACGGCCGTCGCCACGACCGCGTAGTGCTGCGAGACATCAAGGGCCCACGTGCTGTGCCACACGGTCCCGGCGACGTTGAGCGTCCCGGTCACCGGGTCGCCGGCGGTGCGGACGATCACCCTGCTGATCCTGCCTCCCGCGGCGGTGACCGTGATCCCTCGGTTCGGCGCGGGATCGGTGCTGCCGCTGCTCGGCGTGATCGATAACCGCACAGCCGCGGCCGCGGTGCCGACGCTTGCGTGCCCGCCGTGTCTAGCCGCCGACTTCGCGCCGCCTGAACAGGCCGTAACGAGCAAGCCGAGCGTCGCGCACACCGCCACCGTCGCTAGTGGGTCCCCGCATCGCCGGGACGACCACGAGGTGGTGTCTGGAACAGCCACTACGCGCAACTCCTACCTCTGAACTTCGTTCCCCTGTAGCTTACGCCGCGCCCGCCCTCGCCAGCGGTGCCGGCCGCGACTACGTGCGGGCAACGCGAGGAACGAGGCGATAGCCACCCTCGGGCGACGCCGCTGCGTCTAGAGTCGTCCGACTCGAGCACGCCGCGGCTGAGTGCGAGGACTGCATGGTGCTCCCCGGGGCAAAGAGCAGTCTCATCAACGCTGAGACGTGTTTCTGCGACCGTTACAGACCAGCCAGTATCGCCCTGGCTGGATGGGTCGGCCAGACGGCTGCAGGGAGCCCGTCGCGACAGTCTCGCAGAGAGCCGCCTCGTGGCCCTGGCTGAACCCGTCCGCCCGCTTGGGCGACAATCGTGAGCCGAGGCACGGGTCGGAGAGGACCATGGGCAAGGGCAAGCAGAGACCATCGAGAAGGCGCATCCTCGGCCGCAGGTTGGGAGCGGTTGCGGTCTTGACGTCGTTGGTGTTGGCGGCGGTAGTGCTCACCGGTGGCGGCGGTTCAGGACGCTCGACGCCCGGCTTCCGACACCCTGCGGCGCCGTCTGACTCCGCCGAGCGCGCGGCCAAGCGGCGTGTCTCGATGACGAATCTGGCACCCGGTTCGGACCCATCGGTCCTCCCGGGACCGGTGCTGATCGCCGATCGCAACAACAACCGCGTGCTCGAGATCAGCCCGACTGGGCGGCTGCTCTGGGAGTTCCCCCGTCCGGGGGAACTCGCGCCGGGGGAAACGTTCCAGGTACCCGACGATGCCTTCTTCGCTCCGGGCGGCCACCGGGTGATCGTCACCCAGGAGGACGACTTCGTGATCAGCGTGATCGATATGACCGGCGATCGCATCGTCTATCGCTACGGCCATCCAGGCGTGTCGGGCTCGAGCGTCAACTACCTGTACAACCCTGACGACGCTCTGCTCACGCGCGGCGGTCAGATCTTCCTGGCGGACATCAAGAATTGCCGACTGCTGGTGATCAGGCCGCCTGCACATCGCATCGCAAGGCAGCTCGGCGAGACCGGGCTCTGCATCCACCAGCCACCAATCGGCTACGGGAGCCCGAATGGCTGGTTTCCACTCAGCGACGGCAACACGGTCGTGACTGAGATCAACGGCGACTGGATCGACGTCCTCGGCCCGAGCGGCCAGCTGCTGAACGCGACCCACGCGCCTGGATTCAGCTACCCCTCGGACACCAACGAGCTTCGCCGAGGCGTGCTGCTATCAGCCGACTACAGCAACCCCGGAGCGATTGAGACGTTCACGCTCGGCGGACGGCTGCTCTGGCGGTATGCCCCATCTGGCTCGCAGGCTCTCAATCAGCCTTCACTCGCGCTGCCCCTCCCCAACGGAGACGTCTTGGCCAGCGACGACTTCAACGACCGCGTGGTCGTGGTGGACCCGCGCACTGACCAGATCGTCTGGCAGTACGGCCACACGCATATCCCCGGCCGTCAAGCCGGCTACTTGGCCAGGCCTGACGGCGTGGACCTCGCGACTCCTTACGGCCTGATGGGTCGCTTCCCATGACGGCGCACAGGCTCCTGCGTTGATGGAGACTTAGCCGCCAGCCGGCCGCTACGGCTCCTGGGGAACCTCATCAGGTCGGAGGAGGTCTCCCGGCTCCGCTCTTCCCCAAGAGCGTGTCGGGGTCGACCAGCATCGCGCAATGGCGGTCGAACCCGATCGCGCGCCGCAGCAGGGCGAACGCCTCGAGTCGCAGCTCCTCCAGACCGCAGGACGAGCCCGGAGAGCGCCGCGCCTACGGGTCGCAGAGCGATTGCGAGCGTTCCGCGCCACCGCGCCGGCGCGTCGATTCGGGCGGCCACCCCCTCCCGATCAGACCGCTGGTCCCCGAACGCGCCGAGGCGCAGGCCGTAGCCGCCGTCGCCGGGGCCCCACTTCTCGGCTCACCAGGGGACCACCGTCACCGTCAGCAGCCCGTCACGGCGCTGCACACGGTGTCGGCCCCGACCAGCCTGATCGCGGTCGGCGCCACCTGCACGCACGGGCGCCGGCGACGACGTCGGCCATCGGCGGACGCTCGGCGGGACGGAAGGAGCTGGCCGGTGTCCTGGGACCACGATCACGTCAGCGGTTTGTCCGTGGGACGTCAGCGGGTGGTGGTGTTCTTCGCCGCGTCATGATGAGACTGAACGCCAGATTCAGAGTTCGAGCGCTCGCGTGGGGTGTGGTCGTGGCGCTGATCGCGCTCGCGGCGGCGAATGAGGCGGCCTACGCGGCCAGCCCTGCGTGCCCGTCTGCGTCCTCGAGCACGGCGATCTCGTGCACGTACTCGGCCACAGGCGGCGAGCAGACGTACACGGTCCCGAGCGGGGTCGATGCGGTGACGGTAACGGCAGTCGGCGCGCCCGGGGGGCCCGGTGGCGGCGCGATACTGGCCCACGGCGCGGGCGGTCATGGGGCAGCCGTGACGGCAACCGTGCCGCTGTCGCCCGGCACCACCACGTTGTACGTCGAGGTCGGCGGTGCTGGCGGGGCCGGCACGCTCTACCCTCAGCGGGGGGGAACGGCGCCTGGTGGCTTTAATAGCGGCGGTTCTTCCCTTGTTGGGGGCGGCGGGGGCGGGGCCTCGGACGTGCGGACCTGCTCGATCGGCGTGTGCGACCCGGCCAGCACTGACAGCCGACTCCTCGCCGCCGGCGGTGGCGGCGGCGGCGGCGGCGGTTCCGGCGGCCCCGGTTGCGGCGGCAACGGAGGACAGGCTGGCGATGCGCTCGTCATCGGTGCGGGCGCCGGCGGTCCGGGAAACGATCACTGCGGCACGGTGCCTGGGGGCGACGGTGGGTTGGGCGGCAGTGCCGGGGGCGCCAGCGGCAGCGGCACCGCCGAGTTTCCTCAGAACGGCTTGCCCGGCTCGCTCGGCCAGGGCGGAGCGGGGGCGCCCGGAGTCTACGTGTCCGGCTACGGCCTGTTTTCGGCGGGCGCCGGCGGCGGCGG
>JAFASQ010000453.1 GCA_019244395.1 Solirubrobacterales bacterium | reverse complement strand
AACGCGGTCAGATAGCGGCGCGGCTGGGGGCCATACTCGGCGCTCGTGGTTGAGCGGCGCTACCGAAGTCCGGCGCTGGCTGGCAGCACGGGCGCGGGACGCTGGTGGACGGTGTTGATGATCTCGCTGCTATCGATCCCTTCGAGGTAGATGCTGGTGATCCCGAGGTTGGCGTGTTGGCGCTGGATGACGACCAGCGGGACTCCCTCGCGGGCCATCTCGACCGCGTGCGCGTGGCGGAGCTGATGTGGAGCGAAGCGACGGCGAACGCCGGCGGCAACGGCGAGCTGGCGCAGGGTAGCCCGCGCGGCGGTTGCGGACCAGGGGCGGCCGGCGGTCGGGCCACCGACCACGCAGAGCAGGGCGCCGACGGGCATCGCCAAGCGGACCTCGAGCCAGCGGTTGAGAGATGGTCCCATCCCCAGGCGTCCATGCCGACCTGCCGGCGCCGACCACCCTTGCCTCGGCGGACGACGATGCTCCCGCGGACGGGATCAAGGTCGCTCTCAGTGAGCGACAGAGCCTCGTTGATCCGCAATCCTGCGCGCCAGAGCAGGACGATGAGAGCACGGGTACGCAATCCCGCTGTTCGGTCGCCGGCGCGTCGCATCACCGCGACGATCTCTTCGACGGTGGGCGGATCGGCCGGGTAGTTGCGGCCCTTGTTGCGCGGCGGGCGGCCGCAGTGAACGCCGGGCATGGTCGCCGGCGACCGGCGGCGACCAGCGGCATCGAGAAGCTCTGAACCAGTCATCCTGGCAGCATCCGCGCGGCGCGAGTCCGACCCGCCAAGCATGGAAGGGGCAGTCAGCGATTCGTTTCGGCCGTCGCCCGAGCTGTCCGGAAGCAGCGACCAGCGGCCGGCGGCCTCAGCGTGACGAGGTGACTGCTTCGCCGAGGGAACAGCTCCGCCGCTGGGTGGAAACCACTGCATCGTCCCGGGCGAAATCCGATCGTTTGTGTGGCGCGTAGCGGACGCGAGGGGGACGACTCTCCGTCCCCCTAGCGGTCGCTCGTGTACACGAGCCGAGATCGTGCGGGGTGGCTCCAACGGCTATGCACGTGGTGGCGCATTGACGCTTGACTTGCCGATCGGCGTGCGAGTAGGCTCGCACGTACGGGGTCTCTGGGCCACCGCCGGAACACTGGTTCCAGGTCGGGGCGCGCTGGGCCCCAGTTAGCGGGCGCGATGGTGTTCCGTTCGAATTTACCTTGGTGCCGGCCTCGTCGCCGTCGTGATTTTGGCGCCCTCGCAGGCGGTCGGCTCAGGTCGCGCGCGGTAACGATGCTGGTGCTCTCCATCGTCTGCGTGGTGAGCGGCGCCGAGATCGCCGTCGGCCGGGCAGACCGTCACCGCGTAGGAGACGCTCCGAGCTGTACGTCTTCTTCGAGCGCGATTCCCGGCGGTCCGGGGCACCGGCCGATCGCTGGCTGGGCTTTCATCGGCCGCGGTTATGAGCTGTCACATGCGACAGTCTCATTGTGGACACTCCGGGGACGGAGGATCCCCGACGCCTCGACTCGCACGGGCTCGACCGGCGTGTTCACTCTCAGCCCGCGCGCCCGCGACCTTCCGGGAACGTTCGTCGTGCGGGTGGGCGGAGGCTTCATCGCCCATCGTCGCCAATCGCGTTCGTTTGCGTTTTCGGCCTTGGTTCACCGGCGAGACCTCCGCCGTATCGTCTTCGTCGGACTGGCGAGCACCGTACTGTTGGATTACCTGCGGGCTCATCCCCGGGTCTCGGAGCGCACGGCGCGCGTGCGCGTACGCCGCATCCTCGGGATTCCCGCGTGGCACAACCTTGGCTACGACCTCTACAACATCTCTCGCAGCTGGTACTCGGCGGCAAAGGTAATGCGAGTCGCCGCCGCTCGCGGTGGGATGAGGAAGCTCGTGTCCGCGCTTGTGCGCGCGGTCGCGTCCGGCGATCGCGCGGGGCGTCCACCCTTCCAAGGAGCGTCCCAGGGCGCCGCTGTTCGCGCCCGCGCTGAGTTGGTTCTTCAGAAGCGGTCTCCCGTGGCTCACGCTGCTCAGGCCACCTGGTTTCTGCAACAGCTAGCCGGCGGCGTGATCTCGGCGGCGGCGGGCCGGGGGGCGGGCTGGGTCTTTGACCAGGTCGGCTTCAGCTCGAACCCGTCCTACGTCGACGACATCGAACGTCAGCTCAACCAGCTCGCGGCAGAGATCAGCCAGCTCCAGGACGAGATCGCTGCCCTCAACACCGCGGTGCAGGAGAGCTATTACGCCCAACAGTCGAACAATCTCACCGCGGCGCGTGCCGCGCTCGACACTGCGATGGAGGACATGGCCTACCTCCCGGGGATCGCCGATGACGCACACCGGGAATATTGGTCGCAGACGTACTTCTGCCAGGACATCAAGCCGCTCGCCACAAACCAGAAGCCCTGGGGCTCGACGCGCGTGTTGATCGACGACGTGCTCGTCGATGTCCCGCCGTTTGAGAAGCCGCTCGGGCTGCAGGGCGCCATCTACATCGAGAGCCAGGATCCGTTCTGGTCGAGCACGGATTCGCAGAACGTCTGGCAGATCGTTGACTTTTGGAACCAATACGCGGTCGAGGCTCTCGACGTCTACCTGGAGTATCAGCACGCGATCGGCGCTGAGCAATACTGCGATGACCCTCCCACAGATGCTGGCTGCCCGCTACAGAAAGAGACCGACCTGACCAGCCAGCTCGCGACTAATGCGATGGCGACGTTGAAGGACTCGCAGGGCAGACCATTGAACCCGATGCCCGACGGTTACACGATCGACATCCGTACCGGGCTCATGTGGTGCATGTTCTGCTGGCCGACCCCGGCGCTTCTCCAAGATGCCGAGGCCCAGTTGCCGAATGGCGTGTACGGTGGCTTGCCTGTCCTGGCGTTCAAGAACTTCACCGTACCCAACATGGGACAGTGGAGAGCCCTGATGAGCGGCTGCGGCTGCGACGCCAATCACCCGACGGGAATTCAGTGGCTGGTCGACAAGGCTGGGCTCGCTCCCAGCTGGCTCCAGGCGCCCCAACTCCCGGCCTTCGCTCCCGGCCTTGTCATGGCCCTGCACCCCGACACCTACAACAACACGTTTGACCTCAGAACGATGAACCAGTGGAACTTAGGCCCTTACTCGTACCTGATGTACTACCTGCCCGTCCGCGTCCCCTCGTCGTCTGAGCTCCCGTTCTATCCATGACGGGTGGCGCGTGCGTGCGATGATCGTGAGCGTTAGGCGACCGGTTGCGCTCGCGTCGGGGGAAGGGCCGGTTGTTTGCCGGATCGCTGCTCGGCCGCTCGCTTGCGTGATAGCCGTGAGATTGCGCTCGCTGGTGGCAATGGCCGTCGCGTCGCTGGTGGTTCTTTTGGGGGCCTGGCCAGGCGCGGGGATCGGCGACAGCCGGGCGCTGCGGGCCGCGACGGTCCAGCATGGGTTGGGGACCGTGCCGTTGGCAGCGCAGGGCCCGATGTCGGCAACGGTCGGCCGCGGTGAAGGCGGCTACCGCGTTTCGCGGCTGCGGGCGAGCAACCCGGCGCAGCGTTTTGGCGTGGCGTTCTCGGCGGGTGGTGTGACGCTTGCCTCCGGCCGGGGATGGGTACGGCTGTCGTTGACCGGGTTTGGGTATGCGAGCGCCGTGCGCCCGATCGCGCCGGTAGCGCCGGTCGTGGCGGCCAACCGGGTGACCTACGCGCACCGGGGAGTGGGCGAGTGGTATGAGAACGGGCCGGTCGGACTCGAACAGGGGTTCACCGTGGGGCGGGCGCCGCGGGCAGGCGTCGGACGACTGATCCTGTCGCTGTCGCTGGCGGGGAATCTTCGCCCGCGGCTCGTCCGCGGGAGCGTGCTGCTGAGCGGCGAGGGCGTGCAGTTGCGATATGGCGGTCTGTTGGTGTCCGACGCGCACGGGCGGATGCTGCCCTCCTCGCTGTCGGTGCGAAGCGGCCGGCTATGGATTGAGGCTGACGATCGCGCCGCGGCGTACCCGCTGAGGATCGATCCGTTCTTCCAGCAGTCAAAGCTGATCGGTACCGACGCGGTCGGCGCCTCCGAGCAGGGCTACAGCGTGGCGCTGTCTGCGGACGGGAGCACAGCGTTGATCGGCGCTTCGGGCGACGATGGCAATACAGGGGCGGCCTGGGTATTCACCCGGAATCCGCAGACCGGGGTGTGGAGCCAGCAGGGAGCAAAGCTCGTTGGTACCGGCGCGGCCGGTGCGGCAGAACAGGGCACGAGCGTGGCGCTGTCTGGGGACGGGGACACGGCGCTGCTCGGCGGCCCCGCCGACCAACATCATTTGGGCGCGGTGTGGGTGTTCACCCGCGATCCCGGAAGCGGTGTATGGACCCAACAGGGATCGAAGCTCGTCGGGACGGGCGCGAGTGGCTACGTCGCCCAGGGCTGGAGCGTGGCGTTATCTTCTGACGGGAGCACGGCCCTGCTCGGTGGCTATAGCGATAAGGGCGGGGTGGGGGCGGCGTGGGTATTCACCCGCGAGCAGAGCGGGGCGTGGAGCCAGCAGGGAACGAAGCTGGTCGGCACCGGCGCGGCCGCCCCAGCCCAGCAAGGCTATAGCGTGGCGTTGTCTGCGGACGGGAACACGGCCCTGCTCGGCGGTCCCGGCGACTACGTCGGGGTGGGGGCGGCGTGGGTATTCAGCCGCAACCAGAGCGGGGTCTGGAGCCAACAGGGGCCAAAGCTGGTCGGTACGGGCGCGAGCGTCTACGGCGTCCATGAGGGCTACAGCGTGGCCTTGTCTTCCGATGGGGACACGGCTGTGGTCGGCGGGAATAGCGATAACGGGGGGGCCGGTGCGGCGTGGGTGTTTACCCGCGACCAGGGCGGTGTCTGGAGCCAACAGGGGCCAAAGCTCGTCGGCACCGGTGCGGTCGGCGCCGCCCAACAGGGCTCCAGCGTGGCGTTATCCGCGGACGGGAACACGGCGTTGCTCGGCGGCCCGCTGGACAACGGCGGGGCGGGGGCGGCGTGGGTCTTTAGCCGCCAGAACGGGGTGTGGAGCCAACAGGGATCAAAGCTTGTCGGCACCGGCACGACGACTGGCACCGTCCAGTGGGGCTGGAGGGTGGCGCTCTCTGCGGACGGGATTACGGCGCTGGTCGGCGCGCCCCACGACGACAGCGACACCGGCGCGACCTGGGTGGTTACGCTTTCGCCACCGAACGTCAAGCTGATCGCTAGCGGCGCGGTCGGCCCCGCCGTGCAAGGCACGAGCGTGGCGTTGTCCGCGGACGGGAACACGGCGCTGGTTGGGGCTCCGGGCGACAACGGCAATACGGGAGCGGCGTGGGTGTTCACCCGGAACCCGCAGACCGGGGCGTGGGGGAAGCAGGGAGCAAAGCTCGTCGGCACCGGCGCGTCCGGCGCCGCCGAGCAGGGCTCCAGCGTGGCGCTGTCTGCGGACGGCAGCACAGCGCTGCTCGGGGGCTATCTCGACAACGGCAGTAAGGGGGCGGCGTGGGTATTCACCCGGAACCAGAGTGGGGTCTGGAGCCAACAGGGGCCAAAGCTCGTCGGCACCGGCGCGTCCGGCCCCGCCTCCCAGGGCCACAGCGTGGCCTTGTCTGCGGACGGGAGCACAGCGCTGCTCGGGGGCTATCTCGACAACAGCGCGGTGGGGGCGGCGTGGGTGTTCACCCGCAACCAGAGTGGGGTCTGGAGCCAACAGGGGCCAAAGCTCGTCGGCGCCGGCGCATCCGGGCTGGCCCAGCAAGGCTACAGCGTCGCATTGGCTTCGGAGGGGAACACGGCACTGGTTGGTGGCCTTGGCGACAACCGCGGGGCCGGGGCGGCGTGGGTGTTCACCCGCGATCCCGGAAGCGGGCTATGGACCCAACAGGGATCGAAGCTCGTCGGCACCGGCGCGGTCGGCGGCGCCCACCAAGGCTACAGCGTGGCGCTGTCTTCGGACGGGAACATGGCCCTGCTGGGCGGCCCGCTTGACAACGGCTACCAAGGGGCGGCGTGGGCATTCGCCCGCTCGGGCTCGAGCTGGGCCCAGCAGGGATCAAAGCTCGTCGCTACCGGCGCGGTCGGCGGCGCTCAACAAGGCTACAGCGTGGCGCTGTCCGCGGACGGTACGACGGCGCTCCTCGGCGGCCCGTTCGACAACGAGAATCCCGTCGGCGTGGCGGACGGGGCCGCGTGGGTGTTCATCCGCCAGAGCGGGGTGTGGACTCAGCCGTTCTGGTCGACGCTCGTCGGGTACGGCGCGGTCGGCCACGCCCTTCAGAGCGCGAGTGTGGCGCTGTCCGCGGACGGCGAGACCGCGCTGGTCGGCGGCCCCCACGACAACATCCAGGACAGCAGCTATACAGGGGCGGCGTGGGTGTTCGCGCTTCCCATGCAAGCGCAGAAGATCAACAATCACTTCACGGTCTCGCATCTCAAGGTCAACCGCGGTGGGACGGTCGGCTTCACGGTCAAGGTTCCGGGAGCGGGAACCCTCGACGTGCTCGGAAGAGGCTGTACGCGCTCGCGGCCGAGGACGACCCACAGCGCGTCGCGGCGGTCGCGTGAGCACTGCGAGGCGTTCGCCCGCCGCCACCTCGACCTAGCTCATTCCGGGCATTGGGACGAGACCGTCCGACTCGGCGGCCGCGTCGCCCGCCAGGTCCGCAACCACCGACCGGTGCGTGTCGATCTTTGGGTCACCTACGATCCAGCCGGCGGCACTCCGCGACGCATCCACTTCATCAAGTTCGTGGCAGGCGTGAAGCGCCGTCCGTCGCGCCATCAGAAGTAGCGCGACGGCCGGCGGTCTGCTGTTCGTTCGCGCAAGCAGCCCCGGCAGCGGCGCTACCGCAATAGGCGTGAAGCACCGACACGCTTGTCGGGGAGCACACTGCCCCTTTCCATGCGGAGTAGGCGTCGGGGTGTCGCGCGGGAAGCGGCTCGGCCGGGATCTCGCCACCCCAGCACGAGACCGCTACTCGGCCGCCAACCTCAGCCACAGCGTGGCGATGTCGGCGATTCCCGTCGCCAACCGCTGGGGTGACGCACGTGCGTACGCGGGACGGTTGCCCGGCGGGCCATACGGCGAGCGCGGAGACCTCGTGCGCATCGCCGAGCTGATCGCCCGGACGGCCGAGCTCCCCGGCTGGCATGTTGGCAAAGCGTTGGTCGCGCCTCACGGCGCCCAGGCCGGTCGCGCGCGGACCGCAGACAGAAAGGACGCATAGCTCCAGGTGAGGTTTGCGAGGCTTCGCTCGAAGCCGGTCTCGCGGTCGAATTGCTCGCCGAGCTGAAGGTCGTCGCTGTGAAAGATGAGGCCGCGCAGCATCGCGTCGCCCGCCCTGCATAGCGCCTGCGCGACTGAGTCCGCCGCGTCCGTCGACCTGCTTTTGGCCTGCTTGAGGAAGTCCACGGCGAGCGGGTTCGAGGGCACCATGCTTGTCGCGGCCACGTCCTCGGCGACGTGATAGTAGAGCTCGGCGAAGGCCGAGGTGCACAGCGACCACGGATGTCCTGGTGTCTGCGGGTCGTTCGTGTCGCCGTCGTAGTAGTCGCTGGGGTAGCGCCCCAGCAGCGGACCGAATCCGCGGTCGGCGTCTTCCGCATTGACGGGGTATTTGGTCGCTTGCGCATCGGTCCAGATCAGTCGAATGGCGCTGGCGGATGCAAGCAGCTTCGCGTCCAGGAACGGATGCTTCTCGTCTTCGGCGGGAATCGTTCCGTACAGCGCCGCGAGCACGATGTCGGCGTTCGGGTCGTACGGATCGTGGTTCTTGTTCGGGTCGGGTTTCCACGGCGGCTCGAAGCTGAGGTAACAGCCCAACTCGTCGTTCCAGTGCCGCGGTAGTGCGCCGGTAAGCCATGTGATCCCGTCGTCAACCTCCGGCGGCACGGGGATTCCGGCCGTGTTGGCGCTCAGCTCCTGAAAGAAGCGCAACTGGACGGCACGGGCGAAGAACGAGCTCCCCGACTCCTCCTCCCACGGGCTTGTGGTTGACCTTTGGTACGAAGGTGGGCTCCCGCTCCCGGCCGGAAGGCCGCTGAGCAGGAAGTTCACGTGGCGCCGATGAGCTCGCGCGCGATCGCCCGGGTCGTGTCGTCGATCCACTGGTACGCCTGCAGGACCGCGAGCGACTGCAGCGCCGGTCCGTCGGCCTGATTAGACCAGGCTCTCGGTTTTCCTTCGACCGTGAAGCACGCCCGCGCGAAGTTGTCCCAACGGGCGTCGTCGGTGGCGGGATTGGCCTGGCACACCTGCGCGAATTTGACGTAGTCGGACAGATGCTGGGCGCGTTGGGAGTCGGCGAGCGGCGCACTGGGCGCAGCGAGTTCCAGCGCCGCGATGGCGGCGTCCCTGACCCAGTTGAACAGGTAGTCCTGAGGTCCCCCCTGGCCATCGGGAACCGGCGGGTCGGGGTAGGTAGGCGAGGCCAGCGTCGCACCGGCTGCAGAAACGGTCCCTGCACCCGGATCTACGAAGACGAAACCGTCTGTGGCGAGATTTCGTCGCATCAGCGCGAAGATGTGCTCCGCCACGGCAGGCAACATAACCTCTTTTGCCGCGGGCGCAACATCGAGATAACGACTAGTCATCACGATCTCCTCTGACGGACGGATAATCGACTCCGTCGCCTCGTACGCATCAAAATGGGAGCTGATTCCATCGTGCCCGGTCCGTCGCCGTCCGTGGGGAGGACGGAAGACGACCAAAACGTGCGAAAAGCCTACCTCGCGCGCGCCGGAGCGCCGAAGGACGGCTGCCTCAGATTAGAAAGACCGCTGGCTGGCATGGGAAGCAGAAGCGGATCCCTCAACGCGCAATATCCTCGATGCGGGGCTACCTCACCGCCGGGCTTCCCTCGGGTCCGGAGTCCCCGTCGCAACGTCCGGCCTAAGAGGCAACGGTCGGTCGGCAGTGGCAGAACTCGATCGCTGGACGGCGACTCGACGTGGCTATGCATGCCCCACGCTTGGCGGACGTCAAAGAGCACGCCTCGCCTGCGATCCCGGGTGTACATCGTTTGGTCGCGATCGACGCCGGAAGCGCTGCGTACTCGTCCGTATCACCGGCGTGAAACGGGCTCGACGCGCCAGCAGTTCCTACCAGAGCGACTCGTGACTGCGGCGCTTCTGCTGCCTCTACAAGACCCAGCACGTAGAGATTCGCAGACGACCATGGTTCGGCGAAGTTCCGTTCTTGCCTATCTGCCGCCAATCACGTAGGGTTTTCGTGTATCGACTTCGTTAGCCCTGATCGGGCGATGCAAAATGGAACACCGCGACGACGACGACGAGGGCCTCGGGACGGGCCGTGAACTCAACTTCGGCGACGACGACGAGGGCCTCGGGACCGGGGGTGAACTAAACTTCGCTCCAGAACTAGCGGAAACGCGCCGTGAGATTCATGAGCTGCGCGAGGAGATCCACGAGCTGCGCGAGGAGATCCACGAACTGCGCGAAGAGTCGAGCACCACAGAGACTGGCCCGTCGTCGGGCGAGCCGTCGAAGCCGTCGTCGGGCGAGCCGTCGAAGCCGTCGGCGGAGGAGCCGTCGAACTCGTCGGCGCAGCAACCCGACGATTCCGGCTTCGACATCGGTCCTGAGCCGTAGCGACGAACATCATGCCGGACACAGCGCCGGACGGCAGTGAGATCTACGGCGGTTATGTCAAGGATGAGCTAGACCGACAATACGCTCGGAAATCATCTTTTGAGCAGAGGGGCTTATCGGTAATAACGTCTTCCGGCGTAATCGTCACGTTGCTCCTCGCACTTGCCGGGTTCTCGGCTGGCCAGCAGCAAGCTTTGGTACTCCCAGGAGCATCAAAGGTCTTGTTGATCCTTGCGCTCCTATTCTTCCTCGGTGCAATCGGCACAGCACTCGCGATAAATGTGCCCCGATCGTACAAAAATGTCCTACCAGCCGCGTTACGTGCCGCGGTGAAGACACGCTGGGGCGACTCACCTTCTACTGCGAGGAGACAAGTCGCGTATACCCAGATAACAGTCCTTTCGTCTGCCCGTGATGTCAACACACGCAAGGCAAAGCTTCTGTTCGGTGCCGTGGCCGCCGAATTCGCCGCGGTATTACTTCTTGCCGCGGCGATAGCAGTTGCGCTCGCCGCTCGCCCAGCTCCGGCTCGTGCAGTCGCGACGGTGCCGCCGCCGACCTTGACCTGGCAGGTGGTTTCGGCACGGAAGCGTCTCCTTGCCCCTTCCAGCGGATCACCTGCACCCGACTTCCAGCTCCCAAACAACGCGCTGAGCGCATCGGTGACTTTGAGTGCGACCGATTCCGACGGCATTCATAGCCTGCAACTCTGGGGACACGTGCGCTACTTCTGCCTTAGCCCCTCTATGACACTGGTCGTATACGGTGAGGGGGACAGGCCAATCCACGCAACCGATCTCGGCTCAGGAGCCACGCCCACCCGCACGCTCAGTCTCACGGACGAGATCAGAACATCTGATTTTGGATGTCCACCGGATATGAACCCCTCAAAGGCCTCTATCCGACTGACGGCCCAGGCTGTGGACCAGCGCCAGGGCCAGACGTCAGCGACCATCGTTGTTCGAGTGACGCTGCTGCGACGTCCACCAGCGGCTATGCGGCCTCATTTTCGGCAACCGTGGCCTTGAAGTCGGCGACGCAATACTGTGTCGGTCCTCCGACATTGTCTTAGCGTGACCTGTAACCGCGATGTGCGGCCCGCTTGGTGTTGGTCGACGCACGTCGACGCCGTGTCTAGCCTAGGCTAGGCAGCGTGCGGTCTTACCATGAGACCTGCGAAGCCGTCGCGGCTGTGCCAGAGAAGGCAACAAACGGATCGACCGGGCACGCGGCGACGAATAGGTTTCGATAGCCGCGCTGCCCCTTTCCATGCGTAGCGGCAGGCGCGCGGCTCGCCGGGATGGCGTTCGTCGCCGACCCGGACGGGAATCTCCTGGAGCTGCCTTCCAGCGACGCGATCGACGCTCGGATTCACAAGGACCCTGTCGTTCGGCTCGCGGAGCTTTACGGTCTCGCAGCGGGCCGGGCTGCGCCAGCGCCCGACCCCCTACCGGGTTCCGGCCGCCCAGGACCTCTGAACCAGCACTAGGGTGACGCTGGCGCGCTCGCGGCGCGACGACGCTCGTGACGCTGAATCTGCGCTAAGCGGTCAGCCGGATCGCCACGGCGGGCGAGCATCCCGCTCAGGATCCGCTGTGGCTGACCTGCTCCCAATAATCGCGACGACGTGTCCGAGCGTGCGGTTACTCGTAGCAACCCTGACCGGGTTGAATGACAAAGCTTGTCCGAGACGCGAACAGGACTTTCGCGAGCGCTTCGTCGCTTATTCGTCCTGTTCAGGTAGGCTACGCGCGAGCTATGGGGGAATGCAGGACAAGTCGATCGCGCAGGTATGCCCGCTGCTTCACCGGCGTGACCTGTGCGGTGCTAGTAGCGTGTTCCTTCTTCGTTGCGCCCCGGACGTCACGCGCGCGCGCCGCCAGCCACGGCGTCGTCACAATAACCGAATCAGGATCGATCGGCGCGGTGAGGCTGAACGTATCAACCGCCGCCGACATCGAGCAGCAATGGGGGCCAGCCGCCTATAGCACGACGGGAAACGTGATGGGGATCTCAAACTCCTACTATCCCAACTATCGCCTGTTCGGCTATGAATGTCACCAGCAGCATGGCTATACGGTCTGCGCGATCAACTTCTACATGAGCCGGAGAACTCACCGGCTGGAGTCGTTCACGACCACGTCGCCGAGGTTCCGTCTGTTTGGCGGTGTCCACGTCGGTATGGCGGCCAACGTCGCGTCCAGCCGGGAGCACAAACCGGATATTGCCGGCTGCGGGCAATTCATATCCGTCTCCACACCGCAACTGTTCGTGGCCATCTGGACTCGCGGCGGCCGTGCGCACCTGCGCGACGGCACGGAGAACGTCTCTGGCGGCCGGGTCGCCAGCATCGGGATCGACTACAAGCGCTATGGCGTCGGCGTGCTCTTCTGCTGAAGCGGGCTCGACAAAAGACGTCCTGTATCAACCTGAGCGTGGCGGCGGATGTACGGCCTGCCGTAGAGGGCTTGTGCGCTCGGCCCTGCGGGATGCCTTCGGGTGGCTGTGTCGCTCGCGATCCGCCGGGTGGCGGCTGTGTCGGGCCCGGGGGTTCGACGGGCCAGGGATGGTGACGGTGATGTTTTGCTGCAGGCCGATGTGTCGGCGACCCGGAGGTCACCGTCCGGCCGGCGCTTGCAGTCGCCGTAATGGTCACGCTCGACACTGCCGGAACCCGTCCGGGCCACGAAGCACGGAAACGCTCGAGCTCGCCGTCGCGGATGTCCGTCACCACATCCTTCCGGCCACGGCACCATATCGCTCATCAGCCAACGAACCTACGACGAGCCCGGCACCGGGCGCCCCAGCCTTGCCAGCCTGTTCATCGCGTCTGCAGATCGACAGCCTCCCGCCCCCCGCGAACCACCGGCTGCCTCAACGGGCGCTGGGCGGCCGGTCTACCGCTCTTTCATCTTCACGAGGCAGCGAAGCAGCGGCAGGTCGCCGGTAGCTCGGTCGGCGAAAGGGCCAAGTGAGGTTTGCCGCGAGGCAGACTGCTCTCCAGCGGCCATACGAGCGGCCCCGCGGGTTCGTATTCGCCGGATGCGTCCGCGACTCCGCGGTCGGCGTGACTGCGGTTCAGCTCACGCGCCGGGCGTGCTTCCGCGCGGTCGCTTGCCGGCGGCAAACATGCGGACGATGCTGGTGAGGCCGAGCGCGACAAGCACGATCGAGATGGTGCGGAGCCTTTTCTCGCCCGCGGGTGTGAGCTGCTTGGGCGGGGGATAGCCGATCCGGGCGATCGTGGCCGACGTCCATCCGATCCACCACCCGCTACACACGAGCCGAAGCGTGTTCCAGCTCTCAGAATCCAGCCGGCGCCGTCCGAGGAGGAGGATGACCCCCCACACACCGCCGCAGCCGATGCTGTACGCCGTGTAGGTG
>JAFASQ010000333.1 GCA_019244395.1 Solirubrobacterales bacterium | reverse complement strand
GCGGAACCATGCCAGCGCCACCGCCACCGCTCCGAACACGAGCAGCGGGATGGTCTGCACATCCAGGCCCCGGCCGAGCACGGTGAGGAACGGATTCGAACCAAGCGCGCCGTTGTACTCCGCCGCATGCTGAGCGGCCAGGAACGGCTGCCCCGAGCCCACCCAAGGCGGGACGAACCAGAAGAACGGGATCGACAACGAGCCCACGACCACCAACGCCCGCAGACGCGGGTGGCGCAACCAGAGCCAGCCGGCGTAGACGATGAGGAACGGCCACGCCTCGGGACGGATCAGCGACGTGGCGACCCCGAGCACGAAGGCCCAGCCGTAGCGCCGCTCCAGGTGCCGGTCGATCGCCCACAGCGCGGACGCGATCAGCATCGGCTCGCTCGTCCCCCGGAACATCTCGTAGAACCATTCCTGCGTCACCACAACGCCCCCCGCCGCCACGAGGCCCGCGACCACCGCCGCCCAGCGAGGCGCCCCGATCAGCCGGGCGGCCAGCCGATAGGCAGCCACTAGCCCGAGCAGGCCGCCGGCCCGGGCGGTGATCACCCACAACGTCGGCGCCGCCGCGCTCCCGAACAGCGCGTACACGGTGGTGAACGGGAATACCGGCAGCGGCTTCCAGGAGGGACCGCCGCTGATCGCGAAGCTCAGATGAGGGTCGATGACCTCGCGGCCCCACCCGATCCACGCCCACGGGTCATAGCTCGGCACGGTGGGGAGCACGGCGGCCGACAGCGCCGCCAGCACCACACACACGGCCGTGGAACACAGGAACGGATACCGCTGACCCCACGACCTCCAGCCCCCGGGTTCAAACCGCGCAGCCGGCCCCGAGGGCGCCGGTGCCGAGACGGGTGTCCGGGTGGCGCTCACCGTCGGATCGGATCCGAGAAACGGCAGCGCAGCAGCGTGCCGAGCACCCGGAACCCATCCACCGCGGTCAGCTTCTTGCCCTCTTCGGTGGCGCGCGCCCGGTAATGCACCGGCACCTCGAAGATCCGCTCGCCGCGCTGTACGAGGCGCGCGGTGATCTCCGGCTCGATCGCGAAGCCGGGCGAGCGCAGCGGCAGGCTGCGGAACACATCGGTCCGGATCATCTTGTGGCAGGTCATGATGTCGTGCAGGTACACGTTGAACAGGACGTTGCACGCGAACGTGACGCCCTTGTTCCCCAGCACGAACAGGAACGAGTGGCTGGTGTAGCCGTCGAACGCTCGCACTCCGAAGCAGGCGTTGGTCCGCCCGTCCAGAAGCGGCGGCATGAGCAGTCCGAGATCGGTCGGGTCGTACTCGAGGTCGGCGTCGAAGATCGCGGCGTATTCCCCCTGCGCCTTGACCAGCGCCGTCTGGACCGCGGCGCCCTTGCCTCGGTTCTCGGGATGCTCGAACAGGCGCACCCGACCGGACGGGTGGGAATCGATCAAGCCGCGGAGGATCTCGCGCGTGCCGTCGGACGAGCCATCGTCGACCACGATCAACTCGAACTCCGTGGGCAGCGGCGTGTCCAGCACCTCGGCGATGGCCTGCTCGACGCGCTCGCGCTCGTTGTAGACGGGCATCAGGATGGAAAGCATGTGAACGTGGGGTCTTGAATGGGATCCCCGCCCTCCCAGACTGAGCGGGCCTACGAGCGACACCGATAAACGCGCCGGCCGGGCCGGGACCCGCGAGGGCGCTCGATGCTAGCCGATCATCCGGACCGGAGACGGGAGCGCGGCCCACCCGGCACAAGAGCTCGCGATTTGCGCAACGATCTCGCCCATGGACTACGAAGCGGCCGGATTGCTCGACGGACTCGAGGGCGAGGACCGAGCCGCGCGCGAGCGCCTGCTCGACCGTCTGGTCGACGAGGGCTTCACGCTCGAGGAACTCAGACAGGCGGTGCAGGAGGATCGGCTCGCCCTGCTGCTCGTGGAGCGCGTGCTCGGCGGCCGCTATACCGCCCGCCAGCTTGAGCAGCGGACCGGCCTTAAAGCCGCGCAGATGCTCCGGATCCGGCGGCTCCTCGGCCTCCCTGAGGCCTCGCCGGATGACCCGGTCTTCGGCGAGGAGGAGATCCAGGCGGCGCAGTCGACCCGGCTGTTTCTCGACGCCGGATTGACCGCGGAGGCGATCGCCGAGATCACGCGGGTGCTGGGCGAGGGCATGGCCCGCCTGACCGCCACCACCGCCGCCGCGTTCGTCGACGCCTTCCTCGAGCCCGGCGACAGCGAGGATGAGGTCGCGCAGCGGTTCGCCGCCGTAGCCGGGCAACTGATTCCGGCCATCGACCCTGTCCTGTCCGCCGCCTACAAGCAGCACCTGGCGGAGAGCGTCAGGCGCGGGATGCTGAGCCGGGCCGAGCGCGAGGCCGGCGAGGCGGACCGCGCCCAGGAAGTCACGGTTTGCTTCGTCGACATGGTCGGGTTCACCGGGCTCGGGGCGGAGATCGACCCGCGAGAGCTTGGCAGCCTGGCCACCAAGCTGGTCGAGTTGGCCACCGACGTGCCTGAGCCGCCCGTGCGGCTGGTCAAGACGATCGGGGACGCCGCGATGTTCGTCAGCCCCGAGGCCGCCCCGATGGTGAAGGTGGCGTTGGCACTGATGGAGGCGGTCGAGGCGGCCGACCTGCCGAGCCTGCGCGCGGGCGTGGCCTCCGGCACCGCCTTACGCAGCGCCGGCGACTTCTACGGCCACGCCGTCAACCTGGCCAGCCGCGTGACGGGCGTCGCTCGGCCGGACAGCGTGCTCTGCACCCAGGAGATCCACGACGCCGCCCCGGACGAGTTCGACTGGTCGTTCGCGCGCAAGCACCGGTTCAAGGGCATGTCCGAGTCGGTCCCGCTGTACCGCGCCCGCCGGCTCACCGACCGCGCGGCTGCCGGCCAAACCGACCGCCGAGGCGCCGGACAGGCGCGAGAAGACGAGACGGCTAAGAAGAAGCCGAAGTCGAAAGCAGATCGACGACGAACACGAGCGGCGAATTAGGCGGGATCGTCGGCGGGTTCCCGCGCGGCCCATAGGCCAGCTTGGCCGGGATGATCAGCTCGCGCCGTCCCCCCACCTTCATACCGGGGATTCCCTGCACCCAGCCGGCGATCACGCCGCCGTTGGTCAGCGGGAAGCTCGCGGGCTGGTTGCGGCTCCACGATGAGTCGAACTCCTTGCCGGTCTTGAAGAGCTCCCCGACGTAGTTGACCGTGACCGTGTCGCCCGCCTTCGCGGCCGCGCCAGTCCCCACGACCAGGTCCTTGGTGACCAAAGAGCTCGGCGCTGGGCCCTTGGGGATGTTGACCACCGGCTTCTTGGCGATCGCGGGCGGAGGCTTGGGCGTGGTCGGCACCGTGGTCGCGGTGGCCCCGCCCGAGGGGGCGGTCTCAACGCCCGGCGCCTTGGAGGAACTTCCGCAGCCCGCGAGTCCGGCCGCCACCAGAGCGACGATCGGCATGAGGAAAGTACGCGTTCGCATCGAGCGCAGCAGGGTAGCGGCCGAAATGAAGATCGGTCTTACTGAGCGACGCGCTCGAGTACGGCGCTGTCGACGTCGAAGTTGGCGTGGACCGCCCCCACGTCGTCAGACTCCTCGAGCGCATCGATCAGCCTCATCAGCTTGGCCGCGTCGGACTCGCCCACCGGCACGCGCGCCCGGGGACGCTGCGCGAGGTCGGCGGACTCGATCTCTATCCCGGCGTGTGCCAACGCGTCCCGGGCGGCCGCAAGGTCCCCAGGCTCGGTGATCACCTCGTACACGTCCTCGTCCAGCGAGATGTCCTCCGCCCCGGCGTCGATCGCCGGCATCAGGTCATCCTCGCCGTAGCGGTTGGCGTCGACCACGATCACGCCCCGCTTGTCGAACAGGTAGGAGACCGACCCAGGCTCGCCGAGGTTGCCGCCGTGCTTGCCCAACAGGTGGCGGACCTCCGCTCCGGTCCGGTTGCGGTTATCGGTCAGCGCCTCGATCAGCAGCGCCACCCCGCCCGGACCGTACCCTTCGTAGAGCACGGTCTCGATCTGGTCCATGTCGGCGCCTTCGCCCGTGCCCTTGGAGATCGCGCGCTCGATGTTGTCCTTGGGCATCGACGCCTCGCGGGCCTTCTGGACGGCCAGCGCGAGCGCCGAGTTGCCGTCCACATCGCCGCCGCCCTCACGCGCCGCGACGCTGATCGCGCGCGCCAGCTTGGTGAACTGCTGCCCGCGGCGCGCGTCGACGACGGCCTTCTTGTGCTTGATCGAATGCCATTTGGAGTGACCGGACATTGGTTTTCAGTTTAGTTGGGGCTGCGCTGCGCGCAGCATCCCTGGGACCGATTCCGCCGGGCGTCCATGCCCGGCGGGGCTACCGCCATACCTTCCAGGGGGCGCGGCCGGTCGACCACAGATCGTTCAGCGTGATCCAGTCCTTGTAGGTGTCCATGCACTCCCAGAAGCCGTGATGGCGGAAGGCACGCAGCTGCCCGGCCGCCGCCAGGCGCTCGAGTGGTTCACGCTCGAGCACGCTGTCGGGATCGAGCACAGCGAGGGCGTCGCGCTGGAAGCAGAAGAATCCGGCATTCACCCATAGCTCGCTGCGCGGCTTCTCGGTGAAGCCGGAGATCGCGCCGTCGCCGTCGAGCTGCGCCACGCCGAACGGGAGCTGCGGCCGGACGACGGCCATCGTGGCCCGGGCGCCGTGATCGCGATGGTGCGCGAGCAACGCGCCGAGGTCGATGTCGGCGACCCCGTCCGCGTAGGCCAGGCAGAACCGCTCATCGTCGAGCCGCGGCGCGGCCTGGAACAGGCGTCCGCCGGTGGGCGTGTCGTCTCCCGTGGCCAAGCACTCGACCCGCGCGTCGTCCGGCCAGCGCTCGCCGGCCGCGAACGCCTCGACTATGTCGGCACGGTAACCGGTGAGGAGCAGGAAGCGCCGGAACCCATGGGCCAGATACATGCTGATCACGTGCCAGACGATCGGGCGCCCGCCGATCTCGATCAGCGGCTTGGGCGCCTCGGAGGAGCGGTCCTGCAGGCGGGTCCCGCGCCCGCCGCACAGGATCACCACGATGGGCTTGGGCGCCGGCACGGCCCCGCATTATTCATTGACTCTTTTCAGGTGGCTCTCTACGCGACCACGACGACATTCGAGGCGCCCCTGGCGGCGCCTGTCTGCGTCCTCGCTCGCTCGCGTACCTTCCAGGTACGCCACGCTCACTGCGTCCTTGACAGGCATCCACCAGTGACGCCTCTCGGTGTCGCCGTGATCACGGAGAGAACCACCGGGGTAGGATCCGCCGCAATGAGCGTCGCCAATCCAGACATCTTCAAGGCCTACGACATCCGAGGGCTCTACGGCTCGGATATCGACGTGGCCCTGGCCGAGCAGATCGGCCGCGCCTTCGCTCGGGTGATCGCCGAGCTCGAGGACAAGCCGTCCGGCGAGCTGCGCCTCGGGCTGGGCCGCGACATGCGCCTTACCGCGCCCGAGCTCTCAGAGGCCTACCGCAAGGGCATGTGCCAGGAGGGCGTCGCCGTGTTCGACGCCGGCGAGGTCGGCACCGAGATGCTCTATTACCTGGTCGGCTCGCGGGACCTCGACGGCGGCCTGATGTGCACGGCGTCGCACAACCCGCAGCGCTATACCGGCGCCAAGCTGGTCAAGCGGGGGGCGGTCGCGCTGTCTGGAGACGCGGGCATCGGCGATGTCCGGACCAGGATCGAGGAGGGGCTGGGCGACGCGCCCGGCGGCGGCTCGGTCGAGCAGGTGCCGATCTACGAGGAGTTCCAGGAGGCCGTGCTGAAGTTCATCGATCCCGCGGCGGTCAAGCCGATGCGGGTGGTCGTCGACGGCGGCAACGGGATGGCCGGCCCGATGGTCGGGCCGTTGCTTCGCCGCCTGGGGCTCGATCTGGTCGAGACCTATTTCGAACCCGACGGGCGCTTCCCCGACCACGAGCCCAACCCGCTGCTGCCCGAGAACCGCGAGTTCATTATGCGCGAGGTGGTCCGCCAGAAGGCCGACCTGGGCATCGCCTGGGATGGCGACGCCGACCGGTGCTTCTTCATCGACGAGCAGGGAGCGTTCGTCGACGGCGACTTCCTGACCGGGCTGTTGGCCGAGTCGATGCTCGAGAAGAACCCGGGGGCGACGATCCTCTACGACGTGCGGGCCAGCTGGGCGGTCAAGGACGTGGCCGAGAAAGCCGGCGGCAAGGCGTTGATGAACCGCGTCGGCCACGCCTTCTTCAAGACCCGGATGCGGGAGGAGCACGCGGCGTTCGGCGGCGAGGTCTCCGGCCACTACTACTTCCACGACTTCTACTGCGCGGATTCGGGGACGATTCCCGCGCTGCTCATCCTCGAGCTGCTCTCGAACCGGGGCAAGCCCATGTCGCAGCTGCTCGAGCCTTACCGGTCGCGCTACTTCATCTCGGGCGAGATCAACTCGGAGGTCTCCGACGGCGAGGCCAAGGCGGAGGAGCTCGCCGATCGCTACCAGGACGGTGAGCAGTATCACCTGGATGGCCTATCGGTCGAGTACGGCGACTGGCACTTCAACGTCCGCCCGTCGAACACCGAGCCCCTGCTGCGCCTCACCCTCGAGTCGTTGCGCTCCCATGAGGACATGGAGCGCCGGCGCGACGAGGTGCTGGCCGTGATCCGTTCGTGACCGCGCCGGACCGGCCGGCGACCAGCGCGGAGGACGCGCTGGCCCTGGCGCAGCGAGCCGGCATCCACCGGATCGCGCTGCCGACCCCGTTCCTGGTCGGCCGTGTCAACTGCTACCTGATCGAGGACGAGCCGCTCACCCTGATCGACACGGGTCCGAACTCAGGCAAGACGCTGGATGATCTCGAGCGGGCCCTGGCCGCCCACAACCGGCGGATCGAGGACCTCGAGCTGATCGTGCTCACCCACCAGCACATGGACCATCTCGGGCTGCTCGAGATCCTGGCCCGGCGGTCCGGAGCCGAGGTGGCCGCACTCGACCTGCTGGCGCCCTACTTAGCCGATTTCTCGCGCAGTGCCACCGCCGACGACGAGTTCGCCCAGGCGATCATGCGCCGGCACGGCGTCCCGGACGACCTGGCGACGGTACTCGGTTCGCTGGCCGCGGCGTTCAGGGCATTCGGGTCGAGCGGGCGGGTCACGCGGCCGCTCCATGACGGCGGGACGCTCCAGCTGCGCGACCGCACGCTCAGGATCTTCCGTCGCCCCGGCCACAGCCCGTCGGACACGATCTTCTGGGACGAGGACCGGGCCATGGTGATCGCGGGCGACCACCTGCTCGCGCGGATCTCGTCCAATCCGTTGGTATCGCGCCCCCTGTCGGGCCCCCAGCAACCCCGGCCGCGCGCGCTGCTGCAGTACATGGACTCCCTGCGCGCCACGCGCGAGCTGCCCGCCCGCCTCATCCTGCCCGGCCACGGGGAGCCGATCCTCGAACACGCCGAGCTCATCGACGAGCGCCTGCGCATGCACCGCCGGCGCGCGGCCCGGGTCCTTCAGATCCTCGACGGCCATCCACTCAGCGCGTACGAGATCGCCCTGCAGATGTGGGGCAATGTGGCCGTGACCCAGGCCTATCTGACGCTTTCGGAGGTCCTCGGACACCTGGACCTGCTGGTGGACATGGGTCAGGCGGCCGAGCGGGAGGCTGACGGCGCCTCGGTGTTTGAGGCCGTGTAGAGGGCTCGGCTTAGGGGTACGCAGACCGTCCGGCTCGTAGAGGCGAGACGTTCGCGTCTCTGCACTCGTACGCGCCACCCGGGATGGTCGTGCGTAGCGTGGCGGTGTCGTTGGGCGGGATCACCTGCAGGGCGTAGGCGGTCGCGCAGCCGGCCGAGGTAGCCACGCCGTGGCCGACGTCGAGGCGGAAGCTCGCGCTCGCACCCGGCGCGATGATGAGTGGCACCGCCGGGCCGCTCCCGAAGAAGT
>JAFASQ010000306.1 GCA_019244395.1 Solirubrobacterales bacterium | reverse complement strand
AAGGCGCGGCTGAACGTGCCTTCGACGAGGCCGGCGATCTTGTTTTCCAGACTCTTCAGAACGCTCATGGCAGGGCCGCGACATCCCGTCGCCGGCTAAGGCGATGGTACGCGCTCAGCGCGCGATCCAATGTGGATCTGATGCCCTGGGAAGCGGGTGGCCAACCGTCTTGTGACGAACGCCACAAATGCGCCGGTAAGTGCACCGAACAATGGCGATCCGCCGGGTTCGGGGCCGCCCAGGTGAGCGGCCGCCGTCGTACCCAGGCCGAGCGCGATGGCCCATAGGGCCAGGCGCACGCATTCGAGCGCCGGCCAGCGTCGGCTCCGGGTCCAGGGCAGCGTGAGCGCGGCCAGCGCCCACACGCCGCAGCAGATGAGTGTGCCCGGCCTCACGTGTGATCGAGTAAGCCCGCCCAACCAAAGCACGGTCCAGCCGCATCCGGTGGCGGCGAGGGTGACCCTGCGATGAGCTCGACCGCTGAGGCCGGCCAGCGCCGGCCAGGCCGTGGCCAGGCCTAGCGCGGCGAGCGCCGGGGCGGCAACCGACAGCGGCCATGTCAGCCCGTCGCGCGGGGCGAGCATCACCGGAATGAGTGCGCCGGCCATGATCACCGCCGCCGGCGCGGATTGGGAGTGCAGCGCGAGTGCCGCCGCCATCAGCGCCGCGAGCACCAGCCACCCGGGGCGCGGCACCGTCGCCACGGCCAAGCCCGCCGCGCCGGCGGCGGGCGCGGGCGCGATCGGCAACGCTCCGGGGGCCCGCCTCACGACCCATACGGTGAGGCCTGCCGCCGCCACGCCGGCCAGCGCGCGCCGCGGCCAACGCACGATCCGGCCGGCTTCCCGGCGGGCCGAAGGGTGTTCCGGCACCGGCGCGAGCGAGTCACCGCCCCGGTGCTCGATTCGTGTGATCCGGCTGGGCCACGGATCGGCCACCACGCCGGGTTCATCATCCACCCGCCCCACGCTCGCCGCCAGCGCGCCGCGAAGCTCCTTGATCGTTCCCCGCTCGCCGGGGCGAGGACGCAGCGCGAGGTCGACGGCCCGGCCCAACTCGCGCGGAAGGTCGCGCCGCTGCCGGCGCAGCGGCGGCAGGTGGAGGCCCCCGCGCCGCATCTGCGGTCCGTCGGCGGCGCTGCGCAGCGGATTGACGCCGCTGAGGGCCTCGTACAGGACGAGCGCGACCGAGAACAGATCCGCCGAAGCCCCGGCGGGCAGGCCCTGCGCCTGTTCGGGCGCCATGTAGGCTTCTGTGCCGATCACGTCGCCCGTCCGCGTGAGCGTGTCGGCACCGATCACGCGGGCCACGCCGAAGTCGGTCAGGCGAGCGAGCTGCGCGGGGGTCGTGCGGCGCTCCGGAACGAGCACATTGGACGGCTTCACGTCGCGGTGGATCACGCCGTGGGCGTGGGCATGGGCCAGGGCATCGCACAAGGCGATGCCGATCTGCACCACGTCGCGGTCCGACAGCCGGCCTTCGGCGAGCAGGGCCTGGAGGGTCATACCGCCGACGTGCTCGGAGACGAGGTAGGCCCCCTCGTCGTCGACCGCCGCCTCGTACAGGGTGACGATCCCGGGATGCGCGAGCCTGGCCGCCGCACGCGCCTCTCGTTCGAAACGGCCGCCGACGACGCGCTCGCGGGGGAGAATCTTGACCGCCACGTGGCGGCCGAGCCGCTCGTCGTGGGCCAGCCACACGGTGGCGAACCCTCCCGTGCCCAGGCGGCGGCGCAGGCGATAGCGATCCAGCACGAGCGGCGCTTCGGCGCCCCCGGCGCGGTCGCGGGGCGGGGCGGCGCCGGGGCGGCGCGCCGTCGGGGCCTCTGAGCCGGTCTGCACCCGCGTGCGCACGGGCATCTTTTCGAGGCGGGAAGGCCCTCCCCTGCGGCCGGACGCGTTCGGAATCGCCTTACCGCCGTCGCGCCGGTCATACTGGTCGTTCCCGATTCCGCCAAGGAGCGAGCAGCGTGTCGTTCTTCGACGAGCCGGAGGAGACCCGTACAGAGCCACGGACGGCCAGGCGCCGACGCCGCCCGAGCGGCGGCGGGCGACGCTCTCGGCCGGCCACCCGCCAGACCATCCTCATCCGCCAGATCGTGCTGGTCGTGGGCGTGGTGCTGGCGATCGTGCTGATCGCGCTGCTTGTCAGCAGCTGCGAGACCAGCGCCCGTAACCGCGCGCTCAAGGACTACAACAACAGCGTCGCCTCGCTGAACGCCCAGTCGGTCAACACCGGCGCGAACTTCTTCCGCGCCCTCTCCGGCCCGACCAGCGACCCCGCCGCGCTCCAGAACAACTTGAGCCAGTCGGCCGCCGACGGGAGCAGCCAGCTCAGTAAGGGCAAGGGCATCAACACGCCGGACGAGGTCAAAGGCGCCCAGCAGGACTTCGTGCGCGCCCTCCAGATGCGCGCCGACGGAATGAGAAGCATCGCCCAGCAGATCCAGCCCGCATTGAACTCGCAGTCAGGCAAACAGGCGGTGAGTGCGCTCGCGACGGATATGGCTCGCTTCTACGCCTCCGACGTGCTCTACATCGACTATTCGGTGCCGCAGATCATCGGGGCGCTCCGTGCCGCCGGCATCTCGGTCGGTGGCCTGGGCGGACAGCAGGTGAACTCGAGCCAGTTCCTGCCCTCGATCGATTGGCTGAACCCGACGAACGTCGCCAGGGAGCTCCATGTTTCCCTGCCCAGCCCCCCGCACGCCGCCAAGGTCGCTCCCGGCGTCCATGGACACGCGATGCAGTCCGTCAGTGTCGGCGGCACCGCGCTCTCGACCAGTGGGACGAACACGATTCCGGCCAGTCCAGCCCCGACGTTCACCTGCGTCTTCACCAACGACGGCGCGAACACCGAGACGAACGTGGTCGTCAAGGTGGCGGTCGTGGGGGCAGGCGTGAGCGGACAGGCAGTCGTCCCCCAGACGGTCCCGGGTCATCAATACACGGCGCAGGTGGCGCTCAGCTCCTCGCCGCCGAAGGGCAGCTACACGGTCACCGCCACCGTTGAGAAGGTTCCGGGCGAGAGCGTCACCACCCACAACACGCAGACGTTCCAGGTCACGTTCCAGTAGCGGTTCGCGCCACTCGAGACGTGGCGTGACCGTATCCTGTCGGCAGTGCACAACCTGACCAGCACGGCTGGAATCGTCGCGATGGCTGCGGGCGCCGTCGCCCTGCTGGCCCTCCTCCTCTGCGCGATCCTGGGGGTCAAGCTGCGTCGGCTGCGTGCCGCCCAGCGAACGATCCTAGGCGACCGCGAGCAGGATCTGGTCGGGCATGCCGCCTCGCTCCAGGACCAGTTCGAGGCGCTGTACGGCTACGTGCAGGAAGCGGCCGAGCGCCTCGACGGCCGGATGAGCATGGCTGAGCGCCGCATCGACCACGCGGTGGCCTACCACGCGCTCATCCGCTATGACGCCTACGGAGAGATGTCGGGCCTGCAATCGACGTCGATCGCCCTGCTCGATGCCAACCGGTCGGGGCTGGTGCTGTCCTCGATCCACCACCGCGATCAGGCCCGGCTGTACGCCAAGGAGGTTCGCGAGGGCAAGCCCGAGCTCGAGCTCTCGCCCGAGGAGGACGAGGCGATCCGCCGCGCGCTCGGGGCCGACGGGCGCCAGCAGTCGAGCTAGCTCCGGGGGACATGCGCGTCGCGTACTTCGGCCCGGAGGGCACGTTTACCCAGGAGGCGCTGATCAGCGCGACCTCCGGCCAGCAGCTCGACCTGGTCCCGCAGCCGACGATCTACGACACGGTGATGGCGGTTCACTTCGGGTCGGTGCAGCGGGCCCTGGTCCCGATCGAGAACTCCCTCGAGGGCTCGGTCAACGCCACCCTGGACGCCCTGGCCATGGAGACCGAGGACGTCGCGATCCTCGGTGAGGTCGTCCATCCCATCCGCCACTGCCTGATCGCCCGTACTGCGCTCGAGCTGTCCGAGATCGAGGCGGTGGTGTCTCACCCGCAGGCGACCGCGCAGTGCGCGCGCTTCATCCGCTCCCGGCTCCCCCACACGCAGGTGCTCGCCGGCAGCTCGACCGCGGAGGCCGTCCGCAGCGTGGCCGAGCACGACGGACCGTGGGCGGCGCTCGGCAACCGCCTGGCGGCTGAACGCTACCGCTGCCATGTGCTCCGCGCCGGGGTGGAGGACGTGCCCGACAACGAGACCCGGTTCGTGTGGCTCGGGCCGATTGGCGCGCCGGCCGGCGGCCCCGGATCCTCGAAGCCGCCCATCGGGCCCTGGAAGACCGCGATCGTCTTTTGGGGGATGGGAGCCGAAGCGCCCGGCTGGCTCGTCCACTGCCTCTCGGAGTTCGCCAGCCGGGAGGTCAACCTGACCCGGATCGAGTCGCGTCCCCGCAAGCAGGGCCTCGGCCGCTACATGTTCTTCCTCGATCTGGAGGGCCGCGACATCGAGCCACATGTGGCCGACGCGCTCGCCGGCCTGCGCGCCCACGTCGAGGTCCTCCGCGTGCTTGGGTCGTTCCCGGCCGCGGTCGTGTGATGCCCCCCGCGTCCCGGGTCTTTCCCCGCCGCCGTCATGTCACACCGCGGCGTCTCCACCCCCGGCCTCGTATGAGAGTCCTGTGAAGACGTGCGGGGGGCGCGTGAGCCCCTCC
>JAFASQ010000237.1 GCA_019244395.1 Solirubrobacterales bacterium | reverse complement strand
GGCTTGGTCGTCTTCTCGCTCGCCTCGTTCGCCGGAGGGATCGCGCAGTCAGAACCCTGGCTCCTTGCTGCGCGGGCCATCCAAGGGCTCGGGGCGGCGATCGTCTCGCCCGCGGCGCTCTCCATCATCACCACGACCTTCGCCGAGGGCGCCGAACGCGAGCGAGCCTTCGGAGTCTGGGGCGCCGTCGCCGGCGCCGGAGGCGCCGGCGGGGTCCTTCTCGGGGGGATCCTGACCAGTGGTGTGAGCTGGCGCTGGGTGCTGTTCGTCAACGTACCGATCGGGCTCCTTGCCGCCTTCCTCGCCCCCCGAACGCTGGTCGAGAGCCGGGCCGAGGGTGCCGGCAAGTCCTTCGACTTGGCCGGTGCGGTGAGCGTCACCGCCGGACTGGCGCTTTTGGTCTACGCGGTGGTCGAGGCCGTCAACTCGGGCTGGGGCTCGAGCACAACCCTGCTGCGCCTTACCGGCGCCGCCGCGCTGCTGATCACCTTTGTCGGCATCGAGCTACGCCAACGCGCGCCGTTGGTGCCGTTCGCCATCTTCCGGCTGCGAACGCTGCGGGGAGCGAATGTCCTCGGAGCGTTGATCGGCATGTGCCTGTTCTCGATGTTCTTCTTCATCTCGCTCTACCTCCAGAACGTGCTGCATTACTCGCCGATCAAGACCGGCGTGGCCTACGTGCCGCTCACCTTCACCATCATCCTGGCCGCGTGGGGCGCTTCGCAGCTCGTAACCCGGACCGGCTACAAGCCGCCGATGATCGCCGGGTTCCTCCTACTCGCATTGGGGCTGCTCTGGTTCTCGCAAGTTCCCGCGACCAACGGCTCCTTCACGGCAGACATCCTCGGGCCCTCACTGCTCGCTGGAACTGGACTTGCTCTCACCTTCGTGCCGGTGACGGTCGCGGCTATGACCGGAACCAAACCCCACGAGGCCGGCCTCGCCTCGGGCCTCATCAACACCTCCGAACAGGTGGGCGGAGCCCTGGGCCTGGCGATCCTCGCCACGATCGCCAACAGCCGGACCCTGAGCCTATTTCACTCCGGCGTACACGACCCGGCAGTCGCGCTGACCAAAGGGTTTGACCGCGCCTTCCTGATCGGCTCAGGCTTCGCCATCGCGGGCGCGCTGCTCACCATGATCCTGATCCGCAACAGCGACAGTCGCCACAACGTCGACGCGCTCCGCCGCGAGAAGGCCGCCGCTGCTGCCGCTACCGGCTAGGGCGACTGACCCTCCATCAGGCAGCGCAGCACCCGCTGACTGAACGAACGTTTGATCCGCAGTGTCACCCGCCGTTGCGTTGTCGCGCGCTCCACGTGACATGCCCGTGGAAATGCCGACCGGCTCCTCTCCCCGAGCCCTGGATCACCACCTTCTTGCGATGCCGTCTCACCACCACCTCAAAGATCCTGATCAGCGTCAACCCCGATGCGCTTCAGGCGCCCCAAGGAGTCATCCATGTCCCCGCCGCACATTTCGCTCACCCCGCGGAACTCGGCAATTCTCCTGATCGACCACCAGCCCGGCGTGTTCGCCATGGTCAACAGCGCGCCGCACGACGCCGTCGCGGCGAACGTGGGGCTCCTGGCTCGGCTGGGCGAACAGACTGAGCTGCCGCTCGTCGTCACGACCACCCGGGAGGACGTCGATTACATCGGCCTGAGCATTGACGAGATCCAGAACGGGGCGCCGACGGCCTACGCCGAGCGCATCGCCCGCGGCGGGTTCTTAGATGCGTTCTCAGACCCGCGCTTCGTCGACGCCGTCCAGGCCACCGGACGCCACAACCTGATCATGGCCGGCATCCTCACCGATGTCTGCCTCTGGCACAGCGCGATCTCCGCGGTCGAGGCCGGCTATCACGTGCGAGTCATCGCCGACGCCGGCGGCACCACGAGCGAACTCGCCGACCGCGTCACTTACGACCGCTTGCGTGACCTCGACGTCGAGGTGGGGACGACCTACGGCACGCTCTTTGACCTTTTCCCCGACCTGGGCACGCCCGAGGGGCAACTCGCCGAAGCGATCGCCACCGGCCAGGACCTGGCCACCGCCGCCTGA
>JAFASQ010000156.1 GCA_019244395.1 Solirubrobacterales bacterium | reverse complement strand
GGCCGCCGATGGCGCGAAGCGCAGGATCGCCGCGACATCGGCCGCACCCTCGGCATGATGGGCCAGTCGGGCAAGGTCGAGGACGGCACCCATCGGCGGCTCGGTCAGCGCCGCGAGCGCGCGGCGGTGCAGCGCGACCCTTCGGTCCGGCGCCAGCGACTGCTCCACGGCCTGCCGCGCCAGCTCGTGCCGGAAGCCGATGCCGCGGTCGGTCTCCTCGAGCATGCCCGAGGCCACGCAGTCGCCCAGGGCTCCGATATCCCCCTCGACCAACGCCTGGAGCAGCCACAGCTCGACCTGCTGGGGGACGATGGCGAGCGCGTCGAGGAGCCCGCGGGCATCAGAGCCCAGCCGTGCCGTGCGAGCCAGGACGGCGTCGCGGATCGTGGCGGGAAGCCGCTCGGTGTCCGCGGCCAGCGTTTCGGTGACGAAGAAGGGATTTCCCGCCGTGCGGAGGTAGAGGGCATCAGCGTCCGCGGTCGCAGCCTCGGCGAGCCGCGCCACGGCGGGATGGGACAGGCGGGCGAGCTCGAGGCGCGTGGCGAGCGCTGAGCTCGGTATCTCGCCGAGCGCGGCGCGGAGCGGGTGGAGCCGGTCGAGCTCGTCATCGCGGTAGCTCACGACGAGGAGCGCCGGCACGGTTTGGACGCGGCGGGACAGCAACCGGACGACATCTGCCGTCGCCTCATCCACCCAATGCAGATCCTCGAGCACGAGAACGGTGGGCGGGCGCGACTCGAGCTCGCCCATCAGCGCCGCTGCGACATCGTGCGGCTTGGCGGGGCGCGCGACCGCGCGGCGCAGCTCGCCCCCCGTGCTCCGGGCAATGTCCAGCAGCGGCCCCAGCGGCCGCGGGGCAAACAGCGGATCACACGATGCCCAGAGAAGCCGCACCGAGGCGGTCAGCCCGTCGCAGAAGCGGCGCAGGAGCGCTGTCTTCCCGATCCCTGCCTCGCCGTGCACGAGCACCAGGCGTCCCTGAGAGGTCTGCTCGACCTCGGCCAGCCGCGCCTCGAGGGCGGCGAGTTCGGCGGCGCGCTCGAGCAGCAGGCCAGCTTGGCCGCCCCTGGCGGCCCGCGTCGCCGGCACCGAGCCCGGAGGGTCCAGGGCAGGATCTTGCTCGAGGATCTGCGCCTGAAGCCGCTTGAGCAGCGGTCCGGGCTCCAAGCCGAGCTCGTCCACCAGGTGGGCGCGGATCCGGCTGAACGCGCCCAGCGCGTCGGCTTGCCGGCCGCAGCGATAGAGCGCCAGCATGAGCTGCTCGTGCAGGTGCTCGCGCACCGGTTGCTCGGCGGTCAGCGCCTCGAGCTCGCCGACCACCGCGGCGTGCTCGCCGAGCTCGAGCTGCGCGTCGATCCGTTCCTCGAGCGCGTTCAGCCGAGCCTCGTCGAGGCGCGCGATCTCGCGCTGTGCGAATGCCTCGTACGCGAAGTCGGCGTAGGGCGTCCCGCGCCACAGCCGCAGGGCGTCCCGCAGCGCCTCATGCGCAGCGCGCGCGTTACCCTGCCGCCGCGCCTGGCGACCAAGCGCGAGGAGCGTCTCGAAGCGGTCGGCGTCGACCTCGGCCTGCTCGGTTCCTAGCAGGTAGCCGGTGGGGCGCGTGAACAGCCAGCCGTCGCCCAGCGCCTTGCGCAGATTCGACACGTACACGTGGATCGTGTTGGGTGCACTCGGGGGCGCGCGCTCGCCCCAAAGCTCCTCAACCAGCCGCTCACCAGAGACGATCTCGCCTCGGTACAGGAGCAGGATCGCGAGCACCGAGCGCTGTTTGCGGCCGCCCAGGGCCACTTCGCGACCCTGATCGTCAAAGACCTCAAACGGCCCAAGAACCCCGAAATGCATTTGGACAGCGTTCCCCCGGCAGGCTCCGCAGCAAGCGTACCAGCTGCAATCGGCGGTCTTTAAGGGACCTTCAAGGGCGCTTTCAGGACCGCCCGGCACACTCCCGTGCCGGGATGCGACGGACGATCTCGACTGCTCTGAACTTGCCCGACCATCGGGCGCCGGCCGACGCGCCGGCGCTCGACGCGGTTGTGCGAGCCCGGTTTCGCGAAGGTGACCCCGAAGCGGTGCGGGCCGTCTACCGGGCCTACGGGCGGCCCGTGTACGCGGTCGCCCACCGCGTGCTAAGGGACCAAGGGCTGAGCGAGGAGGCGACTCAGGAGACATTCGTGAAGGCGTGGCGCAGCGCCCGGAGGGTGGACCCGAGCCGGGAGCTCGGGCCGTGGCTGATGACCATCGCGAAGCGCGTGGCGATCGACATTCACCGCCGCGAGGCCTGTCGCCCCGTGCGCCGGCTCGACTCCCTGACCTCCCACGATCCGGCGCTTGTCTCACCGCGGCGACCGGTCGAGGAGCTGCATGACATCTGGGACGTCCGCCGCGCCATCCTGGCATTGCCACACGCAGAGCGCCAGGTTATTCGGCTGCAGCACCTCGAGGGCCTCGCACACACACAGATCGCCGAACGGCTCGCGATACCGCTCGGAACCGTGAAGTCCCGGGCGTTTCGCGCCCATCGTCGTCTCGCTGCCGCCCTCGAGGACCTCGCTGCCGATCGCAGCCTCGCGTCGCGGCGCCCGCGGCACGAGAACCGAATGCCAGGTCCGCCCGTGCCGGTCTGTGAATGATCCTGACAACGCCATCGCGCTCGCCCGGCGGGGACAGCGTGGGTGGTGGATCGGAGAGCTGCCTCCTAGAGCGGCCGGCGCACCCCGACCTCGTCGAGGTGGGCAAGCAGGTCGTGCGGGTCCTCGTAGACCCGGAACGCTCCGGCGTAGATGAGCTCCTCGCGCCCGTAGCCGCCCGACAGCACGCCGATGCCGAGCGCCCGGGCGCGCCGGGCGGCGAGCAGGTCCCACACGCTGTCGCCGACCACGATGCTGTCGCGGATGTCCACGCCGATGCGCTGCGCCGCGGTGAGGAACAGGTCGGGGTCGGGCTTGGCGTACTTAACCTGGTCGCGGGTGATGAACGTCGTGTCGGCGGGAAGCTCGAGCATGTCGCGGGCGAGCCGGGCGTAGCGCTCGACCCCGCTCGTGGCGATCGCCCACGGCACCCGGTGCTCGGTCAGCGTGGCGAGCAGTTCGCGCGCCCCCGGCAGCGGCTGGACGCTGTCGTAGTGGCGAAGGAAGGCGTCCCCGTGCAGCCTGGGCAGGGCGCGGAGCGTGTCCGCGTCGAGGTTGGTCTCGAGCTCGCGCGCTAGCGCGGTCACGAACAGCCCGCCGCTCATGCCGATCCGCCGGTGGATCTTCCACACCGAAAGATTGATCCCGACCCCGGCCAACGCTTCCCGCCAGGCGAGCACGTGCTGGTAGACGGAATCGATCAGCGTCCCGTCCAGGTCGAACAGGAAGGCGGGTCGGCTCCGGCTCTCGTTCGGCATGTCGGGCATGATGACGCCATGATCACATCCGACGCTCTCGCGGCACGGCTCGTCGGATTAGCGGACATCGGCGTCCGCGCCGACGGCGTGTGCCGGCTGGCGTGGAGCGAGGAGGACGCCGCGACCCGCGCGTGGTTCGAGGAGCAAGCCGGCGGGGCGGGGCTGCGCGTGGCGCGCGATCCGGCCGGCAACCTGTGGGCGTGTCCAGAGGCGGACCCGCCGTGGTGGGGGATCGGGTCCCACCTGGACAGCGTCCGCGGCGGTGGCCGGTTCGACGGGCCGCTCGGCGTGGCGTGCGGTTTCGCGATCGCGGACGGGGTGCCGCGGCCCGTCGCGGTGCTGTCGTTCGCCGACGAGGAGGGCGCGCGCTTCAACACGCCGACATTCGGGAGCAAAGCGCTCAGCGGGCGGCTTGACCTGCCGGGGGTGCTCGACCGGCCCGACGACGCCGGGGTCCGGCTCGGCGACGCCATGCGAGAGGCCGGCGTCGACCCGGATGGCATCGGCGAGGCACCGCCCTGGCTGGGCAGGCTGAGCGGATTCATCGAGATCCACATCGACCAGACGACCGAGCTGGCCGGCGCCAGCGAGCCGGTCGGGGTCGTGACCTCGCTGGCCGCGCGAACCCGGCTGCAAGCGCATCTGTATGGCCGCGCCGACCACGCCGGCACCACGCCGCGCTCGGAGCGGCGCGACGCGCTGTCCGCCGCGGCGCGGTTGATCGTGGCGGCGGAAGAGATCGCGCGCGCACACCCGACGCTCACCGTCACGACGTCGCGGATCATCGCCCAGCCGAACGCGCCGACCACGATCGCCGCCGAGGTGCGGCTGTGGATCGACGCCCGAGCGCCCAGCTTCGCGGCGATCGACGCCTGGCGTTCGCACCTGGACGAGCGCCTGCGCGAGCTCGAGGCGTGCTCGGGGGTCGAGATCGATGTCTCGGTGGCCTCGCGCAGCGACGCGCGGGAGTTCTCGCCCGAGCTTCGGCGGAAGCTGATCCGTGCCACCGAGGATGTCCTGGGTCACGCCGCACCGGAGCTCGTGTGCTTCGCCGGACACGACGCCGGGGTCCTGGCCGAGCGCGTCCCAGCCGCGATGCTGCTGGTCCGCAACCCGACCGGGATCAGCCACTCGCCGGCCGAGACGGTCGAGCTCGAGGACGCGGCGATCGCGGCCCAAGTCGTGGCGCGCGCGGTGGAGGCCACGTGATGGCGAGCCATGCGGTCAGCGGCGAAGGCGCCCGGGCGGTGATCCCGGCCATGCCCAATGCGCACTCGCACGCCTTCCAGCGCGCACTGCGCGGCCGCGCCGAACGACCCGGCGGCGATCGCGACGACGACTTCTGGACGTGGCGGACCGAGATGTTCCGCCTGGCCGGAAGCCTCGACCCCACGAGCATGCGCCAGCTGGCATTCGAGACGTACTCCGAGATGGTGGGGGCCGGCTACCGTGCGGTCGGCGAGTTCCACTACGTCCACCACCAGCCGGATGGCACCCCGTACGCGGAGCCGAACGAGATGGCGCTCGCGGTGGCGGAGGCGGCGGCCGAGGCCGGTTTGGCGGTCGTGCTCCTCCCGGCCGCATATCACCGCGGCG
>JAFASQ010000122.1 GCA_019244395.1 Solirubrobacterales bacterium | reverse complement strand
GGCGCGCCGCCGGAGCGGACAAGACCTCTGCTTCGTAGTCGGCGGTCCGTTCGGGCTCGATCTCGACGACGTCGACCACCGCCTGTCGCTCGGCCGGATCACCCTCCCGCACCAGCTTGCCCGCGTGGTCCTGCTCGAGCAGGTGTATCGCGCGCACAAGATCCTCGCTGGCGAGCCATATCACTACTGATATGGAGGATGGTGGGCCCGCGTGAGCGTTGGCGGTCGGATGTCGGCGGTGGGATCGCGGGGGCGTTCTCGGGGCGGCACGAGCGGAAGGTCCAGTCTGCTCGACGGCTGGGTCAGACTGATATTCGAGGGCTTGGCTACCTCAAGACCCGGTATTCGTCGCGGCTCGCTGTCTAGGAGCGGGCGCCACCGACCGGTGGGGTCGGCTGCCCATAGTAGGCAACGCGAGCCTTCAGCGACGGTGCTGGGCCTTCCTGGGTGCTCGTGCGCGCCCCGACAACGCCCGGGCGCGATCGTGTGGGTACGGCGGTCAGGCATCGAGGGTGGCGGCCTCCCAGAGGAATCCGGCGAGCTCGCGCGCGACGGCGATCGCGACGACGCCGGCGGGCTTGCGCCGCTCGTGGTAGAGACGCTGCCAGCGCTGGTGCAGGCGTTGTTGCGCGCGCCAGGCGATCTCGATCACGCGCGGGTCCTGCCCTGCTTGGCGACGCGCGAGCGTCTGGCCGATGGCCGGCTGTTTGCGGTAGTGCTGCGCGGCTTCGACCAGCAGCCGGCGGGCGTGCGGGGATCCGGCCTTGGTGATCGAGCCCTGGCGGCGCTTGAGGTCGGAGGTGCGCTCGGAGGGCACGATGCCGAGGAACCCGGACAACAGCGTCGGCCGGTGGAAGCGATCAAAGCCGCCGGTCTCGGCGCACACGCCTGCGGCCGACAGCGTCTCGATCCCGCGAAAGCAACGCAGTCTGCCGATCGTGGGCGCGTGCGTGCAGCCCGGCACCGCCTGCTCGAGCGTCTCAAGCAGCGTCCGGCGACGCCCGACGAGCAGCTCGACCGACGCGCAATAGTCGGCGAACGTCGCCTGGGCGCAGCCGTCAAAGGACAGCGAGCGCAGCCAGCGGCCGTGCTTTGGCGTCCACGCGTGCCCGTCCTGGTAGCGGTGCCCGCGCCGCAGCAGGAACTTCGACAGGCGGTGCCGCGCGCGCATCAGATCCCCGCGCAGATCCTCGATGCCGCGGATCAGGTCCCGGAAGGCCTCGTCCTCCTCGCTGGGCACGAACGCGAACGTCAGCTCGCCGGCGGCCAGCTGTCGCAGCAGCTTGCGCGAGTCGCGCGAGTCGGTCTTGACCCGATCGCCCGGTGCCCGGGGGATCGATCCCGGCGCCACGACCCGCACATCCAGCCCCCGCCGTTCGGCCTCGCGCGCCAGCCCGAACCCCGTCGGTCCCGCCTCGTACACCGCCAACAAATCACGCCCGATCCGCTCCAGATACGGCAGCACCGCCTCCTCCGGCGTGCCCCGCAGCCGGCACGCCGACAGCTCGCCAGTCGCGCGATCGAGCAGCGTCGCGTGCGTCTGGCGCGCGTGCACGTCAAGACCGACAAGGCACGTAGCCTTCACCGTCATGGTCGGCTCCTCTCGTATGCAGTTGTGGGCCGCCGCGCGAGGACCAGTCGCGCGGCTCTAACGTCCCCAACGCACCGGGAGGGGACCGGCCATGGATTACCAGACCGGTCGGACGTCAACCTCCATAGGGTCTAGCACAGCGATGAACACGTACCGCGATACACCGGTCGCCCGCCAGGCTCTCCTCTGATGGTGGAGTGGAGTCGGCGCGGGGGTTGGACCTTTCCCGTCGAGGACGGCGGACCCGACCGCCACCGCGCTCTCGAGCAGCGCGCCCACGCCCGCCGCGAAGTGCGGCTGTTCATGCGCCGGCTGGGATTCCTGATGGTCGCGCTCGTGGGGCTGGTGCTCGCCGGCACGATCGGGTTCGTCGTGACGGAGGGCGTCTCCGTGGCATACGGATTTGCCTGGACGCTAGACACCGTCACCACACTCGGCACGATCCCGGACCCAGGGGACGGTGGCGGGCGGGTGCTCAAGGTCTGCCTCGAGCTCCTCGGCATAGGTACGCTCTTTTACGCCCTGGCGACGGTGGCGGAGTTCTTCGTCTCGGGCCAGCTCAGCGGGGTGCTCGAGGAGCGCCGGATGGAGAAGATGATCGATTCCTTTCGCGACCACTACATCGTTTGCGGCTTCGGGCGGGTCGGGCGTCAGGTCTCGCGCGACCTGCGTTCGGCAGGAGCCAAGCACGTGGTGATCGACCCGAACCCGGCTAATCGCGAGGCGGCCCGATCGGTCGGGGTCCCGCTGATCGAGAGCGAGGCATCCGACGACGAGGTCCTCAAGCAGGCCGGGATCGATGGCGCCCAGGGGGTGATCGCCTGCGTGGACTCCGACGCCGAGAACATCTTCATCACGATGACCGCACGAGAGCTGCGGGCCGACATCCTGATCATCGCTCGCGCCTCGGCTGAGGACTCCGAGAAGAAGCTGCTCCGCGCGGGCGCGGATCGCGTGATCTCGCCTTACAAGACATCCGGATCGGAGATGGCGCGGGTGGCGCTGCGACCCCAGGTGGGCGGCGCGTTCGACGTGGCCGACTACCGCACGGAGGAGATCGAGGTCTCACCCGCATGCGAGGCGGTGGGCAAGACGATCGGCGATGTGAGCGGCGCTGCCGTGATCGTGGCCATCCGGCATCCCGATGGTCAGCTTGAGACTCAGCCGCCCGCGCCCACCGAGCTCCGGGTCGGGGACATGATCATCGCGATGGGCCCGCCCGCGGCGGTGGAGCGGCTCGACCGCATGTTCCAACCGCCGCGCGGGTTCTCGCCGATTCGTGGAGCAATCCAGGGACTGTGACGACCGCGGGAGTAAAGGCTCCGCTCGACGCGCTAGCCGCAGCCGTTCGCGCCGCCGCCGGCGCCGTCCGGGGGAGTGCCACCGAGCCGACGCCGCAGCCGATCCTGGACCGCCCTCGGCATAAGGGCATGGGCGATTACTCGACCAACGCAGCGATGCTGTTGGCGCCCGCGCTCTCGGCTGCGCCGCGCGAGATCGCCGAGCGAATCAAGTCCGAGCTCGAGGCGTCGCTGGGGGCGGACCTCGACCGGGCCGAGGTGGCCGGGCCGGGATTCCTGAACCTCGTCATGTCCGATGGGTGGCACCGCCGCGCGCTGTGCTTCGTGCTCGACGCCGGCGAGCGATTCGGGGCCGGCGGGGCCGAGCACCCCGAACGGATCCTGATCGAGTTCGTGTCGGCCAACCCGACCGGCCCGCTGGTCGCCGCGAGCGGCCGCCATGCCGCGTATGGGGATGCGCTCGCGCGGATCCTCGAGCACCACGGTCACGCGGTGTCCCGCGAGTACTACTTCAACGACGCGGGCAATCAGATTCGCTTGCTCGGCGAGTCGGTCCGGGCGCGGGCGCGTGGGGAGGAGGTGCCAGACGGCGGCTATCGCGGGTCCTACGTGGCCGATCTCGCCGCCCAGATCCCGGACGCTGCGGAGGCCGATCCGGATCATCTGGCGCGCCAGGCGGTCGGCCCGCTGCTCGCCCGCATCAAGGCGACGCTCGAGCGCTACGGGGTCCACTTCGACGTTTACTTCAGCGAGCGAACGCTGCACGAGGGATCGCCCAGCCAGGTCGAGCGCGCCCTGTCGATTCTCGAGCGGGAGGGTCACCTCTACCAGTCCGACGGTGCGCTGTGGCTGCGCACGAAGACCTTCGGCGATGACAAGGACCGCGTCGTGATCCGCTCGAACGGCCAACCCACCTACCTGGCTGCAGACATCGCGTACATCCAGAACAAGCGCGAGCGCGGCTTCGACCGCCAGATGGTCCCGGTCGGCTCCGATCATGCGGCGTACGTGCGCGAGATGAAGGCAGCGATGGCCGCGCTGGGCGGCGATCCCGACACGGTGGAAATGCCGCTGCTGCAGTTCGTTCACCTGGTCAAGGAGGGCGAGGCGTTCGCCATGTCCAAGCGCCGCGGCGATTTCGTGACGCTCGACGACCTGATCGACGCGATCGGGGTCGACGCTACCCGCTTCTTCATGCTTCAGAGCTCGCATGACCGGGTGATCAAGCTCGACGTGGAGCTCGCGCGCAAGCAGTCACGCGAGAACCCCGTCTACTACGTCCAATATGCGCATGCCCGGATCGCCTCGATGCTGCGGCGGTTGCCGGAGCAGCGCGTGGAGTCGGCGCTGCGCGCGGACTGGGACGCGGTTTCGCTTCAGGGGCCCGAGCGCAGTCTGATCAAGAAGCTGATCGCGTTCCCCGGCGAGGTCGCTGAGGCGGTCGAACGGCGCGCGCCCCACCGAATCACCGCCTATTCACTCGAACTCGCGCAGGAGTTCACCACGTTCTATGAAGCGTGCCGGGTGATCGGCGCGACGCCGCCAGCGGTCGAGTCGTTTCGGATCGCGCTGTCGCTGGCCACTCAGCGGACCGTCGCGGTGTCCCTGCGGCTGCTCGGCGTGAGCGCGCCAGACTCGATGTAGCCCGTCGGTTGGGCGGATTCAGCCGCGGAACTCGCTGAGCTCCCGCTCGAGCCGATCCGCCTCGGCCGGGTCGAGCGGCCGGGCGGATGCGGGCGAGGCGGCTGGCGCGGCACGGGTTCGTCGCCGCCAGCGCGGCAGGGCGATGGCCAGGATGGCCGCGCCGGCGGCAAGAATCGCCGGGGGCAGGATGTACACGCTGAGGTTGAAGCCGCTTGCCGGCGGCTTGCCGAGGACGGCGGCACCGTACTGGGCGACGAGGTTCTGCTCGATCTGCTGCTTGGTCAGGCCCTGAGCGATCAATGACCGGATGTAGTCGCGCTCGGCGTTGGCCTGCGGCGACTGCGCCACCGCCAGCGGCTCGCGGCAGGACACGCACATCACGTCGTTCTCGATGTCGGTGAGCGACGCTTGGGGTCGCTCGGTTGCCGTTGCCGTCACCGGGCCGAGCGGGCCAGCCGTGACCAGGGCGAGGAGCGTGAGGGCCAGCCGGGCGCGGATCATGATGGCTCGGCGAGGATCTGAGGCAGTGTGCGCTGCAGCCACGCAGCGTCGAGCTGGTAGCGCCGCACGGCAACGATCCGGCCCTGGCGGTTGATCACGAATGTCTCGGGGACGCCGGTGGTGCCGAACGATCGGACGAAGCTGCCGCTCACGTCCCGGATGACCGGGTAGGTGATCTCCTGCTGGCGCACGAACGTCTCGGAGTCGCTCGAGTTGTCCAGATAGGTGACCCCGAGGATCGTGCCGTTGTTCCGGAGGAGTTGGCGCTGTTCGCGCTCGAGGATGGGTGCCTCGGCCTTGCACGGCTCGCACCACGAGGCGAAAACGTTCAGCACGACCACTTTGCCCCGCAGCTGGGCGAGGCTCTCGGATCCCGTCGCTCCCAGGATCGGCAGCCGGGTCTGCGACCCCGGCGCTGCCGGGAAGTCCCCGCGCGCCACCGAGGCATCGATCGAGGAGTTGGTGCCCTGGTGCGCGACGCCGAACGTGAGCAGCGCCAGCAGGCCTGCGGCCGCGGCAATTGCGAGGACCGGGATCGCGAGGCGGCGCATGCTCGGAGAGTAATACGCAAGCGAGGTCCCTCCGATCCCTCCGCATCGCCAGCCCGACCTGTTGATTTCTAACCTCGTTCTAACTCGACAATGTTTGCAGCGGCCTCGCTCGGTCGAAGAGAATGGATCGACGTGTCATCGCGCCTCAGCCGATCCGATGGGGGAGACCCTGATTACGCCGGCGACGTCCCGTCCACGGCGCCGTTTGCCTTGCGGCTCGAGCCGATGGAGGACAGTTGGGTGCGCGTGTGCATCGAGGGCGAGCTCGCGTTGACCAGCTCGTCCGTCGTGGAGCTAGCGGTCGAGCGTGAGCTAGCCGGCCAGCGCGACGTGCTGCTCGACCTTTCGGGTATCGACTTCATCGACTCCGCCGGCCTGCGGGCGATGACCGCCCTGGTCCGCACCGCCAAGGCGAACGGCCGCAGGCTCAGGCTGAGCTCGGACCTTCCGCCGCACGCCCGGCGGCTGATGGAGATCGTCGGCCTGCTGCCGTTTGTGCCGATCGCCGACGACTCCTCCCTCGAAGGCCCTTACTGACCGCTCGGCGGCGAGGTAGGCCCATAAGCGCCGGTGGACGGCGAGCGCCGGAGGAGCTCTCGCCGGCGTTCCACCGATTGAGAGGAGAGGCGATACGGCGAGCCGACTACGCTCGAGCCGAGCGACAATTCCGACCGCCGCGGCTGCCGCTTGCACAGCAACCCGGTCCGGAGGAGGGTACGCGGCGCCGGCGCGGCCGCCGGCCCGCTCGCCCGGGCCAACGTACGACCGCTAGCATCTCCCCGCCACTGCGGACGTAGCTCAGTTGGTAGAGCGTCGGCTTCCCAAGCCGAAGGTCGCGGGTTCGAGACCCGTCGTCCGCTTTCAAGAAAGGGCTGCAATCGCGACTTTTTGGCACGTCGCCTGGGGGGTCGAACGATGACGGGCAACTGCTCCAGGCAACGATCCCGCGTCTGAGACAAGGCGCTCCGGACAGCGACTGGGTCAGGGGCGTACGCGTCGGAAGCGCGGCTCCGCTCGCTGACGCCAATCCCCAGATTTGCGAGTTGTTGATCGAGCCAGTCCCCCGACCCGCCGATCATCTGGCCGCGTTTGGCGACGGCATGGACGCCGTCGCCAAACGCGGGCGCTCGCGTCGCGCCGATCACCAAAGAGGTTCCAACCACGACAGGGCGCGACGCGAATAAATCCTCGCCGGACGAGGGCGGCGGTCCCCCACTCGGCAGACGAGCCTGATGCCCCGCCGACACGAATCAGGCAGATCAGAGAAGCATCCGACGCCGGCGGTCCTGACCATCTGGTTCGCCCGGCACGTGGTCACGGCCAATGCGCTCGTCAGCCGCGGCGTCCACACGCCGCCGAAGGACCATTGCAGCGATCGTCTCCCGGCCCTCGTCCGCGTAATCGGAAACGTGGCATTGCGCAAGCGCGCTCGGCGGCGCCTCCGAAGGCCGGCGACCTCGAATGCAATCGTGCGGCCCACGCCGGCCCGCGACGATCGGCGTGATTCAGATGTCGCCGAAGCGATCACGCGATGCGAAGTGGCCCGTCGGTGAAAGCGATCATGGTGATCGCGGCAGCGAGACGTCCTGGATCACTGGAGGATCGGCTCGTAGCAGGGGGGCGAGCGGATAACCGTGGCGAAGCTGCTTGATCAGGATGCGCCAGCTCGAGATGTATCGACGTCGTCGACGCTTTCTTGCTGGATGCTCTTGGCACTCACCGCTCGACGTTCACGCGCTGAGCAATCGTCATGACGCGGGGGCGAGCGCGGCTTGCCCTCTCGACGCGTTGCTGCCTAACGCAGGCTTGGTTCTCAGCTGGATCCGCGCGGACACCTCCGAGGGCGCCTTGGTGGGCAGGCCGACCGCGGCTCGAGCCCGAGACAGGTAGCGAGTCGACGATCGCGGCCGGCTTAACTGCTGTGACGCTCCGCGCGCCGTATCGGCCTAAGGCGGCGATCGGCAGGTGCATCACTCGGGCTTGATCGCGAGCTCGGGGTGGATGCTCGTCATCCTGGCGCCTCGGTGTCCGGCGCGAGCCAGCCGTCCGGCAGCTGGCCGTCGAGGCTCGACTCGACGAACCGCCGCACGGCCGGCCGGTGGACGGACTGCGTCGGCCAGGACAGGGTGAACGGCACGGACCGGCCTGGGACCGGGCGGACGACGGTGCGCTCGTCGACGTCGACGAGCGAGGGGGTGAGCATGATCCAGTCGACCTCGGACTGCCGGGTCCAGCGGCGGGCTGACAGGTCGGTGTCGCCGAGCTCGGCCACTGGGGGCGACAGGCAGGCGTCGTCGAGGATCGATCGCTGCGCGCGGTTCCACGCCGGGAACAGGTGGGGCGGGTGCATGCCGAGCGCCCGGCCGCTGAGCTGCTCGAGCTCGACGCTCTCCGCATCGGCCAGCGGGTCGCCGGCGCGCAGGCCGACGAGCAGCGGCTCGGAGCCCAGTGCGCACGTGGTGACGGCCGGCCCGTCCACGCCCAGCCCGCCGCAAGTGATCGCCGCGTCGACGGTTCCCGCCCCGAGTGCTGCCGCGAGGTCGGGCAGCCACATCCGCCCCACCTCCACCGACATGCCGGGCCGCGACGCGGTGAACCGCTCGACCAGGAAAGGCGCGATGACCGGCGCGGCGGGCGGCGTGAGCCCCAACCGAACGACGCCGGCGTCGCCGCCGGCCACCGCGCCGACCGCCTCCGCTGCCTGGTCGACGAGCTCGAGGATCGCCTCGGCCCGGCCGAGCAGCTCGGCCCCGGCGTCGGTCAGCGTGACCCGGCGGGTGGTGCGGATGAACAGCGGCGCGCCGAGCTTGAGCTCGAGGCGCCGGATCAGCTCGCTCATCGTCGAGGTGCTCAGATAGAGCCGGTCGGCCGCCCGGCCGAAGTGCAGCTCCTGCGCCGCGGCGACAAACGCGCGCAGCTCGCGCAGCTCCATCGTCTTAGTCCCGCCTCGGGGTCACGATTGGATTATCCGCATCGTCCGAACAACGGTTCACGGATTGCCCCTTTATCGCCGGGCGGCGGCCGTTCACGATGCCTCGCGATGCCGAAGCCCCGCCCAATCCCGCTCAACCTGTTCGGCATCCCCTTCGGGTTGCTCGGCCTGGGTGAGTGCTGGCTCGCAGCAGCTGCCTTCGGACTCGTGCCGGTGGGGGTCGGCCGCGGACTGGTGGCCGTCTCGGTCGCCGCCTGGGCCGTGGTCCTCGTGCTCCACGTCCGCGGAATGCGCGCGCAAACGCTCGGCCGTGATCTCGCCGATCCGATCGCCGGGCCGTTCGCCCCACTGGCGCTGATCGTCCCGATGCTCGCCGCCGCCGATGCGCTCTACCCCTACAGCCACTCCGGCGGTGAGGCCATCACCGACGTCGGGGTCGTGGCCAAGGTGGTGCTCGCCGGATGGTTCATCGGGGAATGGATCTATCTGCCGCTCGACTTCGACAAGGTCCAACCCGGCTACTTCCTGCCGAGTGTCGCGGGTGGCTTCGTCGCCTTGGCCGCCGCCGGGCTGACCGGGCAGCTCGAGTTGGCAGATGTGCTGTTCGGGCTTGGGCTGGTGAGCTGGATCGTCGTCGGCTCGATCGTGCTTGGCCGGCTGGTGGTAGGACCGGCGCTGCCCACCCCGCTGATTCCCAGGCTCGCGATCGAGGTGGCTCCCGCGGCGGTAGCCACGTTCGCTAGGTTCGTGATCGTCGGCCACCGTATTGAGATCGGGCTGCGGCTGCTCGTCGGCTACGGCGTGTGATGATCATCGCCCAGCTACGGTTGCTGCCCGTCTTCCTGCGGCTTCGTTTCGCTCCGAGCTTCTGGGGCTTCACGTTCTCGTGGGCCGCCGTCGCATCCGCCGGAATGTTCTGGCTCGGCGTCACCCACCGACTTTCGGTGGTCCACCGCGCGAAACGCTGCCCGGGTCCGACGATCATCGACAGGGGCGACGTTGTCGTTCTCTGCAAGCTGAGCGACTTGATTGGTAGTGTCGTATGACTGATTCCTCCACCGCCGGTCCGCGCGAGGCTCCCCCCGGCCTCGTGGGCCGACAATCCGAGCTGGTCCTCCTAGACGGGATGCTCGACGGGATTCACGACGGCGGGACGGCGCTCGTCTGGCGGGGTGAGGCAGGCGTGGGAAAGTCGGCGCTGCTGGATGCGGCACGCGCCTCGGCTCAGCGACGCGGGATCAACACGCTGTGGACGGCGGGGAGCGTCGTAGAAGCCGGCCTGGCCTTCTCCGGGTTGCAGCGGCTGCTCGCTCCGGTGCTCGATCGAGTCACCCAGCTTCCGGAGCGGCAGCGGGGGGTGCTGCTGGCCGCTGTCGGTGCCGGGGAGGGGTCCGTCAGCGATCTCTATCTCGTGGCGCTGGCCACGCTCGAGCTGATCCGTATCGTCGCGGGCGAACGGACCCTTCTCCTCATCGCCGACGACGTCCACCACCTCGATGGGGCCTCGCGCGACGTCCTGGGCTTCGTCGGGCGTCGCGTCGAAACCGAGCCGGTCGTCGTGCTCGCCGCGTTGCGCGACGGCCCCGACGAGGGGATCACACGGCTCGATCTTCCCGAGCGGCAGCTGGCGGGGCTGGACCCAGCAGCGGCGGGGGACCTGCTGGATGCGCGAGCCCCTGACCTGAGTCCCACCGCCCGCGCGCGGCTGCTCGAGCGATCGGCCGGCAACCCGCTCGCGCTCGTCGAGCTCTCCGACACCGCGGCCGAAATCGACGGTCCGATGTTGCCGATCTCAGCACGGCTCAAGCGCGCGTTCGCGGCGCGCCTCGACGACATGCCGCCGACGACTCGCGACGTGCTGCTGACGGCGGCGGCCGATGAGGCGAGCTCGTTGACGGAGATCGTGCCCGCGGCGGAGCTCCTGGGCGGGCGAAGCAGCGGCCCCGGCGCGCTTCAGCCGGCGTTGGATGCCGGCCTGGTGACGATCGAGGGCGACATGCTGCGTTTCCGTCACCCCCTGGTGCGCGCCGCCGTCTACCAGGCCGCCGACCTCGATCGCCGGCACGCAGCGCACGGAGCGCTGGCCGAAGTGCTCGTTGAACAGCCCGATCGGCGTGCGTGGCACCGGGCGGCGTGCGTCATCGGCAGCGACGATGAGGTGGCTGCCGAGCTCGAAGCGGTGGCGTGGCGCGCCCATCGTCGCGGAGCGATCTTGCACGCTGCGACGTCGCTCAGGCGAGCGGCAGAGCTGACCGCGACTGTCGCGGTGCGTGTCCGGCGGCTCCTGCTCGCGGCGGAGCTCGCGTTCGAACTCGGGCGAGCGGATCTTGTTCGCTTGCTGGTTGAGGACGCACAGCTGCTTCCGCTCAGCGAGCGTGACCGCGCGCGGGCCGACTGGCTCGCGGAGATCTTCCACGATGGGGCGCCAGGCGACGGCGAGCGGGTCCGTCTCCTCGTGGCGCACGGCGCGCGAGCTTCGGCTGACGGTGATGTCGACCTGGCGCTCAAGCTGATGCTCGGGGCCGCGCTGCGGTGCTGGTGGGCAGATCCCGGCCTTGAGGTGCGCCGGGAAGTTGTGGCAGCCGCCGAACACTCCGGTGCGCACGAGACTGACCCCAGACTGCTCTCCACCCTGGCGGTGGCTGGTCCGATCGTGTGTGGGCGCCGCGTGATGCTCCGGCTCCCGGACGCCGCCAACGAGGCCTCGCTCGATCCTCGCGCCGAGCAGCTGGTCGGGATGGCGGCGTTTGCGGTCGGCGACTACGAGGCGGCGCAGGTGATCCTGCTCAAAGCGACCGAGGGCCTGCGCGAGCAGGGCCGGCTCGGCGTGCTCACCCAGGCGCTCGGGTTGCTGTGCTGGTCCGCGTTCTTGCTCGGCGACTGGCCCCTCGCGGCCTCGGCCGCCGCGGAGCAGGCTGCGCTCGCGCGGGAGACCGCGCAGCCGATGTGGGAGGCCGCTGCGGGCATGGCGCTCGGTGGTCTTGCTGGGGTGCACGGGGACGAGGCGGAGGCGGCCAGGCATCTCGACGAGGCCGACGCGTTT
>JAFASQ010000420.1 GCA_019244395.1 Solirubrobacterales bacterium | reverse complement strand
GTCACGCTTGTGAGCGTGCGACTGAGTGTGTCACCGAGGTTACCGAGCGTGTCACCCACGCCGGACGTGAGCGAGCTGACCGCACCCCCGGGCTTTGTGGCCTCGCTGCCAATCTCGCCCACCTCCTCGACCGCGCTGCCAGCGGTTTCAAGCACGCCCTGCAGGATCTCGGGATTCTCGTCGATCGTCGTGAGCGTGCGCTCGAGGATGTTGTACACATTCTGAAGCCTGACCTCGAGCAGCGCGCTTGCATCGACGTCCTCGATTTCGATCTTCACCTTGTCGACGCCAACATGAACCCCGGCGACGAGATTGACCAGGTTCGCCACTTGCGCACGCAGGGCCAGGTGCGCCTCAAGTCGCTCCACGTCGATCTCGAGCCTGCCGACGTGGAGATTGGGCACCTCCACGAAGACGTCAGGCTCCTCGCCCGGCGGTCGGCCCGTCGACTTGCCGCCAGCCCGGGACTCTGCTGCTTGCGTCGCTGCCGAATTCCCCTCGCGATCGCTCGCGGATGCATTCGAGCGATTTCGCGCCTGTCTTCCCGCGCCCGTCGGCTTAGACGCGCTCGATTCGCTGCGCCCAGCACCGGTTGAAAGGGCACGACTCCCGCGCCCGCGGCCCGTTGCACCGGAGTCCGTGGGTTCCCCGGAGCCACCCGACCGCCCGGAACGGCTCGACCGATTGGGACTGCGGCTGCTGCGCGCTGTGTTTCTCTGCGCCATGGCTGGCTCCCATACCTCGCGCTTTACGCCTTCGCCGTCACGTACCCGTGTTCGCGGCCTGCTAACGGCACCGGCCTCTGCACCTTCCGAAGCTTCTAGCGTAGCCCCGATCGCTTCCCGGTGTTCGTCCCAGGCCAGCAGCGAGGCGGCGCAGGGTCAGCGGTAGGTTGCCACGTGCGAAGAAGGGCCCCGGATTCGGCGGGACCCTCCTCATCATCATTGCCTCACGGGCCGCCGCCCGGGACGGTCAGGACAACCCGACCCCGGCTCGGGTCGGCTCCCGGTAGGCGGCTGCGCCGGCGCGCATATGTCGGGCCTCGGCCTCGTCGATTTCGCGCAGCGGCGTGTCGTACGTCTCGCGGGCGGTTGCTATTGCAATCGCCGCAAGCAGGCTGAAGCCGAACACCATGGCGGCGACGGGGACCCAGCCGTTGGCGCCGTTGCCGGCGATCGCGTCGGCGATCGTGGGTGCCAACCCGCCGATCCCGAAGCCGATCTGAGTCCCGATCGCCACTCCGGACAGCCGGACCCTAGTGGGGAACATCTCGCTGTACAGCGCAGGCCAGACCCCGTTCTGGGCGCTGTAAACGACGCCTGACATGAGAATCGCAGAGCCGAAGATCAGTACGTATTTGCTGCTGGCGATCGCCGCTAAATACGCGAACATCAGTGCCCCACTGCCCAGGGCGCCGAACAGGAACACGGGCTTTCGGCCGATTCGGTCGGCCAGCCTGGCCCACGTCGGGATCGCGGCCAGCGCCACCACGTTGGTCACGATCAGGACCCAGAGCATGGTCGTATCGTCCAATTTGACCGTCTTGACCGAGAACGCCAGGCAGTACACCGCGAAGATCGTGCTCACGGTGGATGCGAGGGCTCCGAAGGTGACCCGGAGCACGTTCGCCCAGTAGTCGCGGAACAACTCGGCCACTGGAACCCTGAGAACCTGGTGCTCCTCGGCCACCTGCTGAAATACGGGTGTCTCACTGAGCTTGCGGCGGATCACCAGTGCCGCAACCGCCACCACCGAGCTCAACCAGAACGGGATTCGCCAACCCCAGCTCAAGAGTTGATGTTCAGGCAGACTCGAGAGGGGAAGCCAGAGAGCGGTGGCGATCACGAGGCCGGCCTGCGTCCCGACGAGGGTGAAGCTGGTGTAGAAGCTGCGCTGGCGATCCGGTGAGTGCTCGATGCTGAGCGAGTTGGCTCCAGCTTGCTCGCCCGATGCAGCGAACCCCTGCAGCAACCTCAGGGCGACCAGCAGTGCCGGAGCCCAGATGCCGATGTCGGCGTAGGTCGGTAGGCACCCGACGAGGAATGTCGCCAACCCCATCCCGGCCACGGTCAGGACCAACACGCGCTTTCGCCCGTACCTGTCGCCCAGGTGGCCCATGAAGAACGCGCCGATCGGCCGGACCACATAGGCGACGCCGTAGGTGGCCAGGGATAGAAGCGTGCCGGTGGCGGGCTTTGAGGTCGGAAAGAACACCTTGCCGAAAACCAGCGCGGCGGCCGTTCCGTAGATGAAGAAGTCGTAGTACTCGAGCACGCTGCCGATGCAGCTTGCGAGAGCGGCCTTCTTCGGGGTCTTCGCTTTGTCGAGCCCGTCCGAGCCCGGGTTATGCTGCGTTGTAGGCACCGTCTCCCTCTCTTTCTGCCGGTGTAGCCTGCGCGCGTTCATGCGCGAAGGCTGCCTCTGTAGCCGTCGCTGGGGCCCGCTGGGCGGTCATGCGTACGGGCGCGTTCGCCGCCCCGTAGCCGTCGTAGTCGCCTCGCCGCTCGACCACCTCAAAGAACAGACGTTCACCGACGGTCGGGGTGTAGAAGTGCAGGAACTCCCCACCGCGCGCTCGGTCGTAGAGCACGTCATGCTCTCGCATGAGCTCGATCAGGTCTGGCTCGAGATCCAGCCGGGCAGCGAGGTCGTCGTAGTAATTGTCGGGGATCGACAGCGGCCCGACCCCACGCTCTCTCATACGCTGAGCGACGAGGAAAATGTCGCCGCAGGCAACGGCCACGTGCTGTAACCCCCCGGCCTGCGCCGCGTCGTGGGCGAGCACCGGGACGGTGAGCACGAGCCGGACTCTTCCATCGGCCGTGGTGACGGCCCGGCTTCGAACGAGGCCGTCCGGCGCGGCCAGTTCCAGGCTTTCACGCGGTTCGAGGCCGAGCATCGAGCGATAAAAGAGCGCCGCCTCGTCGAAGTAGTCGAACGGTTGGGCCAGAGCCACGTGATCGATGTGAGTCAGACCGGTCGACGCCGCGCGGCCGATCGGTGACAGCGGATCGAAGTCCTGAAGCCAGCCGCGCATGTCGGAGCGCTCATCGGTGCGGCAGAAGAAGACGGACGTCCCATCGGGCGCGGCGATCGCCGAAAGGTCGGCCTCGTCCGGCCCGCGCTGGCGGGAGAGCACCGGCGCCAGCAGCGCCTCGGCCCGCGCGGCAGAGCGACCGGGGTCCGCGCTCTCGACCGCGATTGCCGCGATGCCTGGGGCAGTGGGAGCGCCCGCATTGAGCAGTATCCGGGCGTCTCGTTGCTGCCACAGCGCCACCGGCTTGCTCCGGTGCTGCGCTGTCTGGGCGAAGCCCATCGCGTGCATAAGGCGTTGCGTCTCTCCGACCGATGCCGGGTCCACAGCCAGCTCGACGAAGGCGTAGCCGTGCAAGGAGGCCGGTGGCGGTAGACGGCGCGAGCTGCCCGCGCGTACCGATTCCTCGAGGGTGAGCAGCGAGCGCATGGCATCGATCGCCATGCGCCGCGGGTCCGCTTGACGAAACACGTCGTTGAACACCTCGAGCGAGAGCGGCCCGGCGTAACCCGCGTCGAGCACGCGAGCAGTGAAGTCGGAAAGATCGAATCCACCCTGCCCGGGGAAGGAGCGGTAATGCCGGCTCCACTGCAGCACGTCCATGACGAGGTGCGGCGCGTCGGCCAGTTGAACGAAGAACAGCTTGTCGGCCGGGATGTCGGCGATCGCTGCCAGGTTCGTGCCCCGCGAGAGGATGTGAAAGCTGTCCAGGCAGATCCCCAGAGCCGGGTGGTCGACTGCCTGAACGATCCGCCAGGCGTGGTCGTATTCGCTCACGCGCCGTCCCCAGGCGAGCGCCTCGTACGCGACGCGGATGCCGCGCTCGGCCGCTCGATCCGCGAGTGCATGGAGTTGTTGCGCCGCGAGCCCGTCGTCGTCGATCGTCTCATCGGAAACGTTGGAGCAGACCAGCATCGTGTCCGCGCCGAGGGCCTCCACGACGTCGAACTTGGCCTCTGCGCGGCGCAGATTGCGCTCCAGCTGACGGTTCGGAACGCCCTCGAAGTCGCGGAACGGCTGGTAGAGGTCGATGCTCAAACCGAGCTCGGCGGCCTGGATCCGGATTTCGGACGGCGAGAGCCGGGAGCCGATGAGATCGGGCTCGAAGACCTCCACTCCGTCGAAACCGGCATGCGCGGCGGCGGCGAGCTTGTCCTCGAGAGTGCCGCTCAGGCAGACGGTGGCAATACCGGTGCGCACCGCTAACCGAAACCCCTACCTCGTCACCGGTGCTGGGGCGTCTTCGGCCAACAGCGCAAAGTGCCGAAGCATCCGCTCTGTGTTGGGCTCGCATCCGGTGAACAATTCGAACGAGAGCGCCGCCTGGAAGACCGCCATGCCCCCGCCGTCCAGCGTCCGGCAACCTAGGTGCCGGGCGTGCCGCAGCAATTCGGTCTCCAACGGTCGGTAGACCACGTCGGCGACCCAGAGGCGATCGTGTAGATGCTCCAATGGCAGGGGCGACCCTGGATGCGCCGCCATCCCGGTTGGCGTCGCATTGATGAGTCCGTCCGCCCGCCGCAGCTCGGCGGACAATCGCGCCGGCACAGTCGCCCGATCGTCGCCGTAGCGCCGGCGAAGAGACCGCGCCAGCGCGCCGGCGCGATCGAAGTCGGTGTCGACTACTGCGAGTCGCTCGACTCCGAGCGACAGCGCAGCGTGAGCCACTGCCGTACCAGCTCCCCCCGCGCCGAGGAGGACGACCCGCGTCGTCGCCACGTCGGGCAGTCCGCGGATGAAGCTCTGCTGAAAGCCTGGCCAGTCGGTGTTGTGCCCAACCGCCTTGCCGTCCTCGAAGACGACGGTATTGACAGCTCCTAGCGCGGCAGCGTCCGCGGAGAGCTCCGCCAGATGCTCGACGGCCGTCTGCTTGCACGGATGCGTGACATTGACGCCTCTGAAGCCGCGCCGCTGGGCCATCCGCAGGAGCTCACCCACGCCCTCGGGAGCTATTCCGAGCTCGTTGATGTCGATGCGCTTATAGGCATAGCGCAGCCCCAACTCGGCGGCCTCGCGCTCGTGCAGCGACGGGCTGAAAGACGGACCGATATCGGCACCGATCAGTCCGACGACATAGCTGGCGGTCTCGCTATTCGAGCTCACGGCGGTCTTGCTATTCGATCTCAGGGCCGTAATGGACGAACTAGTTAGTTATACGTATCCCATCGCGGGATCCCTAAACGCCGCATTCATAGAATCGGCGTCGATCCACGCCTGGAAAGGACGCATGCCAGCTCAAAAGACCACGCCGGTGGCGGAACAAAGGCGCCAGCGCGACGCAGCGCTAACCCGCAACGAGATCCTCGAGGTCGCGACCCAAGAATTCGCCGAACAGGGGTACTCAGGCGCCCGCGTCGACCAGATCGCCGCTCAGACCCATACGACCAAGCGGATGATCTACTACTACTTTGGCAGCAAGGAGCAGCTCTACGTTGCCGTCCTGGAGCAGGCCTACGGAGCGATCCGCACCGCCGAGCAGCAAATCGACGTCGAGCACCTCGACCCGGTCTCAGCCATCCGCCGACTGGCCGAACTGACCTTCGACCACCACGAGTCGCACCCCCAGTTCATACGACTGGTCAGCATCGAGAACATCCATCGCGCGAAGCACCTGGAGCGTTCCGAGCGGCTCGCGACCCTGAACCAACCGGCCATCGAGCTCATCGCGAGGATCCTCGACCGCGGTCGAGCGTCAGGAGCCTTCACGCGCAGCGTCGACGCGGTCGATCTGCACATGATGATCAGCGCGTTCTGCGTCTTCCGCGTGGCCAACCGGCACACGTTCGGTGCCATCTTCAACCGCGATCTCACCAGCCGGGCACTGCGCGAGCACTACCGCGAGATGCTCGCCGACATGATCGTCGCCTACCTAACCGCCACTTAGCTGCGAGCCCTGCAGGTCAGTGGCGGGCGCGCATCTCGGCGAGGCGATCGGGATCGAAATCCTCCGAGCGCACCCAGCCCAGCAGCGCCTGCTCGGACTCGATCACTCGATCGGCCGCCGCCGGCAGTTCCGCCGCGATCTCGAGGGGGATCTTGAGCACGCCGTGCTGGTCGGCGTGCAAGAGGTCACCCGGCGCCACGAGCAAGCCCCCGATATCGACGGGGTCGCCAACCGCCTCCACTCGCACGTAGGCGTGCGAGACCGAGGGCCCGGCGGCGAAGAAGTGAAATCCCATCGTCCGCGCCTCATCGAGGTCTCGGACCGCGCCGTCGGTCACGCAGCCCACGCAGCCGAGCGCGCCGAAGATCGTCGCGTGGACCTCGCCCCACAGCGAGCCGTGCGCGGGGGGGTCATCGAGGTCCTTGACCACCACGACGCGCGGCGCGCGAACCGTACGCACATGCGCGTAGAGCGCCTCGTTGCCGGCGCCCCGCCAATCCGGGCCGGGCGTGCCGCGGGCGACGATCGTCGCGGTGGCGGCAAAACCGACCATCCGGCCGAGCTCCGGGAACATGCACCGGATCCGGCTGTCGGCAAACCCGACGTCGCGCGGCTGCAGGTCGAACGTCTCGATCGCGTTGGCGAGCGTGGGGGCGTCATAGCGCGCGAGTGCCTTGAGCAGGTCCTCCATCCCGCCAGCCTATGCGATCCGGGTTCTCCTCTCCGGGCCGATCTGGCTGGACGAGACCGCTGGGGTCTTGCGCCGCGGCCAGTGGCAGTACCGGAATCAGAGCGCCGCCGCCGCGACGCGGGCCGAATACATATTCACCCGGCTCTGACACGGTAACTCCTCACTCGCGCCCGAGAGGCGATCGAGCGATGAGTTGTCCGCCACGCGCCACCGGCGCGATCTCGCCGCGTCGCGGATCGCCGGGGCTGGGAAGACGCTGATCGCCACCGAGAGCTTTGGAGGGGCGCGACGGAGCCCGGCCCCGGCCTCGCCGTGCGGGGCCTGAGGCCGGGCTTGATCCGCGCTCTCAGTGCACAGCCATCGTTCCGGCGAGCGCGGGCGCAGGGCTAGGCCATCCTTGGCCGGCGATCCGCGTGCGCCTGCCAGAGGACGACCGAGCAGATCATGACGGCCGCGGCCTCGCAGGCCACTGCGGCCATCCCGAGCCGGTTGAGCCAGTCGCCGACATCGTCGGACATCGACGGCAACCCCACCGAGCGCGAGAGGACGTAGCTGATCACGGCGGCCAGGCAAAGCGCGGCCGCTCCGGTCCAGACAAGCTGGTGGTCGACCGCCATGATCAGGAGGGCGCCGGCGAGCGCGGCGGCGCTCAAGGCGATGAACAGGGCACCGGCGTACGGCGCCTCGCGCAGGTGGTCCGGTACCAGTGTCATATGAATTGCGGCGGTTGCGGCCAGGCATGCGGCGGCCGGCCAGCGCAGGATTGATGTTGAGTCATGAAGAGCCATGACGTGAGACCCCCGGAGGTTGACGTGAGAACAAGAGGCTGCGGGCCGCGCGCACCCCACCGACGCGCGGCCCAGGTGACTGCAGCTACTTGACGACGCGGATCAGGCGCATCATCCCGAGCCGCGTGTGCTCGCGACCGTCCTGCGTGTCCATGAAGCACGCCTCGACGTAGTAGCCCGGCTTGGTGTGCAGGACCTGTTGCTGCATCCCGCCCGGCGAGATTGGGCCAGCCAGGTTGATCATCTGGTGGCTAATCAGCTTCTGTGCCCGGCCGTCCTTGCCGGCGAGCAGCAGGGCCATCACTGTCCGCCCGGTGGCGGGATTCTTCACCCCGAACGCGATGACCATGTGGACGAGGTAGCCGCCGTTCTGGGCGCGCACGATCGTCCCGTTGTGCAGCACGGTCGGGCCCCGGAAGCCGAACTCGATCGCGGTCTGGGTGGCGGCGGCCGCCGGCAGCGCCGCGGGTGACGAGGACTCTGTGACCGTGAAGAGGGCGAAAGCGGGCGCGCCGTTGCCGGTGATGTTGAGGGCGACGTAATTGCCCGGCGAGAGCAACGTCTGGACGGTGCCCGGAGCGCTCCCGTCGGCGAACAAACTGCCGTACGGGTCCAGAGCGTTGATGTCACCGTGGTGGCTCTGCACCGCCCCGATCGCCTGCTGGATCGAAGCGCCCGGGTTCAGGCGGACCAGCCCCCACGTCGGTCCGTTGCTGTTGGGGCCGCTCGGGGCCTTGCCGCTGAACGTCGAGGAGACGTTGACCGCGCCCGACACCATGCTCCCGGAGACGGAGACCCCCGTCGTTCCGGTGAGCGCGATGTTGAGCGTCGGCAGCGACGACGCGGCGCCGGCGCCCGGAGCGAACGCCAGCGCAGCGGTGACGGCGATTACGCCCGCCGCGGCGATTAGCGATGACAATCGCTTTGACATCTGGTGGATACCTCCGTGGTTTGATTGGTGGTGAGAGGCGTGATTGGGCGTGCGACGTCACCAGGGACTGCCGGATGACTGCGCCCCCTCGGTTACAACGCTGTGGACCGGCACGATCGCGACCCCGGCCGTGACGCGCGCGAAGGCCAGCTGTGCGCGTTGGTTGACCTCGACCACCGCCTCCGGGTGGTCGCTGTCAAAGCGGCAGAAGCAGGATTCTTCCAACGGCAGGAAGATCGACCCGACGTAGCGGATCTCGGTTCCCGCCGCAGAGAGTTCTGCGCATGCCGCCTGTGCCCTCATCAGGCCGGCGCGAATATCGACCTCGGCCAGACCGGGGAGATAGCGCTCGACGAGATAGGAGTTCACGGCGGCGCAAGCTATGAGCCGTGCCGCCGGCGATCAACCGGGGGAATCCACGGATTTGCCCGCCGAAGGTGGGGCCGCGTCCAGGGATTCCCACGAACCGAGGGCACCGGCCAGCTCGGTACGCGAGCGTACGCCGAGCTTGCGGTACAGCTTCGACAGGTTCCACTCGACCGTGCGGGCACTCAGGTGAAGTGCCGCCGCGACCTCGCGGTTCGTGCGGCCCGCGGCGACCAGCCGGGCGATCTCGGCCTCGGTCCCGCTCAGTGACCCGGATCCGGCGGCCTGTCTGCCGCCGATGCGGGCGATCTCAGCCCGCGCGCGCTCGGCCCACCGCTCCGCGCCGGCCGCTTCGAAGGCGGCCAGCGCCGCCCCGAGCAAGTCGCGCGCGCTGAGCTTGCGCCGCCGTCGCCGCTCCATGGCCCCGTAGGCGAGGAGGGTCCGGGCGCGATCGAGCGGTCGGTCCTGGGCGTCGTGCTCGCCCAGGGCGCGCTCGAATGCCTCGACCGCGACCTCGTCCTCGCCCCGAGCCTCGGCGGCGAGACCGGCCGACCGCGCCGCCAGGGCGAGAATCCACGGGCGCCCGAGCCTGGTGGCGATCACGCCGTGCTCGCGCGCGAGAGCTGCCGCGCGATCCTCCTCGCCGATCGCGACGAGCGCCTCGACCAGATCGGCGGGGACCGGAAAGCGCGCCACGGATTCGATCCCGCCGCGGCGCATCAGGTCCCACGCCCGCCCGAGATTCGCGGCGGCGTCACCGGGCTCCTCGAGCGAGAGCGCGGTGGCGCCGAGCGCGGTCAGGTTGCCGATCACGTACAGGCCGTGGCCGGTGCGCTCGGCCAGCGCCAGGCCCTCGCGCGCGGCATCCCGTGCTTCGTCGGCACGTCCGAGCCAGCTCGCGGCGGCGGCCAGCGGCCAGAGCGCCCCCGCGCGCTGCGCATCCTGCGCGGCGACCGAGAGGTCCACATACCGCCGGGCCAGCTCCCAACCGCGCAGCGGGCGGCCGAGGCCCGTCTCGAGCGCGCTGAGGTAGGCCACCGCGTGCATCTCGCGCCACGGATCCGCCGACTCCACCGCCTCGCGCTCCATCGTCCGGAGGGGACCGCGCGCCCGCTCGAGCTCACCGCCCCATAGCAGCACGAGGCCTTCGAGCGACGCCGGGCTCGTTTCTGACCACGCCCACGGCCGGTCGCCGGTGTGCGCCGCGGCGTCACGGCGGGCTCGCTCGAGCAGCGCGCTCGGAACCGGCCGTCCGCGCGCCACGACGACCAGGGCCAGCGTGGCCGACGCCGTCGCTTCCGCCTCGCTATCGACCCCCGCGGCAAGCCGAAGCATGGCTCGGGCGTGGCGTTCGGCCCCACGGGCGTCGGCATTGAGCAGCCGGAGCCAGGTCAGCTTCTGATGCAGGTCGGCGCGCAGCTCGCGGGCGGCGCCTGCCGCGCGCAAGCCGCGGCGATAGAGGCCCGAGGCAGCGTCGACTCCCTCGCTGTCCGCCGCAAGCGTGCCGAGCAGCGCGAACGCCCGGGCGCGGATGCCCGGCGCCGTAGCGGCTCCGAGCGCATCCCGCGCGCGATCACCGGCCAGTCCGAGGCTTCCCGTTCGGTGGTGGTACTCGGCGGCCGCCAGCACCCGCTCGGCGCGCTCGCTCGGGGTCGGCGTGAGGCGGGCCGCCAGGTCGGAGAACTCTGCCGCCGAGCGCGTCGCGCCACGCCTGGCCGCCGAGCCGGCCGCTGCCTCCAGTTGCGCCGCGACACTTTCATCGACGCCGGGCGTGGCCAGCGCCAGGTGCCGCGCGCGTTCCTCAAGGTCGTCAACGAGCTGGCTCAGGCGAGCGTGCATGCGGCGACGCTCGGCAAGCGGTGCCTGTTCGTAGTGGACGGAGGCGAACAAGGGGTGGGCGAAGCGCACCCGCTCTCCGCCGGACATCTCGATTACACCGGCGGCGAGCGCCTCGTCCAATGCGCCCTCCGCCTGCGGGTCCAAGCGAGTAAGGGTTGCTCGCGTCGGCCGGCCGAGGGCGGCCGCCGCGAGCAGCGCCTCGCGGGTCGGCCGCGAGAGCCGCTCGAGCCGAGTGCGCACGAGCTCGCGCACGCTGCCAGGTACCGGAAGACGCTCGTCGGGAGCCGGCTCGGTCCTGCGAGCGATCAGCTCCCGACCGATCTCGAGCGAATAGAACGGATTACCGGCCGTGAGCTCGTGCAGACGCAGGAGGGTCGCGCGGGAGGCTTCGAAGCCGAGCCTGGTGACCAGCAGCTCATGCACGCCACCGAGGCTGAGCGGGTTGACCCGCAGCCGCTGGACTCGGTCGTCGCCCAGCATCCGCTCGAGCTCGGGCGTTGCGCTCGGGCGCGGGCCGAGCCGCCGCGTCGCCAGCACCAGGATCGGCTCGTTGCCGAGGCGACGCAGGGCAAAGCGGATCGCGCCGGCCGACGATGCGTCGACCCACTGCAGGTCGTCGATGGCGACGACGCACGGCGCGCGAGCCGCGAGGGCGCGGAGGACAGCCAGCGTGGCGACCCCGATCATCCGCTCATCGATCGCGTCCGCGCTCAGGCGCTCGCCGGATCGCAGCAGTGCGACCTCGAGCACCCGGCGCTGCGGCGTGGGCAACCCCGCCAGCGCCTCGTCGATCTCCAGATCGAAAAGGTCGCCCAGGGCGGCGAAGGCAAGCCTGGACTCCGTTCTGGCCGGCGCGCTCGTCAAGATCCGCCATCCGCGCGCTGGGGCCGCGCCGAGCGCACGGCGCCACAGTGCGGTCTTGCCGACCCCGGGTTCGCCTTCGAGCACGACAGCCCGCGCACCCGGGCGCGCGGGATCGAGCGCGTCCAGCAAGACGCGCAGCTCGCGATCGCGCCCGATCAGCTGTTCCGACGTTGTATCCCCCTTGCTTATGCCCCGGTCCTCTAGGGCCGATGAAGCCTACCGAAAGCCGTCCCCTCGGGAGGGGTGTTTACGTGCTTACGCGCCCCTAACCTCGCTGCGCTCGAGCCGGTCGAGCCCGGCAGCGATCAGAATTGCCGCGCGCTCGTGTGCTGAGTAGGTCGCGCGCAGGGCGCCCAGCACGTCCGGTGCATCGGCCCGTACCGGTGGGGGATCGGCGGCGAGCACGGTTCGGACCTCGCGGACGAGCGGCTCGCCGCCCACCGCGTCCGCGAGGTCCGTCAGCGCGGCGGCTCGCACCCGCGCACCCTCCACGAAGGAGGCGATGACGGTCTCTCGCGTGAGCGGTGTGGGCCCGAACACGCGAGCGTGTAGGACCGCAGGGTTCACGGCATGCGGACGGATCAGCGCGCGGCGCTCCTCGTCGGTCAGCCCGGCGGCGATGGCGAGGTGGTCGATGGCCCGGGTAACGCCCTGGGCATCCACGGGGAGCGAAGCGCGCAGCTCGTCGGGAAGCTTGGCGATGAGGCGGGCGTGGTCGTCGGCGGCGGCGGCGAGCAGCTCTTCGACGTGATCGCGATGCGTGCGCTTCATCTGAGTGCTCAGGGTAGAGGCGGCCGGCGCGCGCTCGGCGGCTCGCGAGACAATCGAGGGATGAGCGAGCGGACGGCGAAGCGGATCGTGATCTCCGGCGGGGTGGCAGACCCAGCGTTGCGTAACCGCGTGCGCTCGCGCGCGGATCGATTGGGCCTGCTGGGATGGGTACGGCTGATGGAGGACGGCAGCCTCTGCGTGCACGCCGAGGGGCCGCCGGCGGCGATCGACGAGCTGCTCGTCTTCCTGCGATCATCGTCAGCGGTGCAAGCCGCGACGGAGCGGACGGTGGGGCCCGAGGGGCACGAGCAGTTCGCAGTCCGGGGCGTGCCGGCCGGGGTCTTCGTCGTGCAAGAGCATCAGGCGACGGCTCACCATTTCGACGTCCGGCTCGAGGTCGACGGCGTGATGCGCTCGTGGGCAGTACCGAAGGGACCGTCGCTGGATCCGGCGGTAAAGCGCTTCGCGGTGGAGGTGGAGGACCACAGCCTCGAGCACAATGATTTCGAGGGGCGGGCCGGGCGCGGTGGAGTGATCATCTGGGACCGCGGCCAATACGAGCAGGGCGGGCGGGTGCCGTGGCCCGCGGCCCTCGAACGCGGCCATGCCGTGTTCGTCCTCCACGGCGAGAAGCTGCGGGGCGGGTTCGCGCTGCAGCGCACGCGCGGCGGTGAGAAGCCGCAGTGGCTGATGGTCAAACGGCGTGACGAGCACGCGCGGCCCGGCTCGGACATCGCCGCAGAGCGTCCGCAATCCGTCCGGAGCGGGCGCACGCTGGCCGACCTGCTCGAAGAGGGGTAGTCGGGCCGGCGCGGGTCATCGCGTAGCCTTCAGGCGACTCGTGACTGCCACCCGCTCGCCCGACCGCACAGAATCCGAGCGGGCGCGGTTCAGAGCCGGCGTCCGGCGCGGCGTGCCGTTCGGCATCGCGGTGTTCGCGATCGCGGTGTCCTACGGGGTGCTGGCGCGGCCGGTGATGGGCTCGGTGGCACCGATCGTGATGTCGATCGTGGTGTTCTCGGGGGCGGCGCAGTTCGGGTCGCTGGCGATCCTCGGGGCGGGCGGCAGCGTAGGCGCGGCGATCGCCGCGGGACTCCTGCTCAACGCCCGCTATCTCGCGATGGGCCTCGCGCTGGCGCCGTCGCTGCGCGGGCGGCCGCTGTCCCGGGGCGCCTTCGCGATGGCCATCGTCGACTCCTCGTGGGCGGCGGCCAGCCGGGGTGACGGCACCTTCGACCCGTGGTACATGCTCGGAGTGACCGTCTTGCAGTATCCGGGCTGGGTGCTGGGCACGGTCGTCGGTGTGCTCGCCAGGGGCGCGCTCGGCGACCCGCGCGCACTGGGGTTGGATGCGTTGTTCCCGGCCTTTTTCGTGACCCTGCTGTTCGAGGAGGTGCGTGGGCGGCGCAAGGTGGCGGCCGCGGCCGGTGGCGCGGGAATCGCCGCGGTGCTCACCCCGTTCGCTCCGGCCGGCTTGCCGATCCTCGCCGCGGCCGCGGCGGCCTTCGCGGCCTCCCGGATGCGGCCATGAGCGCGATCTGGATCACGATCATCGCGCTGGCGCTCGGGACCGCGGCGCTCAAGCTGGTCGGACCACTGCTTCTGGGTGGGCGCTCGCTGCCGGCCCAGGCGATGGGCGTGATCGAGCTGCTGGCCTCGGCGCTGCTTGCCGCGCTGGTCGTCGTCGAGACGTTCGGTCACGGCCGCGCGCTGACCGTTGACGCGCGCGCAATCGGCGTGGCGTTCGCGGCGATCGCGCTCGTCCTGCGCGCACCGGTGACCGTCGCCGTGCTGGGCGCGGCGGTGGCGGCGGCCCTCGTCCGAGCCATCTCCTAGCTGGTGCCGCACGCGAAGGTGATCACGATTGCAATGGCGGCATGTTTTTGCTTGCCCGGCTGCGGTGGACAGACCAGGTCGACGGAAACTAGCTCCGGGAACGTCGTGACACACGCGCCGGCAGGGTCGGCGCCGGCACGCCGCGCGGTGGCGCGGTCAGCACATGCGACGAGGGGGTCGGGGCGCGTCGCGGCGCGGTCAGCACATGCGACGAGGGGCCCGGGACGCGCGGTGGCGCGGGTCGATCCGTGCCCGCCCGGCGCTTCGGGAACGCTGCCTCAGACAAGCCGGTTGCCCTCGGCCACCTCAGCCTGCTTTCACGCGATCGTGGGCGCGCTGTGGCAGGGCATTCGACAGGGCTCGGCGCGCGGCGCGCTGTATGCGTTCTTCCCGTTGCAGGCCTACGAGCAGGTCAAGGCGATCGGCGATCCGCGTGCCGACTACAACAGCCGTCTGCTGGCGGAGTACGCGCTCGACATACACGCGGCGCACGGGCTCCTGGGACCGGATGCCGGCGCCGCGCATCTCGTCGGCACGATCGTGTCGCAGGGATACGTGCACTGGGTCTCGCCCGGGGCGTGCTACAACCGCCTGGGCTACTACGAGGTGCCCAACTCACGCGTCGTGTATCGCGTCGGTCAGCACGTCCGCTCGTTCGGGATCGCGTCGATGATCTCGTGGCGTGGGACGTGGTACGTGGTGCATCTCGGCGCGGTGACGCGATCAGGATCCGGTGGCACGGTCGACGACCCGAGCGACGGCCCGGGTACGCCCGCCTCGTCGCTCACGTGCTGAGGGCTCCGGAGCACGCCAGAAGCGCGGCGCTCGCCGCGGGGACGCGGATGACGTACTCGCCGTCGGCTGGCCGCACCGGCTTCACCCGAACCGCTCCGGCCAGGGGGGCGCTCCCGCCGCGGACAGCACGGCCCAGCAGCATTGGCGCGTGCCTCGATGCCGGGTTCCCCGCCCCAGCCCCCGGAACCGGCGGGCTAGCCGCTTCATGTGCGCAGGCTACCTGCGGCGTCGGCCGCCGTGGCGTGAGAATGGTGTGGTGCCCTCCGCGCTGGCCGAGCTCAAGATCCTCGACTTCTCCCGCGTGCTAGCGGGTCCGTTCGCGACGATGATGTTGGCGGACCTGGGTGCGGCGGTCACGAAGATCGAGCCGCCGGGGGGCGACGAGACACGCCATTGGGGCCCGCCGTACGACCAGGCCGGCGAGGCGACGTACTTTCAAGCCGTCAACCGCAACAAACGGAGCCTCGTCCTCGACCTGACCGACCGGGCCCAGCGCGACCGCGCCCAGGCGCTGGCGCGCGAGAACGACGTGCTGGTGGAGAACTTCCGCCCCGGCGTGACGGAGCGATTCGGGCTCGACTACGACACCGTACGGCACGAGAACGCCGGCATCATCTACTGCTCGATTACCGGGTTCGGAGGAGGGCGAGGCGCCGCGCTGCCCGGCTACGACCTGCTCATCCAGGCGCTCGGCGGGTTAATGAGCATCACCGGAGCGCCCGACGGCGAACCGCAGAAGGTGGGAGTGGCACTCGTGGACGTGCTCGCCGGACTGTTCGCCTCGGTCGGGATCCTGGCGGCACTGGAGCATCGTCGCGAGAGCGGGCAGGGACAACGGATCGAGGTCGACCTGCTTTCGTCGCTGCTCGCGGGGCTCGTCAACCAGGCGTCGGCCTACACGGTGGCCGGGGTGGTCCCGCAGCGAATGGGCAACCAACATCCGAGCATCGCCCCGTATGAGCCGCTGCGCTGTGCTGGGGACGAGCTCGTGCTCGCGGTGGGCAACGACCGGCAGTTCGGCCTGCTGTGCGAGGTCGTTGGTCTCCCCGGACTGGCCGGCGATCCCCGGTTTGCTACCAACCGCGCGCGGGTGGAGCACCGCTCGGCCCTCCGCACCATGCTCGAGGAGCGGCTGGCGGCGAGACCGGCGTCCGCGTGGGTCGACGCGCTGACCGAGGCGGGTGTGCCGGCCGGCGTGGTCAACGACATCGGCGGCGCGTTCGGGCTGGCGCGCGAGCTCGGACTGCGCCCGACGGTCACCATCGAGCGCGAGGACGGCACCACGGTGGAGCTCACGCGCAATCCGATCGGGCTGTCGCTCACGCCCCCGATCTATCGCTCGGCGCCGCCACGCTTCCGGCCACTGGGGTGAGCGCCGTGCAGGACGGACTGGCCTCGGCGCGGTAAGGTCGGTTAGGACGAGCGCGGGCGAGGGTATCGCTCGCGCTGCAAGGACGAGCCAGCGACAGGAGGGAGTCACGTGCCAAGCGCAATAGGTCGTGGTTGGGTGCTCTCGGGGATAGCGCTCTGCGCCGTCCTCGCGGGTCCGGTGGCCATCGCCCAAGCGAGCGACAACACGATGCGGGCGACGCTCAACCACTATGCCCCGAAGATCGTCAAAGACGAGAACGCGGTCAGGACCGGGCTAATCGGCTATCCCCAAGGCAAGGTCAAGCCGCTGGTGCGCGCCTTGAACCATGAGGTGGGCGACCTGCGCGCGCTCAAGCGCAAGCTCGCTCAGGAGCAAGCCTCCTCGGCCCGGGGCACCAAGGCGAAGCGCCTCATCATCAAGGGGCTCGGACTGATCGCGAACGCGTACGGAGCTCTTCGGCGGGACATCCAGGCGGCTCACGGCGGCGCGGTGCCGCGGTCCAAGGTCGCGGCGGCGGTGCGTACCGACAAGAAGGGGCGGGCCAAGCTCCTGGCCGGGCTAAAGCTCTTGCGCTGAGCGGCGTCAATCCGCGGCGTAGCGCGATGCAGACGCATTGTTCCCCGCCGCGGGACAATGGGCACGCATGTCGAATGTGGCCCCCACCATCGAGGCCTCGGCCGAGACAGGCTCCTGGTTTCCCGTTCCCGACGAGAGCGATCTCCCGGACGGCCTGCGCGGCCTGTTCGCCAAGGCGCGGGAGCGCCTCGGCTTCGTCCCGAACGTGTTCCGGGTGTACGCGTTCCGGCCCGAGCGCCTGAGCGCGTGGTTTGCCCACTTCCGCCAGCTGCATGAGCCGACGGCGCACCTGAGCGCTGCCGACCGCGAGATGATCGCGGTAGTGGTCAGCGCCGCGAACGGGTGCCTGTACTGCCTGGTCGCGCACGGCGCGGCACTGCGCGCCGAGCTCGACGATCCCGTGCTCGGCGAGCGGGTGTCGTACGACTGGCGGCGGGCGGGACTCGATTCGCGGCGCGCCGCGATCTGCGCCTACGCCGAGAAGCTCACCCTCCGCCCGCGCGAGGTGACCCGCGATGATCTTCAGACGCTGCTCGACGCGGGACTGACCCTCGAGGAGGCATGGGACGTGGCCGAAATCAGCGCCATGTACAACCTGACTAACCGCATGGCGATGGCGACGAACATGCTCCCCAACCCTGAGTACAGCGCCGAGGCCCGTCGGTCCTGAGGTCTACGAACGCGGATCGCGCTCGCGCGGGTCCTGAGGTCTACGAACGCGGCTCGCGCTCGCGCTGGGCGCTGAGCTCGTGACGCGGCAGCCCGTCCGGCGGCAGCTCGTAGTAGTCCCCGGCCTGGGAGACGTACCAGTGGGCGGCGACGTGCAATCCGGTACGGCCGTCAAGCGTGCCCGCCGCGATGCTGACGGTGGGACGATCGGGGGCATCCCAGAACAGGCTTGAGCCGCACTCGGCGCAGAATCCGCGACGCGCGCCGGCGTCGCTGCGCGGGCTCGGGATCCAGCGCAGGCCGCGTTGTTCGAGGAGGACGAAGTCCTCACGGCGGGCTGCCGTGCTGGCGGAGAAATGCCCGTGCCAGCGCCGGCACTCCTCGCAATGGCAGATCAGGACATCGCGGAGGGGCCCGTTGATCTCGTAGCGCACCGCTCCGCACAGACATCGACCCGTTGCCATCGCTCTCTTCCGCATATCTAAGCGCCTCGCCACTCGCGATAATCCGGACATGGCTTACGACGAAGGTCTTGCCGAACGGATTCGCGCGCTCCTCGCGAGCGAGAGGGACGTGACCGAGAAGAAGATGTTCGGCGGTCTGGCCTTCCTGGTCGGCGGCAACATGTCGGTGAGCGCCAGCGGCCAGGGCGGCCTGCTGCTGCGCTGCGAGCCGGCGCAGACCGCCGACCTCGTGCAGGAGCCGCACGCGAGCACGGCGGTGATGCGCGGCCGGGCGATGGAGGGATGGCTGCGCGTGGACGCCGAAGGCGTCCAGAGCGACGAGGAGCTCCGCAAGTGGGTGGCGCGCGGTGTCGGCTACGCCCGGTCCTTGCCGGCGAAGGGTTAGAAGGGGCGCCGAACCCGGAGTCGCCAAGGAAGCCTGGTCGAGAAACCGGACCTTCTGCCGCGCGGGCCTCCTCGCACGGTTGGCGCGAGCAAGGGGCTACCGTGCGGAGCCATGTCACGAGCCGGGTTTGCCGGTGGACCGCGACTGGTCCTGATCCTGGGCGGCCTGTCCGCGTTCGGCCCGCTCTCGATGGACATGTATTTGCCCGGGCTGCCCGCGCTCACTCGCGACCTCGGTGCCACCGCATCGACCGGACAGTTGACCCTGACCGGGTGCATGCTCGGGATCGCCGCGGGGCAGCTGTTCATCGGTCCGCTAAGCGATTCGCTCGGACGCCGGCGGCCGCTTCTGGCCGGGCTGGTCGGCTATGTCGTGGCGTCGCTGGCGTGCGCTTTCGCGCCCTCCATCTCGGCGCTGATCGCGCTTCGCTTCATCCAGGGGACGCTCGGCGGAGCCGGCGTGGTGATCGCCAGGGCGGTCGTCCGCGACCTGTTCAGCGGCAGCGCCGCAGCCCGCGCATACGCGCTGCTCATGGCGGTGATGGGAGTCGCGCCGGTGTTCGCCCCGCTCGTCGGCGGGCAGGCGCTGGCCGTAACCTCGTGGCGCGGGATCTTCGTCATCCTCGCCGCCATCGGCGTTCCCCTCCTCATCGGCACGCTGCTCTGGCTGCCCGAGACGCTCCCGCCCGAACGTCGCCGCGGCGGCGGGCTGCGCGTCACCGGGCGCTCGTTCGTGCGGCTCGTGCGCGACCGAAGTTTCATGCCGGCGGCCACGTCGTTCGCGCTCGGGGCTGCGGTGCTGTTCGCGTACATTGCGGGATCGTCGTTCGTGCTCGAGGACGTCTACGGGGTCTCGGCCCAGGCCTTCAGCCTGGTCTTCGCCGTGAACTCGGCGGGGCTGGTCGGGATGTCGCAATTGGGCGGGCGGCTAGTGGCGCGGGTCGGCGCGGGCACGCTGCTGCGGGTCGCGCTGGTCGGCGTCGCGGCAGGATCGCTCGCCACGCTGATCGTGACGCTCGCCCATGGTGGCCTCGCCCCCCTGCTGGTCTCGCTGTTCGTGATCACGTCGTTTAACGGGATGGTGTTTCCGAACGCCACCGCGGTCGCGCTTGCCGAACAGGAAGGTGCGCTGGGAAGCGCCTCCGCCCTGCTGGGTATGAGCCAGTTCGCGAGCGGGGCGATCGTTGCGCCGCTCGTCGGGCTGTCCGGCTCGCATGACGCACTGCCGATGGGAGTGCTGATCGCGGTGTGTGGAGTGTCCGCGCTCGCCGTGAACCTCATCTTCTCGACCGCGGCGCCGGTCCGCGATGCGGCGCCGGCCGCATAATGTTGGTTAGCGTGGCAGAGATCAAATCACGGGCAGAGGTGGCCACCGACAAGCCGGTGGCCTACATGCGGCAGTTGTGCAAGCACTTCGGCCACAAGCTCGACGCGTCATTCGGCGAAGACAGCGGCTACATCCAGTTCGACTTCGGCCGTTGCGAGCTGCGCGCCGCCGATGCGACGCTCACGCTCGAGGTGAGCGCGAGCGACGAGGAGAGCCACGAGCGGATGGAGAGAGTGGTCGGCTCGCATCTGGAGCGTTTCGGCCGGCGCGACGGTCTGAGCGTGGCCTGGCGCGAGTGATCGGAGTCGGGCTGCGGGCGTTGGGCGAGTCAGCCGCCGAGCCCGCGCTCGCGGATCTCGCGCTGAGCGGCATCCGTCTTGCCGAGGCCGTCGAGACCCATCGCGTTCAGCACGGCCGCCGTCTTGGTGAACTGGATGTCGCGATAGTCGACCACCTGGACATGGTTGCCCCAGGGATCGTCGAAGTCGAGCGAGCCTGACGCCCGAACCGCGACGCCGGCCTCGAGCAGCGCCGCCCGGGCCGCTTCCTTGTCGTCCACCACGAGCCCGAAGTGGCGGGACTCGTCGCCGGGTTGCGAGCGTCCCGCCGCCAGCGCGATGAACTGGTCGCCCATGTCGATGAACGCCATCCTCGGCCCGGCCCGGCCGCGCAGTTCGAATTCGAAAAAGCGCCCGTACCAGGCGAGCGCGTCGTCGACGTCGCCCACCTCAAGCGCGATGTGATTGATCCCGACGAGGCGTGCCATGCGCCGCGGCTCGTCGAGCCTAACCCCCGCCGGCGCCTTCGCGCACGTGACCGCTGCCGGCGCAGACGGGGCATGTCTCGCCGGAATCATCCTGGCCCGAGCCGGTGCAGCTCGGGCAGATGTCCTCGCCTGCTTCCTCGGTCGCCTCCGGCACCTCGTCGCCGGCCCGGAGGTTTGGATCTGACGGGTCGTCGGGTGGAGTGGTGTGGCTCATGCAGCACCCGCCTTCATCTTCATCCACTGCGCCTTGTGGGCACGCTTGGCCGTTTGGTAGTCCTGCAGTGCCTGGGGTGAGTCGACGTCACCCAGGGTGGGATGCGCGGGCACGAGGTCCTGGGCCGCCGCGAGGCCGAAGCGCTTGGCCAGTACCGCGCCGAGAGCCTTGATCTTCATCTCGCCGAACCCGGGCAGCGCCGACAGGTTGGCCCGCAGCTCCGCGGAATCGGCCGCGTCCGTCCAGACTCTCGCCGCGTCGCCGTCGTAGTTGTCGCGGATGTGGACGGCCAGATCGTGGACGCGTCGCGCCATCGAGCCCGGGAAGCGGTGAATGGCCGGCCGCTCGCGGAACGCGGGCTCGAGATCCGCCTCGGCCAGGGCCCCCGCATCCAGCGTGCCGAGCCGCTCGCGGATGGCCAACGGCCCGGAGAAGGCCTTCTGCACGGATACCTGTTGGTCGAGCGCGAATCCGATCAACAGTGCCATCGGATCGGTGGCGATGAGCTTGTTGGCCTCATCGGAGTCGGTGAAATGCAGGCGGTCGGGCATTTCGCGATCATAACTCCCGGCTCGTGCCGGCTTTGAGCGCATCGCTCGGCGACTCGGCGATCCGGGCGCGCATGTTCTCCTCCATCATGCGCAGCGCGGCGTCGGCCAGGTCCTCGTGGATGTGCGCGACCGCCGTGCGCGGAACGACGACCTCGAAGTGCCGGACGTAGGCATCCAGCGCCGAGTAGAGGATGCACTGCTCGGTCACCTGTCCAGTCAGGATGAGGCGGTCGATGCCCTCGTGCCGAAGGAGGTACTCGAGCTGGGTCTCATAGAAGACCGAGTGCCGCGCCTTGACGATGAACGGCACGTCCTCGGGCGGGGCGATCGGCTCGATTAGCGACGGAGCAGCGCCGGCGAGCGCGCGTTGGGTGAGCTTCCCGCGGCCGGCGGTCCAGTCGCCGTGGTTGTCGTTGACGTAGACGGTCAGAAGGCCGGCCTCCGGAGCGTGCTCGACCATCTCGCGCATCGATGGCAGCGCGTGCTCGACCGATTCCATCAGCGGCTCGGAGTCCTCGTGCTCGTAGGGGTTGAGCATGTCGATGACGATCAGGGCGCTCGCCATGGGGGCGGCGTACCCACTCACGCACCTGAGAATCCCGAGATTGCACGGATGACAGCGCGATGGCAGGCGGTTCGCCGTTTTGTTCGGCGGGTAGCAAACGCTCATGGCTACCGCAACTGGCACACGTCGTACCGCATCCCCTGGACGCACGGAGGCCATGCGCCTACCGCGCACAACCGGCGCGCTGAGCGGCGCGCTCATAGTCCTGCTGGGGTTGTGGGGCGCGCTCATCCCGTTCGTCGGCCCGTACTTCCACTACGCCTTCGGGGGTTTTCAGACCTGGCACTACACCTCGCAGCGCCTGTGGCTCTGCATCGTGCCCGGCGCGGTGGCCGTGATCGGCGGCTTGATGCTGATGCGCGCCACCACCCGTGTCGGCGGGCTAACGGCCGGCTGGGTCGCGCTGGCCGCTGGTGTGTGGTTCGTGGTCGGTCCGAGTGTCAGCTCGCTCTGGCACCACACGATCTACGCGATCGGCACTCCGGCGGGCGGCTACACACGGCAGATGTTGGAGTGGGTGGGCTACTTCTATGGCCTTGGCGCCGCGATCATCGGCCTCGCGGCTTTTGCCATGGGCCGGTACTTCTCGCGCCCGCGGATCGCCAGCGAGGCGGTGGCGGCCGCGGAAGCAGCGCCGGTGGCGCAGGAGGCGCCGGTGGCGAGGACGACCGCTGCGAGCGCGGAAGCGCCCGTGGCCGAGCGTCGGGCGGCGGATGTCCCGGTGACCGAGCGTCGGGCCGCCGATGCCCCGCCGGCCGAACGTGGCGTCGCCGATGCGCCGGCGGCTGATCGGGCGACCTACGCAGAGCGGGCGGGCGCGCCGGCGGCTGATCGAGCCGACTACGCGCCGGCGGCGGGCTCTGCCGCTGGGGATTCCGCGCCCGCCGACCCGTCGGCGGCGACCTACCGGCGCCGCCCCGGGCTGCTCCGCCGCCTTCGCGGCTAGCTAACAGCACCTGGATATCGCAAACGGTCGATTCCTGTCCGGATGGCCAATGCGTCCCGAGGCGGGCTGGCGCAGGATTCCCCTCCGGTGACCGCGGACCTGATTGTCTCCTACGACGGGACGCCGAACGACGATGACGCGCTGGCGCTGGGCGGCCTCCTGGCTCGGGCCGGGGCGACGCTGGCGCTCGCCTACATCAGGCACGCGCGGGAGTTCGACCCGCGTCGCGAGGAGCTGGCTCAGCACGATGCCGAGCGCCGGCTCGAGCAGGGAGTCGCATGGCTCCGGGATCCGGAGATCCCGCGCCACGTCGTGTTCAGCGGCTCGACCGGAGGAGGTCTCGAGCAGCTCGCCAAGGCGGAGAACGCGTCCGTCATCGTGTTCGGCTCGGACTACCGCACGCCACCAGGGCACGCCGAACCTGGCACGAGCGCGCAGCGCCTCCTCGAGGGAGGACCAGCGGCAATCGCCGTGGCCGCCGCGGGCTTGCGCAGTCTCTCTGACGTCGGCATCAAGGCGATCGCTGTGGCGCCGAGCGAGGGCGACACGGCGGCGCAGGAAAGCGCCGAGGCGCTGGCCGAGAAGTTCGGGGCGAACATCGTCGAGCTGGGCCCGTCCAACACCGACCTAATCGTGGTCGGATCGCAGCCGAATGGGCATCCGCGGCGGATCATGCTCAGCGGCGCCGCCCGCACCATGCTCAACGCCGTGCGCGGCTCGGTCCTGGTGGTCCCTTCCGGCGTCCCCGTGCGGCTCTAGCTTCGGGACCCGCTGAGGCGCGACCGGGCGCAGGCCCAGCCTCATGGCGCGTCATGCCCGCCGCGTCAGTCACACTTGTGAAGTGGCGGAAATCCATCCGGAGCCGATGCGGCGAGGGAGGCTGGGGTCGGGTCAGATCGCGCTCGAGCCGCCCGCGGTGCTCACTGAACAGCCCGAGGAGGTTCGGAGCTCCTACCTCTTCAGCGACCCCGCGCTGGCCGAGCTACCGCTCGAGCGGCTGCTCGACGAGCTCCTGAACCGCATTCAGGAGGCGCTGAGCGTCGACACGGTGGCCATCCTGCTGCTCGACGACGATGCTCAGCAGCTGGTGGCGCGCGCCGCCAAGGGCATCGAGGAGGAGGTCGAGCGCGGAGTGCGGATTCCGATCGGGCGCGGCTTCGCGGGCCGGATCGCGTCCGAGCGCGTGGCGATCTTCATCGCCGATGTCGACCACGCCGACATCCTCAATCCGATCCTGCGCGAAAAGGGCATCCGCTCGCTGCTCGGCGTCCCGCTGATCGTCGAGGGGAACCTGATCGGGGTGCTGCACGTCGGGTCGCTCACCCCGCGCACATTCGGGCCGGACGATCTCGGCGTATTGCAGCTCGCCGCCGCGCGGGCCGCGCCGGCCATCGAGCGCGCGAGCCTGTCCGCACGGCTCCGCCACGAGCACAGCGTCTCGATCGCCTTGCAACGGAGCCTGCTCCCGAAGGGCCTGGCCGATTTCACGAGCGTTCCCGTCGCCGCGCGCTATCTACCCGCCCGCGAGGAGGTGGGCGGCGACTGGTACGACGTGATCGAGCTACCGCGCGGCAGGGTCGGCGTGGTCATCGGGGACGTCGTGGGGCACGGGATCGCCGCGGCGGCGCTGATGGGAAGGCTGCGGACGGCGCTGCACGCCTATTCGATCGAGGGTCACGGACCGGGCCGCACGCTCGAACTCGTAGATCGGTTCGTCCAATCGCTGAACGAGCCGGCGATGGCAACCGCGGCCTACGCGGTGTTCGACATGTACACGTCCAAGGTGGCCTATGCGACGGCCGGTCACCTCCCTCCGATCATCGTGTCGCCGACCGGTGCCCGCGTGCGTGACGTGCCGCCAGCGCCACCGCTTGGCGCATTTCCCTACGGCCGCTGTCCCGAGCACGAATTCACGCTGGAAAGCGGCGAGATGCTGTTCCTGTACACCGACGGGCTGGTGGAGCGGCGTGGCGTACCGCTCACCGACGGAATCGAGACACTGTGCAGGTCGCTGGACGACAGCGCATCGCCCGAGGAAGCATGCCTGGCGGCGGTGGCGGACATGTTGCCCGTCGCAGGCCTACAGGACGACGTGGCGGTCATAGCTCTCCAGAACCGTCCGGTCCCCAGCGAACTCCATCTACGCCTGCCGGCCGAGCCCAAGACGCTGGCCCGGGTGCGGCGACTCCTGCGCCGATGGCTGATCGAACGCGGGGCCGACGAGGAAGCCGTGGCTGAGGTGACGATCGCGGTGAGCGAGGCGTGCGCGAACGCCATCGAGCACGCGTATCCCCCGTCGCCTGCGAGCTTCGAGCTGGACGCGTGGGGGCACGACGGAGAGGTCACCGTGGCTGTCCGCGACAGGGGCCGGTGGCGGGCGCCCCGCGGCCTGAACCGCGGCCGGGGACTCTCGATCATCATCGCCGCGATGGACGATGTGCAGATCGACCGGATGGAGAGCGGAACCGAGATTGTCATGCGACGAAGGCTCCGACACAGATGAGCTTGGCCGACGTCCAGATCACTCTCGCTCCGAACGCGCTGGTGGCGCACGTTACCGGCGAGGTCGACATGTCGAACGCCGAGGAGATGGGCGCCACGGTAATCGGCGCGACGCCCAACGAGGCTCGGGGCGTGGTCCTCGATCTGTCGGCCGTTGAGTACCTGGACAGCGCGGGCATCTACGTGATCTACGGGATCCGCTCGAGTCTGCAGGCCCGCGGCCAGGCGCTGATCCTCGTCATCCCGCCGCGCTCGCCGGTGCACGATGCCCTCCGCTTGGCGGGGGCAGAGCACCCGGGCGAGGTCACCGAGCAGGTCGAGGAGGCATTGCGCGTGATCGAGGACGCTGGACGGACCGACTGATCAGCCTTCTGGACCGGGACGGTCCAGCGCGATCTCCTCCCAGCTGCCGATGCGGCGATAACCGACTTCGGCATAGATCTTGTTCGACGTCGGATTGGCCAGGTCGGTGAACAGCATGCAGCGCTCGGCGCCCTGGGCCAGGGCCCGCCGGCTGCCGGCGGCGACAGCGGTTCCGGCGTACCCATGGCGGCGCTGCGGTGGCGGGGTGTAGACAGGGCCGACGCGCACGACGCCGGCCACCCTGGGCGCCAGCCCGATCATCGACACCGGCCGGCCGTCATCCCAGACCATCAGGCCGTCGCGGCGAAGGCGAGCATCCACCATAGAGCCGGCCTGGGCGGCACCGATGAGACCAGCCTCGCCCACGAACGCCTCCATCCAGGCAACCAGCAGGTCGCGCTCGGCGGCGCGCGGGAGGCGGAGCGTGCCGGGCGCGAGCCGCGGCGGATCGCGGACCGCTTCGAGGACGTGCATCGCCTCGCTCAGCGTGCAACGGGTGCTGCCGCCGGTGCGATCCACCCACGCAGCGGCAATGGCCCGTGCGGTGTCAGGCATGCCGCTCACGCTCGACAGGTCGGCGTCGGCCTGCAGCCACACGTCCATCAGGTCATCGGCGCTGGCGTCATCGAGCGGGCTGGTGAGCAGCGGGAATGGTGGGGTGCGCATCGCGGCGAACATCGCGTCCTCGCCTGCCTGCTCGCCTTGGCCATAGACGAACATCGGGGGCGGCTCGCGATGGGCCCCGTCAATAACGCTCATCAGGACGGTGGCGAGCACGTTGCACTCGAGCCGGCCGGAGAGCAGCCGCTCCGTACGAGCGGCGAACTCGTGGGCGTCGCGGGTCAGGACGAACCGCACCGTCGCGTCCTAGAGCCGCTGCACGACTTCATCGAACGACTTGCGGTTGGCCCGCTCGATCCAGTCGATCGCCGCGCGGCGCTGCGGGTCGCTTGAGCGTGCCCGATAGCCGAACGTCAGCACGACGACGGGCCGCTCACCCTCCTCGAAGTCGAGCAGCCTCGCCACCGCGTCGGGATCGGGCATCCCGTTGGGGCAGGAGCCGATCTGATCGTTCCACGCCGTCAACATCATGTTCTGGGCGGCGCGGCCGGCGTCGAACGCGGTAGGTCCGCGGCCGCCCACCGCGATCACCACCACCAGCGCCGCGCCGCGCACGTTGGCCGGGACGTAAACCGCGTCGGCCAGCCGGGCGCGCAGCGAAGGACTCTCTACGACGAGGAACCGCCACGGCTGACGGTTCTGCGAGCTGCCGGAGATCCGGCCGGCCTCGAGGATCCGCTGCTCGGCGTCGGCTGGGATGGGTCGACCAGCGTAGTCGCGGACCTCGCGCTTGCTCGCCACCACCAGGAACGTGTCCACCGGGTAAGCCTAAGGGGTGGTGGCCGGCGCCGCCGGTGTTCAGTGCTCGCCTGGGTCCGGCTCCGGCGGAGTGCGTTCGGGTTCGGCTCGGGCGTCGGCTGTGGCGGGCGCTCGGGCTCGGGCGCCTCATCGGGCCCGGGGTCGGGGGCGATCGGTTCGGCGGGTTCGTCGGGCGGCGGGACGGTCGTGGGCTCCTCGGGGGCGGCGGGCGTGCCCGGATCGGGAACCGCCGGCGTCACCGGCGCGCTGGGCACCACGGGCGTGGCGGGCACGCTGGGCTGAGGGACCTCGGCGAACAAAAGTGTTGTCACGATGAGTTCCTTACCCGCCCTGGCGCCCGGTTACCCCTTGACCACGCCGATCGGACGCAAGCGGACCACGCGCGCCGCCAGCCCGGCGCGCTCGACGATCTCGACCACCCGGTCGACATCCTTGTAGGCCTCGGGCGCCTCCTCGGCCAGTCCCCGCGCCGACAGCGCGCGTACGGCGATCCCCTCCGCCTCGAGCTGACGGCGCAGCTCACCCCCGTCGACCGCCTTGCGGACCGCGGTGCGCGACATCCGCCGGCCGGCGCCGTGACAGGTGGTTCCGAACGAGCGCTCCATCGAGCGCGCCCGTCCCGCGAGCACGTAGGACGCGGTGCCCATGCTGCCCGGGATGAACACGGGCTGGCCCACCTCGGCGTACTCCACCGGAATCTCGGGGTGCCCGGGCGGGAAGGCGCGCGTGGCCCCCTTGCGGTGCACGCACACCCTTTGCCCGGCGTGCTCCTCGAGCTTGGCCACGTTGTGCGCGACGTCGTAGACCTGCCGCGTGCCGCCGGCGGCCTCGCGCCCGAGGACGGATCGCACCGCCTCGCGTACGCGATGCGCCAGTGCCGCACGGTTGGCCCAGGCGAAGTTCGCGGCGCCGGCCATCGCCCGCAGGTACGCCCGTCCCTCCGGTGAGCCGATCGGCGCGCACGACAGCTGGCGGTCGGGCAGCTCGATGCCGTAATGCCCGAGCCGGGCGTCCATGCGCTTGACGAAGTCGGTGCACACCTGATGTCCGAGCCCGCGCGAACCCGAGTGGATCAGGAGGGTGATCTGACCACGCCGCAGACCGAAGGCGGCCGCCGCGGCTCCGTCGTAGACGTCGGAGATCCGCTGCAGCTCGAGGAAGTGGTTGCCGGAGCCGAGCGTGCCGATCTGTCCGGCGCCGCGCTCCCGAGCGCGGGCGGACACTGCGGCTGGGTCGGCGCCCTCCAGGCACCCGCCGGACTCCGTGAAGGCCAGCTCGCCCTCCGAGCCCACCCCGAGGTCTTCGAGGAGCGCTCGCGGGCCAAGCGAGAGCACCCGGTCGAGGTGGGCGCCGCGCACACCTTCGTGCGCTCCTCGCCCGCCGGTCCCAACCGGAACCCGGCGTGACAGCTCGTGCACGAGCGCCTCTCGGCGGTTCCCGAGCTCGTCATAGGAGAGCGGCAGCGCGAGGAGCCGAACGCCGCAGTTGATGTCGTAGCCGACCCCGCCGGGGGAAACGACGCCCTCCGAGGCGTCGGTGGCCGCCACGCCCCCGACCGGAAAGCCGTAGCCCTGGTGGATGTCCGGCATGGCCAGAGAGGCCTCGACGATGCCAGGAAGTGTGGCCACGTTTGCCAGCTGCTCGAGCGAGCGATCCAGCTCGATGGCCGCTAGCAGCTCGGCGTCAGCGAACACCCGCGCCGGCACACGCATGCCGGCGACCGTCCCCACGGGGAGCTCCCACAGCTCGTCGTCCAGGCGTTGGGGCAACAGAACCGCGTGGGACTTAGACATCGAGCACCACGCGGGCAACGTACCCGTCGCGGTAAGGCTCGAACGTCAGCCGGTGGTAGGTGACGGCTTTGACCAGCGGCGGCGGGTCGCCGAGAGCGCCTGCGACGGTGGCGCGCAGGCCGCCGCCGGCCAGGTTGATCTCAACGATCCGCGTTGCCACGAACCCCTCGGATTCGGCCAGAAACGCGAGCTCCTCGATCCAGGCCGCGAGGAGAGTGGGGCGGTCGGGCGCCTCGGCGGTGACCTCCCGCCGAGTCGTTGAAGTGGCGTCCGAGTGCCCGTCGGATTCCGCCAGGAGCTCGGCCAGCGCGCGGAGCGCCTCCTCGAAAACCGCAGGCTCACTGGGGCTCTCGATTTCGAGCTCGAGATCCGCTGTGTGATCGACCCAGCGGTAGGTCACGTGCCGGCGATGAGCTCGGCCAGCCGCGCGGCGTGCTGGACATGCAGAAGGTGGCCGGCGCCCTCGACGACGACCAGTTCGGCGCCGGGGATCTGCCTCGCGAGGTGCCGGGCGGCGGCGATCGGCACCACGTGATCCGCGCGGCCGGCCACGATCGTCGTCGGCGTCGAGATCACGCCGAGCCGGCGTTCGAGCCCGGGGAGATCCCGGACCAGGATGCGCTGCTCGCGCACGAACGACCGCCACGCGGCCGGCGCCAGCAACATGCGGCCGGCCGCCCGCAGGTAGCGCTCATCGAGCGCCGTGGCCTCGGCCACCCAGCGGCGAACAGGCCCCGTGCCGAGCAAAAGCCCGCCGCCCACCATGGCCCCCACCGAAAGGAGCCAGCCCGCGACCGGGACCGCCAGCAGGTAGTCGAGCGCGCCGAGCGAGTCGACGTTGGCCGCCGGCGCGACGAGCACGAGCCGTCCCACCCGCCGCGGCGAAGAGCAGGCCAGCCAGGCCGCCACTGCCGCGCCCAGGCTGTGGCCGACAATTGTCGCGCGGGAGATGTCGGCCCCGTCGAGCGTCGCCAGGGCCGCGCGCGCGTTCCCTGCCAGGTCGGTTACCGCCGAGCGCTGGTCCCACCCGGGCCGGTCGACGGCGATGGTCTGCCGGGCGTCTCCGAGCGCCGCACGCAACGCCTGCCAATCCGCCGCCGCACCCGGCTGCCCGTGCAGTAGAAGAACGGGATCGTTGGACACGGCGAACACCTCCGAGGGGGCATACTAGAGCGGTGACTTCCGCGCTCCTGTCCGACGCGCTCGGGCCGCTGCGGGCCGACCCACCGCGCGCGGCGATCCTGTTCGACATCGACGGCACGCTGGCGCCCATCGTCGAGCACGCGGCCGACGCGCGAGTGCCCGAGCCGACCCGCCAGCTGCTGGCCCAGGTGGCCCGCCGCTATGGGGTGGTGGCGTGCGTGAGCGGCCGCCGCGCCTCGGAGGCGCGCGCCATCGTCTCGCTCGGAACCATCTCCTATCTCGGCTCGCACGGCGCCGAGCAGCTGCGCGCGGGTTGGACCGAGCCCGTGGTCGATCAGGACGTCGAGAAGTGGACCGAGCGCATCCGCGACTTCGCGCGGGAGTCCGACACCGCCGAGCTGCGCCGGCTCCGGGTTCGCCTCGAAGACAAGGGGCCGATCGTCGCCTTCCACTGGCGCGGCGCGCGCGACGAGGAGGCGGCTCGCGCGGCGATCGATGCGATCGCGGCCAAGGCCGAGGCGGCCGGCCTGCGCACCCACTGGGGGCGCAAGGTGCTCGAGGTGCGCCCGCCCGTGCGGATCGACAAGGGGGCCGGGATCTCCGCCTTCCTGACCGACGCCGACGTGGACGTCGCGCTGTACGTGGGCGATGACGTCACCGATCTCGATGCCTTCCACGCGCTGGTCGCGCTCGCCGAGGAGGGCCGAATCTCCCGCGCGATCAGGGTCGGGGTACGCTCGGACGAGGGACCATCGGAGATCACAGACGAGGCCGACGTGGTGGTCGATGGCACCGCGGGCGTAACCGAGTTGCTCGCGGCTCTGGCCGCCGACTGAGGCGCGCCGGGGCAAACGGGCGTGCGGTTCACAGATTTCCTGCGCACCACCGTACTGGCCAGCGCGGGCGCGGCGAGTGTGCTGGCCGCGCTTACCGTGGCCGGCGCCACCGGTGCCAGCAACGATCTGATCGTGCCCTTCGCCGCCGCCTGGTGGCTGGTGGCTGCGGCGACCGGAATCTGGCTGGGCCGGCGGGCGGAGACCTCGGGGCCGATCGCGTCGCTCTTGGCCAGCGCGCGCACGCAGGCCTCGCTGCCCGCGGTCAACCCCGCCCGCACCATGCTCAACCGCCTGTGGCCCCTGCTCGTCTCGACCGTCGGCGCCGGGGCGCTGGCCTTCCTGGTGCCCCAGGTGCCGGCGGTCGCCACCGGGTTCGCGATCATATGGGCGCTGGCCTGGCGCCGCCAGGCCTCCGCCGTGCGGGCGATTGAGCAGCGGGACGGCGCCCGCTTCTACGTCGACAAGACCTCGCCGCTGCAGCCGATCCGGCTCGTCCGTACGCCGGGGTTCCGCTCTAATCTATTCGAGCTCAACGGGGCGTCGGGCCGGACCCGCCGCGCCCGCCCGCGCGCGTGATCTACCCGGCATACATTCCCAGCCCGTCCCAGAACGGTTTCTACATCGGACCGCTGTTCGTCCATGCCTACGGGCTGGCCTACGTGTTCGCGGTAGCGGCGGCGATCTTCGTGACGCGCTGGCGGTGGCGGAGAGCCGGCGGCGATCCGGATCTCTGCTACGAGGCGGCGGCCTGGGGCTTCCCGGCCGGTCTAATCGGCGGCCGAATCTACTTCCTGATCACCACGCCGAGCCAGGTTCCTCCGCACTGGTGGGGGCCGTTCGCGATCTGGAAGGGCGGGCTAGGGGTCTGGGGCGGGATCGCGGCCGGGGTGCTCGTCGGCTTCTATGTCATCCGCCGGCGTCTGACCTGGGCGGACAGCCTGCGCTTCATGGACGCGCTCGCGCCCGGGCTGCTCGCGGCCCAGGCGATCGGGCGGCTCGGCAACTACTTCAACCAAGAGCTGTTCGGCAAGCCGTCCAAGCTGCCCTGGGCGCTGAAGATCAGTCCGGACCACCGCCCGCCGCACTTCAGCCAGTACGCGACGTTTCAGCCCACGTTCCTGTACGAGATCATCTGGAATCTCGGGCTGGCGGGGTTCCTCATCTGGCTGGGCAGCCACCGGCGGATCAAGCCGCCGGGACTGTTCGCGCTGTACGTCGCCGGGTACGCCGGCTTTCGCATCTTCGAGGAAACGATCCGGATCGACTACTCGAACCACGTCCTGGGCATGCGGCTGAACTTCTGGATCGCGACACTGGTGTGCCTCGCCGGGCTGGCCTGGTTCGTGTGGATTCAGCGCCGCGGCAAATACGAGCCTCTGCCCTTGGATGGGCCGCGCGCTGACGCCCGCGGCGTCCGTGGGGCCAGGACTCCGAGTCACCGCACGCCGGCGGTACCGAGTGCCTATGGCAAGAAGCCGGGGTCAGGCTCGCGCACGGCGCCGCGCTCGGGCGGCGGGTCGCGAAGACGCTAGGCGGTGGCGCGGACGCAGCGCCTGGACCGCGTCCCAGGACTGCGTATTGATGACCTGGGCGGGGGTCAGCCAGGCGCGCCGCGCGGTGGCGATGCCGTAGCGCGCCACCGCGAAGCCGGCGGTGCGATGCGCGTCGGTGTTGATCACGATCGGCACACCCGCGGCCGCCGCGGCCCGCGCGTGTATGTCGTTCAGGTCACGTCGGTCGGGATTCGAGTTGATCTCGACCATCGTGCCGGTGCGTGCGGCGGCCTCGATCACCCGTTCGATGTCCAACGAGTACGGCGCGCGACGCTCGAGCTTACGGCCCGACGGATGGCCGATCGCGTCGACCAGCGGGTGCTCGATCGCGCGGATCATCCGCGCGGTCATCTGCTCGGCTGACATCCGGAACGACGAGTGAACCGAGGCGATCACCCAGTCGAGCTCGCTCAGCAGTTCGTCGTCGTAGTCCAGCGAGCCATCCGGGAGGATGTTGACCTCCGAGCCGGCCAGCAGCTCGAGGTGGTCGATGTCGACGGCGCGGATGTGCGCGATCTGCTCGCGCAGGCGCTCGGGCGAGACCTCATCGCCGAAGCCGAACGACGCCGAGTGGTCGGTGATGGCCAGGTACTCGTAACCCGCCGCGCGGGCGGCGAGCGCCATCTCCTCGATCGACGCGGTGCCGTCCGAGGCGGTTGTGTGGCAGTGCAGGTCGCCCTTGAGATCC
>JAFASQ010000511.1 GCA_019244395.1 Solirubrobacterales bacterium | reverse complement strand
GCGCCGGTCGCAGGCGTGAAGGTGCCGCCCGCGGTCGCACGGCGGACGAGCCGCGGCGCCATAATCCGCGCGGCGGCCGCCATCCAGTACGGGCGCGGCGCATAGCGCTCGGGTTTGCCCTGCAATCCGCAGTCCACGATCGCCTCTGCGATGGCGTCGGGCGCGGAGACGATACGTCGAAGCAGCGGGTGGGCTCGCAACTCGGCTTGGGGGAATCCTTCGGTGGCCACGAAGCCCGGAAGCACCAGGCCTACGTGCACCCCGTTCTCGCGCTCCTCGGCCGCGAGCGAGTCGCTCCAGCCGGCCAGCGCGAACTTGCTCGCCGAGTACCCGCCGGTACCGCGACGGGCGACGCGGGCCGACGTGCTCGAGACGTTCACGATGGCTACGAGGTGCGCCTTCTTGGCCGCGGTCGCGCGCAGCAGCGGCAACAACGCTTCGGTCAGTCTGACCGGCGCCTCGAAGTTGATCTTCATGTGGCGCTCGACGTTTTCCCATCCGGTGTCGGCGAAGGTGCCGGCCCAGCGGGCGCCCGCGTTGTTGACCAGTAGGTGGAGCTCGCCGTGCGCCCGGCCAACCGCCTCGAGCACGGTGGCGGGCGCGCCGGGCTCGACGAGGTCGACCGGGACCACGGTGGCGCCGCCGAGGCTGCGCGCCAAGGTTTCCAGGCGGTCTCTGCGGCGGGCCACGAGCACGAGCCGGGCGCCCCGCTCACCGGCCAGCCGCCGCGCGGTGGCCTCGCCGATCCCGCTCGACGCCCCGGTGACCAGCGCCACGAATGGTTTTGGCTCTGCTGTCAAGGCGCCGGAAGGCTACCCTGCGGGCGGGGGTGGCCGCTGCTCTCGATCCCGACGGCGGCGATCAGGCCGCCGAGCGCGACCAGCGCCGCGGCGATCACCATGCCCAGCCTGAAGGCGTGGATCGAGGCGTCGACGAGGGCGTGGTGGATTGTTCGCGGCCCGCTCGTGACCAGCGGCCGCCGGCTCGCCGACTGAACGACCGCGCGCGAAACCCGCGTGCGGGCGAGGTCGTGCTCCAGGCGCGAGGTGAAGCCGGCCGACACGGCGGCGCCGACTACGGCGATCGCGAGCAGCCCGGCGACGCGCGCGACGGCGTTGTTCGTCCCGCTGGCCAGCCCTGAATGCCGCGCCGGCACCGACCCGAGCACGGTCGCGGTCAACGGCGCCACCGTCGCGGCGAGCCCAAGGCCGAACACCAGCACGCCGGGCAGCACCACGCCCGGATAGCTCGGCTTGATGCCCGCGCGGGCGAACAGGAGCAGGCCGGCGCCGGCCACGATCGGGCCGGCGGACATGAACGGGCGCGGACCGAACCGCCCGGCCAGCGCGCCGAAGCGCCGGGAGAGGGCGAACATCATGAGCGTGATCGGCAGGAGCGAGAGCCCTGCCGCAAGCGGCGTGTAGCCGCCCACCTGCTGGATGAACACCACGAGGAAGAACGTGAACACGGCGAGGCCGCCGTACACCGACAGGGTGGTCAGGTTGCCGACCGTGAAGTTGCGCACCGCGAACAGGTGCAGCGGCATCATCGGCTCGGGCGCGCGCCGCTCCCAGGCCAGGAAGCCGGCGAGCAGCGCGAATCCGCCGATCAGCGGTATGAGCACACGAGGATCTCCAAATCCGTATCGCGCCTGCTCGATCAGACCGAACACCGGCCCGCCCAGCCCGAGCACGCAGAGCAGCCCGCCGATCCAATCGATGCGCCCAGCCTGGGGGTGGTCGGGTGGCAGCCGCCGCAGCAGCGCGACGGTGACGGCCACCGGGATCAGGTTGATGAGGAAGATCCATCGCCACGATGCCGCCTCCACGAGCGCGCCGCCGCCGACCGGCCCGATCACGGTGGCCACGCCGGTCCACGCGGTCCAGGTGCCGATGGCGGCGCCGCGCTCGTCGGGCTCGTAGTGGTCAACGATCAGCGCCAGTGTGCTCGGCACGAGCAGCGCGCCGGCCATCCCCTGGAGGGCCCGTGCGATGATCAGGAACGGGGCGGTCGGAGCAAGGGCACAGGCCAGCGAGCAGGCGCCGAAGCCGATCAGACCGGCGGTGAATACGCGCCTGCGGCCGAGGACGTCGCCCAGCGATCCACCGAGCAGCAGCAGCGCGGCCAGCGTCAGGAGGTACCCCTCGACCACCCACTGCTGGTCGGCCAGGCTGCCGTGCAGGCTCGAGCGGATCGCCGGCAGTGCGACGTTGACGATCGTCTGGTCGAGAAAAACGATGCCGGAGCCGAGGATGCTCGCGATCAGGACCGCGCGCTTGACGTCCTGACCGCGCACCCCCGGCTAGCGCGTGCCGGCGCCCAGCACGGAGTTCGGCTCGGAGCCGGAGAAGGTGACGCTCCGCTCGAAGGGGAAGCTGCGGTTGACGATCACGCAGTAGCTCTTGGTGTCGGCCGCGCTGGGGACGCAGGCGCGGTAGATCGTGCCCGATTGGATCTCGAGCAGGTTGACGAAGCGGAGGTTGCGGCGGAACTCGTCAGGAGCGCGGTCGCCGATCCAGGCCTGGGCGCGGGCGATCGCATCCTGCATTGCGCGGTGGGAGGCCTCGATCGCGGAGCGGTGGATCAAGCCGGCGGCAAGCAAAGCCGCCGTCACGGCCAGTACGACGACCGTGCCTCCATAGTCGCGCGCCACAAACCCGGGCAGGTCAGGTCGCCATCGCCGCAGCGTCCAGCCGAGCGGACGCGACAGCAACAGGACCCCCAGTATGTTGAAGAGCAGCGCCAGCAGGGCAGCCGCGGCAAGCGACTCGGTAGCGCCAACGGGCGGCAGCGCGTGCCCGATCACCGCGTCGGCGATCGTCAGAGCCATGAACGCGGGCCACAGCCAGGCACCGGCCCGCCGCCAGCGCATGCGCACCAGGCGCGCGCGCGTGTGCGACAGCCGGGCGCTCTCCATACGTCAAGGGTAATGGTGTCGGTGGGACGTGGAATAAACTCGCGCTACCCGAATCTTGAGCTCGGCCGGAGATCCCGGACGGCTCGGTGAACCCGGGTCCGGAAGCGGAGATCCCGGTCCGGCCCACGGAGAAAGGGAAACTCAAGAGATGGCCACTCATACGGCTGAGCCTGCTGCCGCCGGGGCGGCGGCGGTAGAGCACCTGACACTCGAGGATCGCGTCTGGCTCCTGCGCGCGATGCTGCTGATGCGCGGCCTGGAGGAACGCGCCATGACGCTGTATCGGCAGGGCAAGGTCCCCGGCTCGTTCTACGACGGATACGGACAGGAGGCAGTATCGGCCGGCGCCGCGTTCGCCATGGGCCCGCGCGACCGGCTGTGCATCCTGCACCGGGACCTCGCCGCACACCTGATCCGCGGCGTCACGCCGACGCGGATCCTCGCCCAGTACATGGGCCGCGCCATGGGGATCACCGGCGGGCGCGACGGCAACGTGCACTTCGGTGACCGGCGACTCGGATGCGTCGGGATGGTCTCGATGCTGCCCGACATGACGCTGGTCGCCACCGGGATGGCGATGGCGTTCAAGCTCCGCGGCGAGCAGCGCTGCGCGATGACCTGGTTCGGCGACGGCTCGACCTCCCGCGGCGACTTCCACGAGGCCATGAACTGGGCCGGCGTGCAGAAGCTGCCGGTCGTGTTTATCTTGGAAAACAACCAGTACGCGTATTCCACGCCTCTGGACAAGCAGTTCGCGGTCGACCCGGTGGAGCGGGCCGCCGCCTACGGATTCGTCGGCGTCACCGTCGACGGGAACGACGTCGAGGCGATGTTCGAGGCGGCGCGGGCGGCGCGCGAGCGGGCGCTGGCCGGCGATGGCCCCACGCTGATCGAGGCAGTGACCATGCGCATGCACGGTCACGCCGCGCACGACGACATGAAGTACGTGCCCAAGGAGCAGGTCGAGGAGTGGCGCAAGCGCGATCCGATCGAGCGTCAGGAGAAGCGGCTGCGTGATCTCGGCGAGGACGTCGATGGGCTGCGTGCGTCGGTCAAGGCGGAGATCGACGCGGCCGCGGAGGAGGCGCTGGCCGCCCCGATGCCCGATCCGTCGACCGCGATCGACGGCGTCTTCTGCGCCGGCGAGGCCGAGCCGCTGGGCGATGGCCAGGCGCCGTGGAGTGGCTTTTTCGGGGGTGAGGCCTGATGCCCACCTTGACTTATCTCCAGGCGATTTCGGCCGCGCTGCGCGATGAGCTACGTTCCGACGACCGTGTCCTCCTGATGGGCGAGGACATCGGCGTATTCGGCGGCGCATTCAAAGTCACCGACGGGTTCATCGAAGAGTTCGGGCCTGATCGCGTGATGGACACGCCGCTGGCCGAATCGGGGATCATCGGCACCGCGATCGGCGCGGCGGTCGTCGGCATGCGGCCGGTGTGCGAGATGCAGTTCGCCGACTTCATCTCCTGCGGCTTCGACCAGCTGGTCAACGTCGCGGGCAAGATGCATTATCGGCAGGGCCTGGCCGTGCCGCTTGTCGTCCGGCTGCCTTCCGGGGGCGGGTTCTCTGGCGGGCCATTCCATTCCCAGAACCCCGAGGCGTGGTTCATGCATTCGCCGGGGATCAAGGTGGTGGCGCCGTCGACGGCTGCGGATGCGAAGGGCTTGTTGCATTCGGCGATTCACGACCCCAACCCGGTCTGCTTCATGGAGCACAAGCACCTGTACCGGCGGGTTCGCGACGAGGTCCCTTCGGGTGTTTTTGAGACACCGTTTACGGCCCGGGTGGCGCGGCCCGGGTCAGACCTGGTGGTGATCGCCTACGGCGCCATGGTGCCGGTGGCGCTGGAGGCGGTATCGGACGGGCTCGACGGCGCGTCGGTCGAGGTGCTGGATCTGAGATCGCTCGTGCCACTCGACGAGGAGGCGATCCTTGACTCGGTGGAGCGGTGCTCGAAGGTGGTGATCGTCGACGAGGCAAACCAGATGTGCGCCGCGGGCGCCCAAGTGGCAGCGCTGATCGCCGAGAAGGGATTTGAGTCGCTGGATGGCCCGGTGGTAAGGGTGGCCACACCGGACGTTCCGATCCCGTTCTCGCCGCCGCTTGAGCAGGCGGTGCTGCCCGGCGTCGATCGAGTGAGGGAGGCGTGCCGTGAGCTCCTCGCCTACTAGCCCCTCCGCTACCGGGACGCTCGTCGATGTGACCATGCCCCAGATGGGGGTATCGGTGGCCGAGGGCACCGTCGTGGCCTGGCGGGTCGAGGTGGGCGACCGGATCGAGGCCGACCAGACGATCGCCGAGATTTCCACCGACAAGATCGACACCGAGGTGCCGGCACCGGCCTCCGGAGTCGTGGCCGAGATCCTGGTGGCGGT
>JAFASQ010000431.1 GCA_019244395.1 Solirubrobacterales bacterium | reverse complement strand
CGATCAGCCGTCGCTGGTCCGTCGGGCGTACTCTCCCTCGGTGCCTGACGGCCCTCGAGGAGCTCCCCCGGTTCATCGCGCCGATGCTGGCGATCGCGGGCCACGCGCCCGTGGCGACCGATTGGCACTCGAGGTCAAGTGGGACGGCGTTCGGGCGCAGCTGCGTTTCGATGGTCGGTGCGTCTCCATTAGGTCGCGTCCAGGTCGGAACTGCACCGCCGAGTTCCCGCAGCTTGCCGAACTCCACGAGATGCTCGCGAGCCGGAAGATCATCCTCGACGGCGAAGGCGTGGGTGAACAGAAGCACCGACGCTGCGAGCCGCGACCGATGCTGGTCGCGCCGCCAGGCACACTGCCGGTTGGCAGGCTGCGCTGGTGGTCGAGTGATGACACGTCCGGTGCGGCTGACGGATCCGGGCTTCGGAGAGCGTAGCGTCTACGCGGGGGAGCGCCGGTGCGCGAGGTCCCAACGCGGGGAGCCTGGGGACGGGTCCTGATGGGCGCCTGAGTTGTGCGCGGTGACCGACGCCCCTGAACGCGAGCGCGAGTCTTCCGCCTCGGCGATCGCCAGAGCGGGCCGCGCGGGCCAATGTTCGTCAGATGCTGCCGGTCGGGATGCGGCAGCGAACGGGTCTTCGGCACCCACGCAGCGGGATGAACGAGCGGGCGCTCGGGGTATCGGTTCTCAGGGGGGCGGGCGCCGGAGCGCGGTCTGACGGTCCGGGCTGTCGTTTCCGAAGGCGGCATCGAGTCCCTCGTCCGGCCAGGGGGTTGGCGACGGCTGCGGCGATTCGCGGGAGCAACAGCGCGTCCAACGTCGCCTTCCGCAGGATTACGCCCGCTCCGGCGACGGCCATCCAGGCCGTCACCGGATCGGGCGTCGATGCTGGGCAGGTCGAGGGACTCGCTCGATTACACAGAAGATCCTCCGGATCGCGTAGCCTCGAAGCTGGTAAAGGGTCAGCGTGGGGCGGCCGCGGCAACCGGGCGGAGGACGCAAAGTAAGAGTGCCTAGGTAATCAACCCGCGCAAAAACGGCTGACCCTGCCTGGACTTACGTCAGCCGATAGTGGAGCCATGTCATGGCGCGCCGTGGAAACAACCAACGTCCGGGAGGTGACACACCCAGATTACGTGAACTAGCGATATGAAGGTGACTAATCACGTTCGAGTCCGGGTGTACCCTACTTACCTACTGTAATTCAAAGTGTGACCCCCGCGGTGCCACCAACACCCCGGAGTCTGGCCGAGACCTAACAGGAAGGTCCCGACAATGCAAGCTTACTCCACGGGGGCGCTGGCTCCACCGACAGCGACGCCTCCCGCATCGCTCGTGCCTGCCCGCTGAAAGGCGGGGATGGCGGACTCGCGAATCGCTCTGGCGAGCGGCCCCTCGCCGTTGTGAGCGCAGCGCACACGCTGACGTCTCTGCTACTCGACGGACTGAGCGATCAGGACCTCGCCGTCTTGGCTCGGCGCCTGCTGCCTCATCTGCAGGAGGGGCAATCGGACCGTATCGAAGCGCATTCGGCGTACACCGTTGTGTCGCTCGCCGAGGAACTCGGTGTGTCGGCCAAGGTGGTCCGATGCCATCGCGCGGCGCGAGTTGAAGGCCGTCAAGCGCGGGTCGCGTTGGATCATTCGGCAGATGCAGTCAGCGAGTGGGCGTCCGCGCCGGAAGTGCATCGCGCGACGACCCGTCGGCGCCCCGCGCTTCCTCCCGCTCCGAAAGCGGCAGGTCCCTCGTTGCGCTCAGTTCTGTGCGGAGAGACCCTAGCGGCACGCGGCGGCGTTCGGGGAGGCTCGCGATGAGCGTCGAGAAGGTAACCCGGGCGGGCGGCGAAGTCGTGTGGCGCGTGCGGTGGCGGCAGCACGGGCGCAACCGTGCGCGTACGTTCAGCTCACGCCGCGACGCCCGCGACTTCGACGCGGAGGTGCGACGCCAACGACGAGCAGGCAGCCTCGCAGCGCTTGATGCCGGCGCCGAGACTCTCGGCGAATACGTGACCGGCACCTGGGCTGCTGCTCATGCTGCAACACTCGCCACGAAGACGCGGCTGCACTACGCGAGCTTGTACGACTACCAGCTCCGTCCTTACCTCGGCTCTATCGCGCTGCGTGAGGTCACGCCAGAGGTCATCGGGCGCTGGCAGGCCGACCGCTTGGGGTCTGGGGCGGGGCCTATTGCGGTTCGTCATGCGATGGATCTGCTCGGCTCGATCCTGGAGCACGCCTTCGTGGGTGGGCACCTCTCGGCGAATCCTGCCCGGCGCGTAAAGAAGGCGAGATCGCCTCGGCGCGAAGAGGTACAACCGCTCTCGCCCGCGACGGTCGAGGCAATGCGTGCAGCACTCGAGGCGCGCGACGCGACGCTCATCTCTGTGCTCCCGTATGCGGGTTTTCGCCCGGGTGAAGCACTCGGGCTCCGCTGGCGAGACGTGCGCGAGCAGACCCTGCTCATCCAGCGGGCGATCTCGCTTGGCGAGGAGTCCGACACCAAGACGCGGCAGCACCGCACGGTTCGTCTCCTTGCGCCGCTTGCGAATGACCTGCGGGAGTGGCGGATGGCCGCCGGCCGCCCAGCCGACTCCGACCTCGTGTTCCCTGGCAAGGAAGGCCACCCCTGGACGCAGGCTGCGTATCAGTCCTGGCGTCGCGGGCGTTCAATCGGGCGACGCAGGCGGCTGGTTTGGCGCACGCGCGCCCATACGACTTGCGCCACAGCTTTGCTTCGCTGCTGCTCCACGAGGGACGCAGCGTCATCTTCGTCGCGCGCCAGCTCGGTCACGACGCGCGGCTGACGTTGACCCGCTACGGGCACGTCATTGACGAGCTTGACGACAGGCCACGGATCGAGGCCGAGGCCGCGATCAAGGACGCGCGGCTCGCCGTGCGCACGGCGGGGTCTGCGGCCGCGCGGGACCTCGGCTCGTGAAACAGCCGAGCCAACGCTGGTTGTCCAGTTGCCGGGCAGGTGGATCACCGATTCGCCGCCCGGCAGCAGCCTATATTTGAAGCGTGTCGACGAACGCACCGGACAGCCGTGAAGAGCATCTCGAGCTGCCAGTCGAGGAGCTGCTGCGTCGCACTCGCCCGCTTCCTCCGCACGATGGGATGGTCATCGAAGACCTCAGCCAGGAGGAGGGCGCCGCCTTCCTCGCGGCTGTCGAGTCGTGAGCACGATCCGGTCGCGCGACTCGCATTCCGTGGCGAGGCCCGGAGTGGTGCGAGAATTCGACTCGTGACGAAGGCCGAACTTCACAAGCTGATCGACGAACTCCCGGACAGCGCCGTCGAGGGCGCGGGTGTGCTTCTGCGCGGGATCATCAAGGGGCCGATCGATCCTGACCAGGCTTGGTTCTGGACGCCCGAGTGGCAGGAGCGGGAGCAGGAGGCAGAAGCCGAGCTCGCCCGGGGTGCAGGCGTTGTCTATCGCAGCACCGAAGATTTCATCTCGCATCTCGAGAGCGTGCCGCCAGCTGTGTCGGACTGAGGGGTGCCGACCCACGAAGAGCTGCCCCGGTTCCTTCGTGACTGGCAGCGACTCGGACCTCAGCAGCGCCGGGCATTCCTCGACGCGCTGACGTTATTCATCTCTGGCTTCCCAAACCAGTCGTTTGCACCGCAGCTACGCGTCAAGCGCGTCCAGGGCGAGGCGGGGGTGTGGGAGATAACTTGGGCGCCGGACGGCCGAGCGACGTGCGCATACGGCCCCGAGGTTCTTGCTGGTGAGCCGCACATCGTCTGGCGGCGGATCGGAACCGACGACATCTTCCGTCGGCCGTAGCGACGGCTGCAGCGCCGTCGTCGCGGAGGCTGAGGTACCCGTTTGGTACCCGCGGCCCTCCTCTGTCGGGCTGGCCGCCCGCTTCCGTGCAAACAAAAAGGTCCCGCTTTGCAGGACCTAGACGATGGAGCTAGTCGGCGACCTCCTGGGTGCGATCCAGGTATGGAAGTGCAGTTGGCGGATTTGCAGGCATTTATTTTGACGAAGGGCGGTTTTTGGGCCTATTTTGGGCCCGTTTGATGCCCAATTTGATGCCCAATCCCCAGTGTTCATGGGCTGTTTTCAAAAATCTGATGCCCAATCCGGGCTGGAGCGTACGATTTCGGCATGCTCGAGGGTCTGGAGCAGACGAATCTGGTCGTTCGGGGCGCGCCGGCTCCGGTGGCAAGGCGTACTGGGACGCCCAGTGGCGCTACCGCCTCGGGCCTCGTGAGGAGTGGCGCCTGAAGAAGCGCCGGCTCGGGCGCGCCTGGCAGGTTCAGGACGCGTCGGGCACGTGGCGGAAACGAAGCGGCCGGTGCCCCGAGGACTGGCTCGACGAACGCGCCGCGAACAACGCCGCGACGGCGGCGATGGCCGCGCACGTCGAGGAGCTCGAGGAGGGGGCGGCCGAGGCGGCACGCCGCGCGGCGGCGGAGCGGACCGTCCGCGCGCTCGCGCATGACTGGCTGAGCTGGCTCGAGGAGGTCTGGGGGGCGAAGCCCTCGACGGTGAAGGACTATCGCTTCCTACTGCGCGAGCCAGGCGAGCCGTTCAAGCGGGGTTCCGGGACTAGCCCGGGGCGGATCATGAAGGCGTTCGGCGACCGGCCCGCCGACGAGGTCACAACCGCCGAGGTCAGTAGCTTCCTGCGCGCGCTCGACACGGAGGGTCTGACACCGCGCAACGTCAACAAGCACCGAGAGGTACTCCAGTCGATATTCACCTACGGCTGCCGGGCGGACAGCTTCGAGCTTCCATCGAATCCGGTGGTTGGGACCGACAAGCGTCGGCAGGCGCCGCCGGCGGCGCTTGACTACTACGAGGTCGAGGAGGTCGAGGCACTCGCCCGTACGTGCGAGCAAGGACGACACCGCGAGCCCCGAGAGATCTTCGACGAGGCCGAGCGTGAGGCGCGCCACCAGGAGGACCGTCAGGACGCGGAGGCGTTCCGGCTGCTCTTCTACACCGGCCTGCGGCTGGGGGAGATGCTCGTGCTGCGCTGGGGCGACGTCAATCTCGACAGCCGGCTGCTGTTCGTTCGCCGCGGGCTATCGGCCGGCGTGGAGGGACTGCCGAAGGATGGCCGGGCACGGATCGTGCCGCTACCGATGCCCGCGGTGCATGCGCTCGCGCGACTCAGCACGCGCGAGGACTTCACGGCTGCCGAGGACTACGTGCTGGTCAACCGGTTTGGTCGCCGGCTCGATGCCTCTGCCCTCCGGCGCCGCTATAAGCGTGGTTGCGAGGCGGCCGGGCTGCGACCGGTCCGTCTGCACGGGTTGCGGCATGCTGCTGGCAGCCTCGTCGCACGTACTTCGGACGCGGTCTTTGTCCGCGACTTCCTGGGTCATCGGAAGCTCTCGACGACCGACCGCTATGTGAGCGCAAAGGCGCGTCCGGAGGAGCTCGAGCGCCTCGACGCGGCTTTTGCGCATGCCAGCGTTCCCGCTCCGGCGGCCACGTGACATCCAGCGAAACGGTCGATCCCGACGGCCGGCGGCGTAGTGCTCGACCTGGCGGGATGGCGGCACATCATCGACGAGCACCCCGAGTTGGAACCTCACCGCGAAGCGACCCTATCGGCTGTCGCGGAACCGGATCACCGCGGCTCCGATCCCCGACCCGGGCGTGAGCGCTACTGGCGTCACGGGCTGGGCCCGAGCCGGCGGCTGATGGTGGTCGTAGACTACGAGTCCGTGCCGGCGCGCGTCGTGACCGCCTACGGCAACCGCAAAGACCTGCCGGGATGGACGCCATGATCGTGAAGATCGGACCGCTCACCTTTAACCACGCGAGCTACGACGCGTCGGGGGATGTGCTCTACCTGCATATCGGCGAGCGCCAGGCCGCGGCCGACAGCGAGCAGACCCCCGAGGGACATGTGCTGCGCTTCGACGCGGCCGGCAAGATCATCGGGCTGACGATCATCAACGCAAAGTGGCTGCTCGACCGGGACCGCGAGCTGATCGTGACGCTGCCCGAGCGGGTTCACGTTGCCCCGGCCGCGATTGAGGCGGCGTTCGCCGCGGCCGCATAAGGTTCGATTCGCTTCCGGCCTTGTCGGGCCGGTCGCGCGCTAGACGCCGCGAAGTCGCGTCGACGGACTTACAAGCAGGAGGTCACTGGTTCGAGCCCAGTGCCGCCCATTGCGGATTCACCTGCAAATCCGCTTCTTTAGCACCGACTTCGGCGAGTCGTCCGTGGCCTGTTTCACCTCGGGCAACGATTCCGGGCAACGATCGCCTTGCAACTCGCCGCCTAGATGGTTACTTAGACGCAGACGCTCGGCCAGCGTCATCCTTGCCCATTCCGCCGGCCATCCTTGGCCGACGGGCGACCCCTCACGCAGACACCCCGCTCCACCACAAGCACGGGGATGCCGTCGATCGGGAGCTGAAAAGCCCGGGGTCGGGCTCAGCGAGCGGCTCCGCGTGTCGCGTACGTCTTGAACAGCCTCAGGTTCGGGTCTCTCGTTTGCGACGACCGACGAGTCGCCGCATCGCGCTTTGCATGGAAACCGGAAGCCGCGCCCTCCTGCGCTCGACTCCGTCTCCTTACTCGCCGGCGGCTAGCACGGCCTCGTAGCGACATTGCGCGAGG